>JAIYDQ010000231.1 GCA_027487375.1 Planctomycetaceae bacterium
AAGAAGGACGAGTGTCGTCGCGCTGCGGAAGCCGTCTTGAATTTGATGAAGCTGGATATCAAGCCACGCGACATTATGACTCGCGCTGCTTTTGAGAACGCCATGGTAGTGGTGGTTGCACTTGGTGGTAGCACGAATGCGGTACTTCACTTAATTGCGATGGCAAGAAGTGTTGACATCTCGCTCACTTTGGATGACATCCAAAGCGTCAGCAATCGAATTCCTTTCTTAGCGGATCTCAAGCCGAGCGGGAAATTTGTACAAGAAGACTTACACTCGATCGGTGGTACTCCAGCTGTCATGAAGTACCTTCTCAGCAAAGGTCTTCTCGACGGATCATGCATGACGTGTACGGGGAAGACGCTTGCAGAGAATCTTGCGGATCTTCCTGGTTTGAAACCTGGTCAAAAGATCGTTCAGCCGATCGAAGCCCCGATTAAAAAGACCGGACATATTCAGATTCTTCGAGGAAACTTGGCTCCTGAAGGTTCGGTTGCAAAGATTACTGGCAAAGAAGGGCTTGAGTTCTCCGGTCCAGCACGTTGTTTTGACAGTGAAGAATTGATGATCAAGTCTCTGGAAGACGGCCAGATAAAAAAAGGGGACGTCATTATTATTCGTTACGAAGGTCCCAAGGGTGGACCGGGAATGCCAGAGATGTTGACACCGACATCGGCCATCATGGGAGCCGGGATGGGAGCCGACGTTGCATTGATAACCGACGGTCGATTCTCGGGCGGTAGTCACGGATTCATTGTTGGGCACGTTACTCCTGAAGCTCAAGTTGGCGGGCCGATCGCTTTGGTTCGAGATGGCGACATTGTTACTCTGGATGCGAATAAAAACTTACTTGCCGTAGCTGTCAGCGATGAGGAGATGGCAAAGCGCCGAGCCGCGTGGGTCGCCCCACCACTCAAGGCAACTCGCGGAACACTTTATAAGTACATCAAGAATGTCAAAAGTGCTTCCGAAGGCTGTGTAACCGACGAGTAAACCCTATACCGTTGGGCGGATGCCACCGGGTGGTGTTTTTTGTTTTATCCGTAGCGGATGTCGTAAGACATCTGAAGGCTAGGGCTATGCAGTTATTCAAAGCATGGACAGAGCCGTGAGCGCTAGCTCCGGGTTGCTATGGGAAAATCCGGAGCTAGCGCTCACGGCTCATTGCCCAGCATGAAAAACTGACTTGCCCTGATCTAAAAGCGTCAGCGATTGTTTTCATCGAGATCTGAATTTATACGAATGAAGCAGCCCCAATTTTTACGGTAATCAAAGCGTTACACACTTTGCTTCCATAAAAAAACCCGGGTCTGCGTTATGCACGCAGACCCGGGCGACTAAGTCTCTCGTAGGAGCTCGAAAGGAGGTTAGCCTACGAGTTGGAGTGACGGCTGTAACCTTAGACAGCCCGCCGGCGTTCTAAGAATCGCCACCCCATTGGCCGGTAAAGAAACTATTCACCTAATCACCTCCTCTCAAAAACGAATCCGACCGCAACCATCACGCTTGAGCCAAGAATGGATAATTGCGGCACTGAAACGACCCTGTTGCGTGTGCGTCACGCAACCCGATAACATACTATAATCACGTCAAGTCAGTGAATTCAATAGCGAAGCAGTTTCTTTTATTGGCTTTCACCGGCTTTTCATTATTGCAACATCCAACTATCCAACGCTGGCATTTTGAATCCACAACTTGCACGACTCGTTTTTCTCCCCACATATGCATGGAACTTGCTTCTGGGGCGTATCTTCAAGGCGAGGAATTGGTGGGACGAGGTAGAGCCAGGGCTGTTATTGGGGGCTAGGCCGCTTCGCCGCGACGTTGCGAATTTTGTACAAATGAATGTCAATTCTGTAGTAAATATGTGCGAAGAGTATCGTGGTCCGGTGGACTTATACGAGAAGCATTCGATTGATCAACTGTGGTTGCCGACCACAGACTTTCAAGCCCCGACACTTGAGCAAGTCGTACAGGGCGTTGAATACATTCAAGCTCGATTACAAACCGCTTCTTCAATTCCAGCGAAAGTTTACGTTCATTGCAAAGCCGGTCGAGCCAGAAGTGCGACAGTCGTTTTGTGCTGGTTGATCAAGTATCGCAACATGACGCCCGAGTCGGCTCAGCGGCGTCTTCTTGAAGTGCGACCTCACGTTCACCCCGAGATTTATCTGCGTAAGGTAGTCCAAGAATTCGTGCAAACGCTCAAGCCTCAATCGAATTTGTCTTCGGCGAGTACCTATGTCGCTGGGTAAGGCCCTTGGCATGAGATTCGGAACCAATAGTTGCACTCCGCCGATTCGCCCCAGCAGGTGACTTCGGTATACAATAATAAGGGAGGACCGATTACTACCGATGCCATGTTCAAGGGCTAGCTTGTCGGAGGTAAGGCTTTCTCGAGGCTTGCGATAGGGTACCTGTATCCTTCGCACAATTCATTGAGTCGCCGCGATTGAGGCATCCATTTCGAGAAACAGTGACAGCAAGTTAAGTTCGATGCAATCGATTTTCCGTCCGGTATTTGTTGAGGTTTCCGACTCTACATCAGTACTGTACAGTTGACCTGACCCAGAAATCTAGCAAGGGGATTTGAAATGTCAGTAGCGGAATCAGCGAAGAAGGTTTACGAGGAGGACTTACGTTCTCGATTGGAGCACGATCATAGGGACGAGTACGTTGCGATCGAACCATCATCCCGACGCTTCTTTTTGGGGAAAACATTTCTGGAAGTGGCATTAGCAGCAAAAAATGCCTTTCCAGACCGAAAGTCTTTTGTGATCCGAATTGGCCACGAGGCGGCATTTCACATCGGGGCATTTTCTCCATGATGGGTTTTGTGGATGAACGGAACCGGGCATTGATTTCCGTTAAGGTGGCCAGTGGTCTGGATTCCAAAGTTGCAGAAGTTCTTGTTTGGATCGATACTGCGTTCGACGGACATCTAGTTTTTTCGAAAGATCTAATCAGCATGTTGGAACTTGACTCTTTAGTGGAAACAGAAGCGATCCTAGCAGACGGTTCCAAAGTGGCTATGGAATCGTATTTTAGTGTTGTCGAGTGGTTCGGAAAAAAGGTTCCAGCCCAAGTTATCGAAAATGAGGGAAGGCTTCCATTACTTGGAACAGGCCTTCTTGCTGGTAGGACCGTTTATATAAACTACGAGACAAAGCAAGTTGCGATCACTTGATTAGCCAAATAACTTAATCAGCGGCAGCCTTTTCGAGCCCTTTGAATTCTTTCACAAGTATTACAATGAACGACACCACCTCAGACACACCGTCCGCTTCAAATAAGTCAACATTTGGCTCGCAAAATGCCATGATCCGTCGGATTGGGATCGTTGCGGCGGTTCTTTTTTTGATTATTAGCAGTCTTGTATTTATGTTTGCATCCGTAGCGCCAAACTACTTGGGGGCAGATCTACAACGACAACTGAAAGGGCACCCGGTCATCGAAGCCGAACTTGGCGAACTTCAAAGTTGCACTATGAGTTATTCAGCGACCCTTGCGAACGGTAATCCGGATGTGATTTTGTTTGAAGTCGTTGGAAGCAAGGACAAAGGTCAATTGATCGTAGACCAAGTAACCGCCGATCGCCCTGCTTTTAACCTCGACACTATTATCATTCGAAAGTATGACGGTCGCGAGATTCCTCTTTCGAACGCCCCACCAAAGCCCGCGGCCGCAGTTATCCCTTCCACCTAGGTGCGTCTCTCCGCAGACGTCTCCAAAGTTGTCAAACGAATCGACGCGGGACTTGCAAAAACGCGCCTCTTCAATCACTCCCAACGAATCACTTCCCAATGCTCGATTCCAAGACGCGATTGTCTCCTGAACTTCTTCCCGAACTTCAGATCGAAGCCGACTGGCGGGAAATGATTCCGCGTTATCTGGTGCCGATAAACACTAAGCGAATGACTCACTATTTCACCGATGTTTTGATCATCGGCGGAGGGCTGGCGGGGCTTCGTGCGGCTCATGAGATTGATCCGGCTCTTCAAACGATTGTGGTGACGAAGGATAGGCTAGAGGAATCCAATAGTGCATATGCTCAAGGCGGTATTGCGAGCGTATGGGACCCAGAGGATCGATTTGATAATCACGTTGCGGACACACTGATTGCAGGAGGTTCCCTGTGTGATACAGACGTTGTTGAAATGGTAGTTCGGGATGCTCCCAAGCGCGTTGCCGAACTCATGGCATGGGGAACACAATTTGATTCGCATGATGGTTCTTTGATCTTGGGTCGTGAGGGAGGGCATTCGCATCAACGAATCATTCACGCTCTTGGTGATGCGACCGGTAAAGAGATCATGCGAGCCATGATGCAACGAACCCGAAGTATGCCGAACATTGACATATGGGAGTCTACTTTTACGATTGATTTGTTGACACACGAAGGACGTTGCGTCGGAGCGGTACTCTCTCGTAATGGTTCTGCTCCGATGTTGGTGTGGGCAAAGGAAACAATCCTTTCCACGGGTGGCTGTGGACAAGTCTTTCGTGAGTCGACAAATCCTCGTGTTGCGACTGGTGATGGTCACGCGTTGGCGTTTCGTGCTGGGGCACAGATGCGTGACATGGAATTCATGCAGTTCCATCCGACGGTTCTTTATATTGCGGGCTCGTCGCGAACATTGATTACGGAAGCCATACGAGGTGAGGGAGCTTATCTGGTCGACTCCAAAGGCTATCGATTTATGGGTGACTACGATAAACGACTCGAATTGGCTCCGCGAGATATTGTTAGCCAATCGATTGTTCGGCAGATGGAGGTTACGCAAAGCCCTTGCGTGTACCTTACGCTAAAGCATCTTGATCCGGTCCACGTGCGAAAGCGATTTCCGGGAATAGATGCTGTCTGCCGAGGGTTTGAACTGGATATTACTCGAGACAATATTCCCGTTCGGCCTGGTGCACACTACATGGTCGGTGGAGCCACTGTTGATATTTCTGGTGCAACATCGTTACCAGGTTTGTGGGCTGCTGGCGAAGTCACTAGTAGTGGTTTGCATGGTGCGAATCGACTTGCGTCCAACAGTTTGCTTGAGGGGCTAGTTTATGGTGCTGCGGCAGGTAAGTCTGCTTCGAATGCAGCTTTGGCTTCCGCAAGTGACGCTAGCGGCGAGCCTCGAGTTCTCCCGATTCAGAGCAGCAGCACTCGACATGCTCCCGACAGCATCGATATCGCCGACATCCGAAATTCGCTACGAAGCGTGATGTGGCGAAACGTGGGGGTCGAGCGAAAGGCGAATCGACTGGCCGAGGCGCTCCACTCGACAAAGCACTTATCGAGCTTTGTATTATCGCAGTCGTTTGACTCTATCGAAGGCTGGGAGTTGCAGAATCTGCTGACGGTAGGGCTGATGATGACTTCCTTTGCGATTACTCGAGAGGAGTCCCGGGGTGTCCACTACCGAGTCGATTTTCCTCAGCCAAACAACGAAAAATGGCTCCGGCATCTGGTTTTGTAGGAGGACCGGAGCTGAGCGAAGTGTTCCAAATCTTCGCTCCTTTTGGTTGCCGCAGAACGATTCGCTCAGCAAGTTGCCACGTGGAGCGATTTGCTCAGGACCGGTCATTTATTCAAGTTGCGCAAATGAGCCGAAACGCAAGAGCGTGCGTCCTGCTTAGAAATCCTGTATTTCTGCATTTTCGTACTCGTATTCAGGCGTCAGCCGGTACTCGTACCCGATCGGCTTGCGGTCGATTCGGGATTTCATCGAGTACGAGTACGAACTAACGTCAAACGCGAAGCGGGACGCTCTCGTCAGCGTTCGGTTTCGAGGAAACCGTGGGCTTACGCCCATTGGCTATTCGCCTTGCTTATAAGACTGACTTGCCATGGCGATTTGCTTGGCTAGGTTGACAAAGCGGACTCTCATCAACTAAACTTGGGGGTTTTCCCACGCCCAGCGAGCCCTAATTTATCAAGTGGCTTGTGCTGGGCGTTTTCTGTTGAACATCCATCTTTCATGAACCAACCACCAGCAAACGAGGCAGCCCTACGAGCGATTGCCAAAGCCGATACACTCATCGAGGCGATGGGATGGATACGGCGATTTCGTGGCAAAACAACGGTTATCAAGCTTGGCGGCTCCTTGATGGATGACACGCAGTCGATGCACCATATTCTGCTGGACGTCATCTTTATGGAATCGGTTGGGATGCGACCGGTAATTGTTCATGGAGGCGGACCGTCGATTAACAAAGCGATGGAAGAAGCCAAAATTGAACCGGTTTGGGTGAAAGGCAGACGTGTGACCGATGCCAAGACGCTCGAAATTGTGGAGAAGGTTCTTGCCGGTGAAGTCAATGAATCTCTTACCGCGGAAATCGAACGACTTGGCGGACGAGCCATGAACTTCAACTTCAAAACGACGCAAGTACTTTTTGGAGAGAAGTTAATGCTCGAAGAACCGGGACAGGCTCCTATCGACTTGGGGTTCGTCGGAAATGTTACTCGCGTGGATCGGCAGACAATTGAATCGATGACTTACACTGAGCAGATTCCGGTGATCCCATCGATGGCGATTGACGAAAATGGTCAAAAGTACAACGTCAACGCGGATACGGCGGCTATGGCAGTTGCTGAGTCGCTGGGAGCGGAAAAGCTAATCTATGTTAGCGACGTCAATGGAGTTCGCCGCGATAAAGATGATCCCAATAGCGTGATTCACTCTTTGACTGCGGATGAAGCGGAAGAATTGATTCAGTCCGGTGTCATCGTTGGCGGCATGATTCCGAAAGTCGAGGCATGTTTGGCGACTCTTCGACGCGGAGTGAAAAAAGTCCACATTGTTGACGGACGATTACGGCACTCGTTGCTTTTAGAAATCTTCACCACGGCGGGTGTTGGAACGGAGATAGTTGCACGACGCGATAGGTAAGCTTCTATGAGACATTTACTAACACTATTCGATCTGACAAGCGAAGAGTTTCACGACGTTGAAAAAATAGCGCGGCATCTCAAGGCACGATGGGCAGCTGGCTACCGTGAGCCACTTCTCCAAGGGCAGACACTCGCTCTCCTTTTTGAAAAGCCGAGCTTAAGAACTCGCGTGAGCTTCGAAGCAGGCGTTACACAGCTGGGCGGAACTCCATTGTACCTCACTCAAGACGTGGGATGGCAACAGCGTGAAACAGCCAGCGACTTCATCAGGGTCTTAGGCGAATATTGTCAGTACGTGGTTTGTCGGACGTTTTCACACGATACGGTTGTCGAACTCGCCTCGTTCAATTGCATACCAATCATTAACGGTTTGACAGATCGTGCTCACCCATGCCAAGCGATGGCCGATGTGATGACGATGCGCGAAGCCGTGGGCGACTTGAAAGGCAAGCAATTGACCTTCGTCGGCGATGGAAACAATGTTGCTCGCTCGGTTCTTCATGCTTGTGGGTTGGCTGGAATGAAGTTCCGACTCTTGGGGCCTACTGACTACCATATCGAACAAGAATGGTTAGACCAGGTAGCTGCCGATTGCGATGATTTGGATGCTGCTCAGTCGACGGACGCAAAATCCATGCTAAGTGGTGCTGACTTTGTCTACACGGATGTGTGGACCAGCATGGGACAGGAGAATGAAGCTAAAGAGCGGCAGAAGGATTTCGCTGCCTTTCAAGTCAACGGTGAATTGATGGCCCAAGCCCCCAAGCACTGTAAGGTACTTCATTGCCTGCCGGCACATCGTGGTGAAGAAATCACTGATGAAGTGATCGACTCCGACCAAAGCTTGGTTATTCCCCAGGCAGGGAATAGAATGCACCTCCAGAAGGGTTTGCTGGCGTGGCTTGCCGTAGAAAACAAACAGTTGAACCGAAGTCAATTACAACTCCAATGAGAATGGCAGTCTCACGATGAAATTGATTATTGCTATTGTTCAGCCTAGCCGCCTTGAAGCGGTCAAGGAAGCTCTCACAGAAGTTGAAGTCTTTCGATTAACGGTGGTGGACTGTCAAGGATTTGGCAGACAAAAAGGCCAAGCGTCTTCCTACCGAGGACCCGATTTTGCTATCAACCTGCTCCGTAAAGTCCAGTTGCAGATCGCAGTCAACGAAGAGTTCGTCGAGCCGACCATCCAGGCTATCTTGAAGGGCGCAAAGACCGGTGAAAAAGGAGAAATCGGAGACGGCAAAATCTTCGTCCTTCCAATGGATGACTGCATTCGTATCCGAACCGGCGAGCGTGGGTCGGAAGCCATCTAAATGGCGAGTCCTAGATAACTTCATAGCGCGAAGCAATCGAATTGAATTTCGATTCGCCTTCTAGGAAGTCACATCGGTTCGTTGGCTCTCGGGCACGACTTTTCTATGTTTGAGCGTATAGACGTTGCGTTCGTTCTTTGCGAAAGCGCCCAGGGTTTGCTTCTCATTCTCGCTACGGTCACTTAAACATCTCAACAACTACGGCTGTGCACCGAGAGTTTCATCGATGCCCGCTTTAATCGCATTAACTATTTGCGTTAGCTCGTCGTTGTTTATTGAAAGTGGTGGCATGATGACAACTGTATTTCCGACTGGGCGCAACCATACGTTGTGTCTTTTCGCTACTTCGCAAACGGCTTTACCGCGACGTTGGGCCCACGGGAATCCCGTCTTGTTTCGTTTGTCAGAAACGAGTTCGATAGCTGCCATCAAGCTTTTCTGGCGAATGTCGCCCACGTGCGGGTGCGCTCGTAGTGGTTCGAGCAACAAACTGAGATGACGCTCCTTGGACTCAAGTTTTTTCAAGGTTTCGTCTGCTTCAAAAACATTCAAGGTAGCGATCGCTGCTGCTGCAGCAAGCGGATTGCCTCCATAGGTATGGCCATGCGAAAAGCTTCGTGATTGAGCGTAATCACCGAGAAACGCATTCCAGACTTTGTTCGTCGTCAGCGTTGCAGACATCGGAAGATAGCCACCTGTAAGTCCTTTTCCGAGTGCGAGAAAGTCGGGCGATACGTCCTCGTGCTCACAAGCAAAGAGCTTGCCGGTTCTCCCCATTCCCACCGCGACCTCGTCTGCGATCAAGAGCGTATTGAACTCAGTCGACAACTCCTTCAGTCCGCGAAGAAATCCTGGCGGATGCATTACCATACCTGCCGCTCCCTGTACTAAGGGCTCGACGATGATCGCAACGATACTGGAGTGGTGCTGTTCTAAGATGCGTCGGTACTGGTCTAGATAATGCTTGGCAAGCCTACAGCCAGTACTCTTTGCCAAGCAATCGCAGTTGCGAGCGCAATGACAATCGTCCGGAATCGTTTCTGTTGACGATTCATGTCGATAAGTATCTGGACAGGGGCCACGCAATACAGAGAACAGCAACGGTTGAAATAACGAATGGAATTGTGATATTCCGCCCACGCTCACTGTCCCGATTGTATCGCCGTGATAGGCGTTCCCAACTGCGAGAAATGTATTTCGGTTTGGCTCCGGTGCATCGATTTGTTTCCAATATTGAAAAGCCATTTTCATCGCGACTTCGACAGCAGAAGCACCATCGCTGCTGAAGAAAACATGATCTAGCCCTTCTGGCGCAAGGTCGACGATCCTTTGAGCAAGTTCGATAGTCGTTGGATTGCTCATTCCAAGCGAAGTTACGTGAGCAACACGCCGCAGCTGTTCAATGATGGCTGCATCAATTGTCGGATGTCGGTGCCCGTGTACGTTACACCAGAGTGAACTAACGCCGTCCAGATATCGATTGCCGTGAATGTCAGTCAGCCAACATCCGTCTGCCGACTCGACAATCAATCCGTCATAGTCAGCCATTTGCGAAAATGCATGCCAAACGACTTCGCGATCAATTCGATAGAGTTCGTCAGGATTGGTGACCAAATTGGGAGCTAAATCTTGTTTGAGTTAATCGAATTTCAAATTCGGATCCGCTTCGCACGCGAATCACGACTACCACTTGAGAAGTACTGGTGCACCTTTGCGAACCCCAAGCATCATGGTTGCTGAGTCGCCGACGAGGTGAAGACGAAGCGAATTGTCGGAACCGAGGACCGCGATCAGGGTCATCGGCGGTTGCTGGTGGTCTGCCGGAAAAAGTCCAAACGTTTCGTGCTCTTCATCAACTACGACTTTGAGTGATTCGTCATGAGGTACGGAACTCA
This sequence comes from Planctomycetaceae bacterium, assembly GCA_027487375.1. Classification (GTDB taxonomy): domain Bacteria; phylum Planctomycetota; class Planctomycetia; order Pirellulales; family Pirellulaceae; genus JAIYDQ01. The sequence continues at coordinate 10,104 of JAIYDQ010000231.1, forward strand.
GTTGGTCGACGGAAATATCAGTGACTAGATCACCGTCTGGCGTAACTTCAATCACGGTTCCAGATATGGTTTTTGACATGTCGCCTGCCTGGGAGGAGAGCACAAGGGGTGAGATATACCGGGGGAAGTCAGCAAAAGAACTCAAAGTATTGTAGTGTTATACTTAGTAAGGCTAAAGATGGGATCGGCCCACGTAGCGGCGTCTCTCCGCAGACGCCGAAATAGAAACGGTGGGCAGAGTTTGGGTTTGTGGGGAACTGTTTAGAAATGCTGCAAGCCTTCGGAGAGGCTTGCCTACGTGTAGCGGCGTCTCTCCGCAGACGCCGAAATAGAAACGGCGGGTAGAGTTTGGGTTTGTGGGGAATTGTTTAGAAATGCTGCAAGCCTACGGAGAGGCTTGCCTACGTGTAGCTTAGTTGGACAGTGCCAGGTTGAGCACGATAATCGGTCGCAACCGTGTTGGAGTACAGCCTTTAGGCGCCAAGCACCTTGGATTTGCCCAAAGCGGCTAAAGCCTGAACTCCATCGCAAACCTGGCGCTGTCCAGCTAGCCTTGCGGTTTTAATCGGGCTGTAGTTCGAGCTGCCTTTTCCGAGACGATTCGGTTGACTGCATTCAGCATTGCGAGAATCGTCGATTCGACCGTGTCGGTGGATAGCCCAACACCTCGATAGGATTCCCCGTCATGTTCGACTTCCACCGTGACCTCGCCTAGAGCGTCGCGGCCCACGGTTGCGCTTCGGACTTTGTAGTCACGACAGACGAATTTCACTCCCGTGATTCTTTCCACCGCCCAGAAGGCTGCGTCGATCGGGCCATCGCCTTCTTGGACCTCTTCGGTGAATTGGTCTGCTCCGTGTTTCAGGGTAAGCCGCACTTTGGGCTGCAGTGAGGTCCCGCTGGTGACTTCGAAGGAAACTAGGCTCCACGCCTCCAACACTTTCCCGCTGATTTGCTTTTGGATCAACGCGACAATGTCGCCGTCATAGAGTTCCTTCTTTTTATCAGCCAAGATCTTGAACTGATCGAAAACCTCTTGAAGGTGCTCGGCGGTTAGATTGTAACCCAGATGACGAGCTCGATCCGCGAGAGCCGCGCGACCGCTGTGTTTGCCTAAGACCAAGTCGGTCTTTTGGAATCCAACATCTTCGGGCCGCATAATTTCGTAGGTTAACGGATTTTTCAGCATTCCATCTTGGTGGATTCCTGATTCGTGCGCAAAGGCATTACGACCGACGATCGCTTTGTTTCTCTGGACATCCATCCCAGTGATCTTCGAAAGTAAGCGGCTGGTCGGGACCAGTCGTTCGGTAACGATCCGCGTTGTGCAATTGAATTTATCAGCCCGAGTCTTCATCGCCATGACGACTTCTTCTAAAGCACAGTTTCCCGCGCGTTCACCGATCCCGTTGATCGTGCATTCGATCTGGCCTGCTCCGGCTTGAACAGCAGCCAACGAATTCGCGACCGCCAATCCTAAGTCGTCGTGGCAGTGGACGCTGATAGTCGCCTTGTGGATGTTGGGGACGCGTTCGAAAAGTAGTTTGATCCGATCATACATTTCGATCGGCGTTGTATAGCCAACGGTGTCCGGAATATTGATCGTCGTTGCGCCGGCAGCGATGGCTGCTTCGACAACTTCACACAGAAAGTCATGTTCGGTTCGAGCAGCATCTTCGGGTGAAAATTCGATGTCGTCGCAGTAGCTGTGGCCACGTTTGATCCCCGCAACGGCTCGCGCGACTAGTTCCTCTCGAGTCATTCGCAATTTGAACTCACGATGGATCGCACTGGTGGCCAGGAAGATGTGAATGCGCGGTGATTGAGCAACCTTCAATGCTTCCCATGCTCGATCAATATCACCGTCGTTGCAACGAGCCAATCCGCATATAGTCGCGCCGCGGATGTTGAGCGCGATGTCCCGTACCGATTCAAAGTCTCCAGGCGAAGCGATCGGAAATCCCGCTTCAATGACATCGACTCCCAAATCAGCAAGAGCTTGAGCGATCTCCATTTTCTCCGACGCGTTCATGCTGCATCCGGGGGATTGCTCGCCGTCGCGAAGAGTTGTGTCGAAAATCTTGATGCTTCTGGCTGATGATGGTTGATGCGATGCCGCTCCGGACGGCAAATCGGCCTTCGTATTATCGGTCGGGTTCGTGTTCACAATATTGATCGTTATGTCTTTCGAGAGTACTGGGCTATGGCTTGCTGATAAAACGCCAGTTTTCCCGAGGGGTAAGCCTCGGGTGACGCAGGGCAAAATTTGGCAAAGTCGATAATCGTGGCTAGCGCCATCGGCTCAGTTATCGTCACGCCATGCTACGGCTATACCGTCTCAAATGCCATCGCCAAGCAATATCGCGATTTCAACAGCTAGCAGCGATTCCCCGCACAGTTTACGAAAAAACCGAACTTCTGGTAAACCGTAAGCGTGTTTTCTTAACGAAACAATGCAAGTTTTAGACAGACACTCGCACTCGCAGTTGTGTTCACGAGCAATTTGCGTCCAGCTGTTGATGTTGCCGGGCGGTAGCTTGCAATTTTGGAGTTGCGACGCTTTCGCTGGAATGAACGAGGTCCGTGTTCAAACCCGCACTGGAACCTCTTGGCGGCCGCGCGGAGTCGCCCCCGGACTCTCCACCAGACGATCTGCTGGGCTGGCTGGGGGTTGGCCCTCCGAACTGGGCTGCCAACTCCTTCCATTCACAGATCGATTGAACAACCCCGGGAAGTGACTTGGATCCCATTTTCAAATAGAGCTTGTGGCGTCGAGCTTCGATCGTGCGCTGGCTGACAGAAAGTTTGGTTGCGATCGTTTTGTTTGGAACTCCTTCTAGAATCATCTCTAAGACATCTTTTTCGGGTGGAGTCAGGGAGACTTTCCGGCTGTTAAGCACTTGAAATCGCTCGAATTTTGACAAAACCGAGTCTGCTTTCACAAACGCCGCTCTAAGCAATTCCGCAACACGACCATCGTGTGAGTCGATCTCGGCGTAGGCAAAGATTGATTGAAGCATCCAGTCCACAATCAACGCTGTGGGGACGCGATTTCCGATACAAATGATCGTCGGCTTGTTTCCAAAAGTAAGTACTTTGCTAATTCGAGCCGATAAACATTCGGCCGAAGTCAAAGGATCCGCGCCAGTCGTCTCCAGCACAACGACATGCCCTGGGAGTTGGCGACGTAAGACTTCATAGTCCGCGTCAGTAGCAATTTGATGAGGTTCAATTCTGAAAAGCGAAGCCAGACGCTTCGACAATTCATTCGTGTTATCTTTATTCGGAACAGGACTAGTTAACCAAAAACAAGTCGATTGGTAAGTTTCGGTCATCGTTTTACGCTCACGTCGTAGAATTGTTGCAAACACCTTGGTTCGGAGCCGTATCGATTAGGCTCTCTTTCTCATAACGCGATGAATGTTGCGATAAACCGAAGCATTTTTTTGCAAAACGCTAGAAACTTTGGCATACTTGGAATGCCCGAGCTTGGGAGGAAGCCGGTGGTGGGGAGAGGCGCAAAATGCAATTATCCTCGCTTAGCAGAAATGGTACCGAGTTTCCCCTTGCGGTGCCATAAGGATATCTTTATTACCTCAACGAAATAGTCAAACGGTTGCCTGGCGACAGGAATTGCCTTCGATTTCGCTGATCCGAACGCCAGTTACGTGAACGCAATCCCATGACAATCGATGAATCTCAAGAACCGCCGGTCGACGGTGTACAGAAGAGCACTTCCTCCGCAGAAGACCAGATTCGCTTAGACGAAACCTATGACGCCATGAGGCGTTTAGCGAACAGCTATTTGAGCAACGAGTCGCAGACAGTTTCCCTCACTCCGACGGTATTAGTGCATGAGGTATATATGCGATTGGCGAATCAACCCAACGCGGTATATCACTCCAGAGCCCACTTTCTGGCAATCGCAAGCACGATGATGCGTCGAATTCTCGTCGATCACGCTCGCTCTCGCGCCCGAACAAAACGCGGTGGTGAATATGTGCGAGTCAATTATGATGTTGAACTGGCGTTGTCCAAATCGAAGGACGCAGATGTTCTCGCCCTTGAAGAGGCACTTGTGGAGCTGACCGAATTGGACTCGCGACAGGGCCGCATTGTTGAAATGAGATTTTTCGGCGGGATGACGGTTCCTGAAGTTGCAGAGGTTTTGGGAGTATCCACGCGAACGATCGAAAGCGAATGGAAGATGAGTCGTGCGTGGCTTCGTAAAAGACTGGATAATCTTGATTGATGACACCTGAGCTGTTCTCGAAAGCGAAAGGTCACTTCCTGCGGCTCATTGAACTTGGTGTTGAAAAACAAGCCAAGGAGCTCGAGTTGCTTCGTCAAGACGATCCCGAGCTCGCTCGTGAAGTTCGAAGTTTACTCGACAATCATAACTCTAAAACGATTATCAAGAACACCGTTGCAACCTCGAACGGCTCGGATGAATCGACCTTTGGTAGAACCGGAACCTTCGCCCTCTATCAGGTTCGATCGAAGTTGCTGCGTAGGCTTTTTCCGATCGTTGCAGCCATCTGTGCGTCGGTGTTTTTGGCGGTGCTGGGTTGGGGCTTGCAGTCCATGCTGCAAAGCCAGCTTGCCGAAACCACATCGTCACAACTCGAAACTGTTTTGGATCTCGAACAACGTTTGCTTGAACAATGGAAGCAGGCGGCATCGCTGAAGGTCGAATCTTGGGGGCGTTCAACTGCAGTACGAAGTGCAATCTCCGAGCTTGTTGCGATAAGCAAAGATGCTTCTCTGGATTCGAACGCGCTCCGCGCCAAGTTATTGAATTCGCCTGCCCAAGAGTTGCTCGAAAATGAAATCAATGCGCTATCAGGCATTCCATGGGTTCAATCAGACCCAGCAGAAAAGGGACAGCGCTATGCAGTTTGGAATCGCTATGGAACTACGCTCAGCGATTGGAATCGTCGCGAGTTTCCGATAGCGGTCGGGCAGGGGGTTTCGCCAGAAGGTGCTGCAAAGCTGAATCGAGTTTTCCAAGCAGGGCCAGGGAATGCTCACGCGACCTTTGTATATCTACCGCGCGCGATGGACAACAATCGTATTACCGCCGAGTATCCGATGGAAACGAAACGTCTTCAAGTCCAGGTTATTACAGCGATCCATGACGAAAATGGAGTTCCCATTGCGGCGCTCATGATTCGTGATCAAAGAATCACCGACGACTTTGAAGCCGCCATCAAAAGTGGTCGCTTTGATGCAACTGGCGAGTGCTACTTGATGGACGTCGATGGATGGATGATCAATGAACCTCGAAGCGTCGACCGCATGAAGGACTTTGGTGTATTCGGCGAGTATTGCCGAAAGTCAGATAATCGTTACATCGTACGAGTCGCTGATCCCGGGGGAGATGTTTTTGCTGGGCACAAGCCAGATGATCCCGTGAAGCAGTGGGTCCGGACCAAGGCCGCCCGGGTAGCACTTGATAAACAACCAGGTATCAACATCGAGGGCTATCGCGATTTCGCGGGACGTGCTGTAGTCGGTGCGTGGCGTTGGGATGAAGGATTACAAGCTGCTATCATCGTCGAACAAAACAAGAGCGAGGCTTTCCAAACGTTGGAGATCGTTCATCGGGTAAATCGCATCGCATGGGGGATACCGCTGCTGATTGCTCTGAGTTTGGCTGCTGTTTCTGGAATTCGCGCGCGATTGCGTTATGGAAAGCCACCACTGCAAATCGGTGCTTACAGAGTAATCGAAAAGATTGGCGAAGGAGGGCTCGGCATTGTTTATAAAGGCCAACATCGGCTCTTGGGTCGCATGGCAGCAATCAAGCTTCTAAAGGTTCAGTCGACGAATCCGCAACTTACAAAGAGATTTGAACGCGAAGTCCGAATGGCTTCAAAGCTTGTTCATCCGAATGCGATTAGCATTTTCGACTACGGACTCTCTGACAATGGCGCATTCTATTATGCGATGGAATATATCCCAGGAGTAAACCTTTCTGAGCTAATGGCTTATAACAAATCGATTCCCCTAAGTCGCTCGCTGCATATGTTAGTTCAGATCTGTGGGGCAATTCGCGAGGCTCACCTCACGGGCATGGTCCATCGCGACATCAAGCCCCAAAACATCATGGTCTGCTATCGAGCTGGGATCGCTGATGTTATCAAAGTACTCGACTACGGACTTGTCAAATCTTTTGTCGAGAACACTTCCAGCGACACAACGGTGACAGGTGTCTTAATTGGAACGCCCAAATTCATGGCTCCCGAAAGACTAGAAACTCCTTGGTTAGCGGACCCCAAAATTGATATCTATTCGATTGGAACCGTTGCGTATTATCTTCTTACTGGCCACACTCCTGCTCCCGGAATGACGCCCAACGGGATGTTAGAAGCGATGGCCAGCCAGCAATCATCCTATCGAGAGCTTGCTGGGCAGAAAGCATTTCAAGAGCTTATTCGCCTGATCGGTTTTTGCGTTTCAGCCGAACCGTCATTGCGTCCCGGATCCGTTGGAGCGATCATCGATGTTCTTCAGAAAATTCAAGAAGCCTATCCTTGGCAACAGGCCTCGGCAGAAGCTTGGTGGATAGAACATGAGTCCAATCTGATGCAATTCACTGCCAACTTACGTGAAGGAAAGCCCACTGGGATTCCAAGCAATCATCCAGCCGATCCCCCAATCGATCACAATGAAGATCACTTAGAAAAGGTTTAGTGTTGAATGGCCCAATCCAAATCACCCGCGGTAGTTCTTCTAAGCGGCGGACTCGATTCTGCAACGGTTTTGGCAATCGCAAAGCAAGCCGGTTATGCAACCTATGCGATTAGTTTTCGCTATGGGCAAAAGCATAGTGGAGAGATTGCTCGGGCGCGAGCTTTAGCTGAAGCCGCAAACGTCGCTCAGCATATTGTGGTCGATATCGACTTGAGTGTTTTCGGTGGATCTGCATTGACGGATAAATCACTTGCTGTTCCAAAATCGGATTCGGTAGACAACATTGGGTCGGAAATACCCATCACCTATGTCCCGGCCAGAAACACAGTGTTTCTATCGTTCGCACTTGGTTGGGCCGAAGTTCTGCAAGCCAATAACATCTTTATCGGTGTCAACTCACTCGACTACAGTGGCTATCCGGATTGCCGTCCGGAGTTCATTCAAGCGTACGAAAAGATGGCGAATCTTGCCACGAAAGCGGGCGTGGATTATACGTCAAAGCAAGTCGGCCAACCGATTCGAATTCAAACGCCGCTTATCTCGATGACAAAAGCGGAGATCATCAAGCAAGGGCTTCAACTGGGAGTCGATTACTCGAAGACGTTCTCTTGCTATGACCCAGTCACCATCAGCGACGAGCAACGCGACATCGATCGTTTAGCGTTCAACGAATTAGCATGCGGTCATTGTGATGCATGCTTGCTTCGGCTTCGAGGCTTCGAACAAAACGGCATCGCGGACCCAGCTGCTTACGTTCCCTAGATCGATTCTTATCTGCCGATTGAGCATGATGACCAGTTGTAGGATAGGCTTCCAGACTGTCGGTTTCGCTATCGACAGACTGGAAGGCTATCCTACTGCAATCTGACTTTAGAATTGTTCTAAGCAATCCAATCGTGGATGACTCGTCCGTGAACATCCGTTAAACGGAAATCTCGACCCGCGCTGCGATAGGTTAGCTTCGTGTGATCGAATCCCATTAGTTGCAGAATGGTTGCATGGAGATCATGAACGTGGGCACGCTTTTCAACGGCTTTGAATCCGAACTCGTCTGTGGCTCCGTACATTTGGCCGCCTTTGACACCACCACCAGCTAACCACATAGTAAATCCGTAGTGATTATGGTCGCGTCCACTGAGTGTGCCTTGATTAGACCCTTCCTTGGGTAATTCCACGGTGGGTGTGCGGCCAAACTCGCCTCCCCAGATGATAAGCGTTTCATCTAGGAGTCCATGTTGTTGCAAATCGGTGAGCAAAGCGGCTATCGCTTGGTCGCTTTCCTGAGCTAATTTGCGGTGATCTCTTTCAATGTGATCATGGCTATCCCAGGGCTGCCCCTCACCGTGCCACAGTTGAACCATTCTGACTCCGCGTTGAACTAATCGCCTCGCGATCAGAGCTTGCTTGGCTTGCACACCGGGGCCATACATGTCAAGTATATGCTTGGGTTCTTTAGATGTATCAAACGCGTCGGTTGCTTCGCTTTGCATTCGATAAGCGAGTTCCATCGATTGGATTCTTGCTTCGATGAGTGGATCTTCTTGGCGAGATTTTTGATGCTCTGCGTTCAGCATGGAAAGCAGATCAAGTGCCTTACGTTGTCCATCAACGGTCATCCGGTTATTCGTTACATAGTCGATTAAGTCTTTCGCTTCACCTTTCTTGGGATCCACGTAAGTCCCTTGAAAAATGCCCGGAAGAAATCCTGACTGCCAATTTTGCGATTCTTGAATTGGATACCCACCAGGGCACATCGCGATGAAAGAAGGCAAATTCAGATTCTCGCTTCCAAGGCCATAAGTAAGCCATGATCCAAGGCTCGGGCGGACTAATCTCGCCTCGCCCGTATTCATGAGCAACAGCGATGGCTCGTGGTTGGGTACGTCGGCGTACATGGAGCGAATAACACATAACTTGTCAGCATGTGCACTCGCGGTCTTCGCAAAGAGTTCGCTGCAGTCGATACCACTTTCGCCGTAGCGCTCAAACTTGAAGGGAGATGGATAGATGTTTCCTGTCTTTCTTTCCGTTTTCGGAGAGCCTCCGGGCATCTCTTGTCCGGCGTACTTTTGCAGTGCTTCCTTCGGATCCCAAGTATCTACTTGTGAAGGGCCTCCGTTAGCAAAAATATGGATAACATGCTTCGCCTTCGCAGGGAAATGAGGGGACTTGGGCAGAAGGGGATTGCCACTGGTCTTCGTATCCGCTGATGCAATATCGAGTAGCCCGGGCAAAGACAACGCGCCTAAGCCCATGCCGCATCGAGAAAGCATTGAACGTCGATTGAATGGATACATGATGAGTTCGTTTAGAAAATAGAGGATGCAAAGGGCATGGGGTGCGATGCCTTAATCTGCCAGCGGTTTTTAATCTACAAAGCAAAACTCATTCGAAAGAAGGAGCATTTGTGCTGCTTGTTGCCATCGATCAAGTGATCGTGGAACAGTTCGCATGAAGTGCTTACTACTATCGTAAGTGAGCTGATCCTGCTCATATTGAATTTGGCAATTCCATTTGAAGCTGTCGTGACTCGAGTTCTCTTTCGCGTCGATCACGAAATCAATCATCTCACCCTTCTTGATGGTAAATGGTTTGGTTTTTGTCTGGGAATCACTGTGGAGAACTTCCCAAGTACCAAGGACTTGATCTTGATTGGCGATAACGAGTCCGCGGACTCCGTCTCCTTTTTCTGGGGTGTGTTCTAGCTTGCCGCGTACATTGACTTTGCCATCTCGCGGAGCAACCCAACGACGAATGGCACATCGATCAAGACCAGCACCAGAATGGCCACCTTCAGCCGACAGGCTTACCCACCCAAGCTCCTTATCGGGTAGCTTTCCATCAGAGCCCATCCAGCTTTTCTCGCTAAACCGAGGAAGCGGTTTGAACGCTTCGATTCGATTCAATTCTGTGTTGAGCTTTCCGTAACCATATTGCCAGGTATTCTCCGGAGTCAGTGGGATTTCAACGATGGCGGCTTTACAGAATTCGACGATTGCCGTGCGTTCAGCGGGAGTTGGAACCCTAGCCAAAATTCGTTTGAACAGATCTCCGACTGCGTCCGCAGACTTTGATTGCGCGGTATCCTCGATGGGAGTCTCCGTTTTTGTGAAACGATCTAGCAGGTTCATCATGATATCGCTGTTCATTAACACCAATCCTTGTTGTGGAACGGTGGTCTCGCTTCGTTGCGCAACATGGGCGTCCGGCGAAGCGAAATCAAACGTACGGAAAAGTGACGGCAAGTTCTGGCGATCAATGTAGGCATAGAGCGTACGTCGATCGGAGAAAGGAGCCGAATCAATTTTAACGCTTGGGCCACCTATCGTTTTATCAAGCGTGCCTGTCGCCAAAAGTAACGCGTCCCGAAATGATTCAAAATCCATACGCCGCCGCTTGGCTTTCCAGAAATAGCGATTTTCAGGATCGATCGCATATGCGTCCTCGCGATGGTTGCTTTGCTGTTTGTAAGTTCGACTTAGGACGATCGCTTGAATCAGCTTTTTCGTGCTCCATCCATCGCGAACGAAGTTAGACGCCATGAGATCGAGAACATCATGTTGCACCGGAGCTTCGCAACGCAATCCAAAGTCGCTTGGCGTGTCGACGATGGGCTGTCCTGTAATCCAAGTCCATAGACGATTTACATAGACGCGAGCTGTGAGCGTCTTACAATCCTCGACCATAGATCGAGCAATCTCAAAACGGCCACTACCGGTTGACATCATCGGCGCATCTTCGCCCAAGATTCCGGTCAAAAATTTTCGATCGACGACTGGTCCTCGATTCGCTTGGTTGCCGCGAAGAAACACAAAGACTTTCTCTTGTTTCGGTTTGTCAATCATGCGAAGCGGTGACGGGTCTCCGCCTGGCTCATCACTGCCTACGAAAGCCGCTCGTAACGAATAATAATCTGCTGCCGAAACCGGGTCGAATTTGTGGTCGTGACAGCGAGCGCATGCAACTGTTATTCCGAGAAATCCTCGCGATACGACATCGATTCGATCGTCTGCGATATCGTTCTTGTTATTTAGAAAGCGACGTCCCAACGTTAACATCCCCATCGCATCCAAATGCCCTTTTGAATTTTCGGGATCCAATTGATCTGCGATGATTTGGTACTTCAGAAATTCATCATAAGGCAAATCTGTGTTGAAAGCCCGAATTAACCAATCGCGATATCGATACGCGTAGGGATACTCTCGATCTTCTTTGAAGACGTAGCCTTTGTTATCTGCATACCTTGCTACGTCCATCCAACGTCGCGCCATGCGTTCACCAAACGCATCGGAATCGAGCAGTTCCGAAACCAGCCTCTCGTACCAGTCCTCGCTTTTGTCGCTTTGGACTTTCTCGATTTGATCGAAGGTAGGTGGCAGACCTGTAAGATCTACATAGAGACGTCGGATCAGCGTTCTTCGATTAGCGAGCGGCGAAAACTTCAAGTTGTTCTTCGCGAGTTTCCTTGCCACGCGTTTGTCGATTTCCTTGGATAGCTCCAATGAACTGAGACTGACCTCTTCTTGTTTGCTTGGAGCATCGATGAAGGCCTGGTATGCCCAGTGCGTTTTCGCTTGGGATTGCCGATCGGAAAAACTACTTTTGTGTGGTGTGGTAACAGGTTCGTCAGGCCGGGGGTCTTCTGCTCCGTCTTGGATCCATTGCTTGATCGAATCGATCTCTTCCTGACTTAGTTTTCCCTCGGGTGGCATCTGTAATTCCGAGTCGTCGTACTCGATGGCTCGAACGAGACGGCTCTTGCTAGGCTCTCCTTTGACGATCGCTGGACCTTGAGATCCACCGTTGAGCATGCTGCTGGGTGTGTCCAAACGAAAGTCGCCGCCTCGATTTGCCTCGTCTGCTCCATGGCATTCGTAACAGTGCTGTACCAAAACTGGACGTACTTTGGATTCAAAGAAATGGACCTTATCCGCTGCGGCCGCGCCGTCAGCCCTGGCCGTGGCGGTCCAAGTAACTAAAACCAGAGAGGCAAGGACCAAAACAACAAGCTTTTCAAACGCGGAGAAGCGTCTACAAGCTTGAATCGAGGACCTCAGCGGTGAAAAAATCAACGCCATGATTGGGAAGCCTATTCATTCGAGCCGGGGAGGCTCGACCGAGAGTGAAAGGTGGGACTACAACCTATGTAGTATACTTTCAATTCTCAAGCTGCGGCAAGTGTTTCCTCGATGATGGGTGGCATTGGGCACCCAAGAGCGTCGGCAATTACTCGCAAGAGCTCTAATTCGCTCAGTTCGACCTTCCCGTCGGCCGCAATGCAGGCAGAAAATGCAGCTAACATACGTTTCTTCGTTGAACCATTGGACTTTTCGAGCACGTCCAATGCGGCGTCCAGAGCTTTGAGGGTGCACTGCTCGCGTTGCAAAATTGCCATCGATTTACCGACAAACCGCGACTGTTTTAGACCAATCGCAAACGAGTTGGCTGCATGATCCGCCTCGCTTCCGACATAAGCGAGAGCTGAGAGGACGACCTGAAATGCGTTAGGCAAAGATTGGCTGGCTGTCGAATCGTTTTTGGATTTACCATTATCATCCAAACGATTGACGAGTCGCTTGGAGATAAAACGTTGAATTGCAAACTCAAAAATGGTCCACTTGCGATCCGCTTCGATCAAAGCACGAACGGTCTTTCGAAACGCCATAACCTGCTTGGGAGACATCTGATGGAGCGCGGGCAAGGCTAGGCAGGCAAGCGGAAGTCGTTGCTCGTCCTCTAAGAGCTCGACCTGACTGATCACTCGATTGAGCTCATGATTAATGCGAGGGTCCGCTTGGAGTTGAATCGTTTCCAACTGATTTAATCGAACTGGGTCAGATTTTGGAGCTAGCAAGAGGGCGTAGATGATCGCGACAGCTCCGAGAGGATCGCGAACATCTTCCGATAGAATGGGGGCCAATTCGTCGACCAAGTTGTGCGCATGAGTGAGATGTTCTGGGCGAGGCTCACCGATGTGGTTCACTGCCTGCTCAGGTTGGCGTTCATGTTGATCTGCACCGGCCAAAGCTGCTCGATGGACTTCACCGGATGCGCTCAAAGGTGTAGCTCCCAGTGGCGATGCACCAGATGCGGGTGCCGTTGGCGCAGCGAATCCGCTGGTTGTTGATCCCGCTCCGGATGAGCCACCAGCAAAAGAGGCTCTTGCCATTGCAAGAGAATTGGGATCGATCAATTCAGCAGCAGTATGCGTCACAGGCTCTGTTTTCGAAAAAATCCCCTTGAAGTCCGGCTCGATTCGCTTGATTCGCAGTGGTAATGGTGGATGCGTTGCGAATAAGAACGATGAGACTCCTTCACCAAAAAACATATGACTCGACTCGCTAGCTCTCGCGTTCGTAAGCCTCGCATGCTGCTTCCAACCACCGATACGTTTCAATGCGTCACAAATTCCGTTCGGGTTTCGTGTGAATTGAACAGCCGAAGCGTCCGCTAAGAATTCTCGCTGACGCGACACGGCAGACTTGATCATGTTCGCAAAGAAAACTCCTACGTAGCCAATCACGATCAACGCTGATCCAACGAGGAACAACGCTGCCATGATTCCTGCTGCTCCCTTGTTATCGTCGCTGCTGGAGGAACTTCGGAAGGAAGTCATGCTTAGATATCGGATAAACAAATAGCCGATCAATGCGATTAAAAGAATTCCGTGGAGCAATCCCATCAAACGCAGATTCAATTTCATGTCGCCATTGAGAATGTGGCTAAATTCGTGCGCAATCACTCCCTGCAACTCATCCCGACGGAGCGTGGTGATTGCTCCTCGAGTCACACCGATCACCGCGTTTTGTGGGCTAGTCCCCGCAGCAAATGCGTTGATCCCATTTTCGTCTTCCAGAATATAGACCGGAGGAACAGGAGTCCCCGAGGCGAGCGCCATTTCTTCGACGACGTTCAGCAAGATTCGCTCTTCCAACGCAGTCGTATTCGCAGGTACTTTGACACCACCTAAAGAGATCGCGACGGTTTCGCCATGTCCACCTAGCATCCATATCTTGAAGATACTTCCAGTCGCGATGATGACGCTGACGACAACGACGACGCTTCCGAGTAATTCCGGATGCCAGCCACCGAATTGAATCGGGTAGTCTGTACCCTCGGTACTAAAGACAAGAATAGCCAATAGCGCGAAATAGACACTCGCAATAATCAGAATGATCGCCAGTGCGAAATAGATCGTGAGCAGTACCGTGTTTCGGCGTGCGCGGTCTTGATGGTCGAAAAAGTCCACAGCTATTCCTTGTCAAAGTACAACTAGGCGAGCGGTAGTTAGAGACTACTGTCCCGAACAATAAAATGGCCGGGACAATGGTCCCAGCCTACGGTACTTTTCTTATCGCCGCTTGCGTTAGAACGAGACTTTGACTCCTTCTCGTTCTTGCTGAGCCGTGATCTCGAAGAAACTCGCTCTTTCGAATCTTCCGAAACCAGCAACGATGTTGCCTGGGAAAGATTCACAAGCCGTGTTGTAGGTCGCGACAGCATCATTGAAGGCTTGTCTCGCAAAAGAAACTTTGTTTTCAGTGCTTGTCAGTTCTTCTTGCACAGCCAACATATTTTGATTGGACTTCAAATCAGGGTAGGCCTCAGCAAGCCCCAAGAACTTGGTCATCGATCCCGCCAAAGCAACTTCAGCGGTCGACAAGTTTTGCATTGCGTTTGGGTCGCCAGGATTCGCAGCCGCCTTCTGGCCTGCAGACATGGCAGTGTTTCTCGCGTTGATTACGGCTTCCAAAGTCTCACGTTCGTGAGTCATGAACGCTTTAGCCGTCTCCACAATGTTGGGAATCAAATCATATCGACGCTTCAACTGCACATCGATCTGTGCAAAAGCATTCTTAAATCGGTTTCGTAGGGCAACTAAGTTGTTGTAAAGCGAAACAAGATAAAACAAGAATAGTACGACTATCCCGCCAAAAATTAGCAGACCGATACCTATACCCATGGTTGTTGCCTTCGTATGGAAGATGAGATCTAAACCGCCACCACCAGTAACTTCAAGAGCGTCCTGGACTGCACCTTATGCTAGTTGAAAGGCTCTCCGCTGTCGATCATGGGAATTTGTCTATTGACCAAGGCGAATGCTACAATGGGTAGTCGGGGAATTCACAAGAAAAGCGGAATGCCTTTATGTCATCAACATTAAACACCTTGGAAACAGCTTCGGAAGTGGCCAGCGGGATTGCTTCGCGAGCTCCGATCGGGCTTGGGGCTCAACTGCGAATTCGGATCGGTGAGAGTAGGGACCAGATGCTGGCCCGCTTCGATGAATTCGTCCTCCAAAATCCAGACCTGGTCGTTGAACAGGATTCTACGGGTGAGATTGTTATCATGGCGCCAGCAGGAGCAGAAGGTTCGTCCAAGAACAGCGAGATCGCTCGCCAACTTGGTAATTGGTCAGTGAAGGCTGGAGGTCGAGTATTCGATAGCTCGGCCTTATTCGATTTGCCTGGTGGCCAAAAACGGTCGCCGGATGCGGCGTGGATCCAAGCCGACAAATGGCAAAAGTTGCCCTCGGAAGAACGTAAGGCTTTTCCGCATATCGCTCCAGACTTCGTGATTGAGTTGCGTTCCGAAACGGATCGCTTGCCAACTTTGAAGAACAAGATGCAGGAATACATTGATAATGGCGTTCGGTTGGCTTGGTTGATCGACCCGATCCAGAAACAAGTCTATATCTATCAGCCCAATAAGCCTGTTGAACAGCTCGACAACCCAATATCTGTCTCCGGAGGCGATGTTCTCGTAGGCTTCACACTCGAGCTTAGTCGGATATTCTGATTTACAGTTGCAGACGAGTGCTTCATTCAGACGAATGACGGGGCTTATACTCGTAGCAGATGTCGTAAGACAAACGGACTCGTTAACTTTTGTCATCGTTGACATCCACGTCTGAATTCTTACGAATTCAGCTACACGAATTTTTAGTTGGACAAATCAATTGGTTACCAACCTAGGAAAGCTATTGAATCGCACAATTGGCCGGAAGTCTTTGCCAAGGGGCAATTCCTAACAAATTAGCACTTAAACTCTATGTTGAAGGTTTTTCATACGGCAGACTGGCATCTAGGGCAATCGTTTTGCGGTTTCGATCGCGACTTTGAACATGCTCAATTCTTAGAGTGGCTACTTGCTTCGTTGGAATCGCATCAGCCAGACGCGATGATTGTTTCCGGCGACATCTTCGACACGATTAATCCGTCCGCTGTTTCCCAGAAACGGCTTTATGATTTTCTTTCGAAGGTATCGCGAGTTTTGCCCGAAATGCAAATCGTTCTCACAGCAGGGAACCACGATGCTGCCGCTCGATTAGAAGCTCCTGCACCATTGCTTTGCTCGATGAACATTCATGTCGTTGGAACCGTCGTATGGAACGATCAAAACGAAATTGAATACGATAAGTTTCTAATTCCTATTCGTAACAAACAATCAGAGGTAGCTGCAATTGTTCTCGCAGTACCATTCTTGCGTCCATCCGATGTCCCCTACGTGCAAGACGCTTCGGATCCATACCTGGACGGAATAAATGAATTCTATCGCAAGGTGACGGAGGCGGCTTTGAAATTAGCGTCTCAACATTCGCCGTCACCATTACTGATTGCAATGGGGCATTGCCACGTCAGCGGCGGAGATGAATCTCGCGATTCGGAACGCAGAATTATCATCGGTGGATCCGAGTCGATCGGGGTTGGAACGTTTAATCCCGAGATCGTGTACGTGGCTCTAGGGCACCTTCATAAAAATCAATCGTTTGATCAAGGTCGCATTCGATATAGTGGAAGCCCGATTCCGCTCTCGTTTGCTGAAAGCCACTATCGACATCAAGTCATCAAGCTAACATTTTCCGACAATGCTCTCGTAACTGCCGAAGAACTTCTAGTTCCGCGTGCGGTGCAATTGTTGAAGGTACCTGCGAAATCTTGCGACGTTCTTTCGGAAGTTATCCATCAACTCGAAGCGCTCTCCATTGATGAGTCATTAACTCCGGAGCAGTATCCCTTTCTCGAAGTCCGTGTTCGCGAAGAGGGACCCGATCCTGCTCGCAGGCGAAAGATTGAGCAAGCGCTCGAAGGTAAGCCACTTCGTCTCGCATCTATTAAAGTCGAGACGCCGCGCAGCCAAGCCGACACGGATCTACTGGATACCGATCTAGATCAGAACGCCCTCGATTGGATTCAACCGGAAGAAGTATTCTTGGGGGCCTATGAACAAAAATATGAATCCCCACCAGACGCAAGTGTAATGAAAGCGTTTCACGAAGTCTTGCAAATTGTCTTGCATTCGGAGGGAACCGAGTCGTGAAAATACTTCGCATCTCTGTTCACAACATCGCGTCACTCGCTGGAACGCACACGGTTGACTTTACGAAAGAGCCTTTGCGATCGGCGGGACTCTTCTCGATCAGTGGTGCTACCGGAGCAGGGAAGAGCACGCTGCTGGATGCCTTGTGCTTGGCCCTTTACGATGCAACACCGCGATTACAAAGTGTCGGGCGTTTACACGAGCTTCGACAAGACAAAAATGAAAAAGGAGAACGACAGGACGATACACGATCGTTGCTTCGACGTGGCGCTGCTGATGGATTCGCTGAAGTTGCATTCGTTGGTGTCGACCAACAAGTGTGGACTGCGCGTTGGAGCGTTCGAAGAGGTTATAAAAAGGCCGATGGTAAACTTCAGGCAGTTGAAATGGTCCTGTATCGTGGTCTTATAAACGTTGGTGAAAATGGAGCGGTTGAAGTCGGTGGACGAAAGCTGGGCGTGCTTTCCGCGATTGCTGACAAAGTCGGCCTAACCTTCGAGCAATTCACGCGAGCCGTACTCCTCGCGCAGAATGACTTCGCCGCCTTTCTTAAAGCGGACGACCGGCAACGCGCTGAAATTCTGCAAGCGCTGACAGGCACCGAATTGTTTGAAAAGATTTCGCAAGAAGTACACCGCCGCTCAGCCGAAGAGAAAAGACAGTACGAGCAAATCGACTCGCAATTAGCAGGAAATCCTCCACTTTCAGGGGAGGAACGGATTGCAGCTGAATCGGCCATGCAGGTCGCTCAAGAACGACTGAATCAATCAACTGATGCATTGAAAAGATACGAAAAGATTCTCGATTGGTTTCGAATAAGAAGCGAGCGTGAGAGCGATGTGCAGAAAGCAACACTGTTATTACAAGAAGCTATTCAGCATCAATTTGCATCTGCGCCGCAGCGCATCGAACTGCAATGGACTGAACTGATCGCACGCGAGGTCAAGCCGCTTCGAACGGCTTATGAAGTAGCAATTCAGTCGGTTCGGATAAAGTCTCTCGCTAAAAACGATGCTTTTGAGCAAGCACAAAAGATGGATTCCGAACTCGTAGGCATCATCGAAAAGCTTCAACTAGCAGCTCAATCGCTGGAGCAAGTTAAACTTGAACAAATTGCCATGGAACCGGAACTTACCAAGGCGAGACACCTCGACACTCTCCTAGTCCCCGCGACCAGCCGCTTTGATAAGTCGTTGGTGTCGCTCAACGGGGCAAGAGTGCTCCAAGTCGCAGCCAAGTCAAAGTATGAAGAAGCAAAAGCAAGGGAGTCAGTGCTTATCGCTAGGCTGTCCGAATTGGAGACATCCAAGTCTAGCTTGCAAAGTTGGGCACCACTTGCGAAGCAAGCTGCGACTTGGCTGGACAGAATGGATCGTGTAATCGATGGCAAGAACGCGATAGATAATGCCCTTCAGGCTCTAGAAGAAGTCCGCCTTTCGTTTGATGAAAGCAACAAAATCCTTCTCGAAGCCAGAAAACAAAAAGAGGAATCGGACGAATCTTTTCAAGCCGCAAATAAGCAATTGCAGGAAGCGATCGATGCTGAAAATGAGTTCAATCCTGAAAAACTTGCTTCCGAGCGAGCGTCGCTTGAACGTACATTGCAAGCCACCGGCGATCTGAAACTTCGACTTATAGAAGTTTCAAAACAACAACAACTATTATCTGATCTCAATATTGAATTAAATCGACTGAAGATAGCTCAAGCTCAAGATAGGGAGTTGCATGAAAAATTACTTGAGAAAGAGTTGCCTGAGGCAGTGATCGCCGCTCAGGTTTCATTGCAGCAGTTAGAAGCAATTCAGCTTGCAATCGATGATCACGCAAAGCGATTGCGGTTAGGTCTCCAAGATGGCAAAGAATGTCCCGTTTGTGGATCTCTAGAACATCCTTACAGCGAGCACGCACCCGATGCAGATGCCACTGCCGTGAAAGCTGCAAAAAAATCTGTTAAGCAGTTTGAAAAGCAACGAGACTTACTCCAATCGAAAGCGATGGAATTGAATGTAAACATTCAAAACCGTGAGCAACAAATACTCAAATGCCAATCGGATATTCAACAGGCTAACGAATCCAGTGAATGCCTCTCTTCCGAGAGCATCGATCTTGATGAGGTCCGAGCAATACTGAAGATTTCATCGAATGATGATCGTTTGAGCGTTGCGACAGCCTTGTTCACGAAAACCAAAGGTGCCCTAGATCAAATTACAGAAGCGGAAAAAGCTTGTCGTGAGGCGATGAAAACGACCGCCGAGTGTCGCGCGGCCCTTGAAGTCGCTCGCCAACTATCAAACGATGCACAAAAGTCATTTTCCGAACGCGAGAAGCTTCACGCGCTTGTCGATCAACAGCAATCGCAAGCGAACACCTCATTGCTTCAATCGAACTCAAACTTTGCGGACCTCGTCAAACGACTGGATGAGGTTTTTGCAATTTTGCCCGATTTGCAAGTCGATTTTGATCGTGATGCAATTGCCGCAAGGGAGCGATTTGAATCTAAAGTCGCTGACTTTAATGAAGTTGACGATCAACTGAAACAATGTGGATCGCAAATTCAGGAAATAGCCACGGAGATAGGCCCGCTGGCGGAGTCTCTAAGTCACGTTGAAAAGGAACTCTCCAGATGCGAGTCGGACTACCAAGAAGCGAATGCGGATCTGGAACGGCTTAAGAATGAACGATTACAGATCTTCGGCGGTGATTCTGCAATGGAAGTTGAATCGAAATTGAATGCGAAGCGGCAGGTTATCGAGAAGGAGTTTGTGTCCTTAAGTAGCACCAATAACACATTGGAGAAACAACTTGCTTTGGCCAAGGCAAATTTGGAGTCCGCAACCCTCGCTGCCTCGCAAGCAGAGGAACAACTTCAGTCAGCCCAGTCCGCGCTAAACGGATGGGTGGACAAGTTTGAAGCTCAAACGGTGCGACGGTTTTCGATTGCTGAACTAGATGAAGTTCTGGCTCGAGATGATTTGTGGATACAAGAGCAACGAAAGTCACTCAAGGATATTGATGATGCGGTGGTCAACGCGCAAGGTGCGTTGGACGTTTATCAATTGCAATTGAAAACCCATTTGGAAACGCAACCGACTCAGGAAGTCGAACCCGCGATTGTCGAGACTGCCAATTTGGAACGAATTAATCACCAACAGGCTAAAGAAGCCTTGGAAGCCGCGCGACTTGTTCTTCTCAATGATGATCAACGGATCGCAAAGAATGCTGGTCTGTTGAAACAGTTGCAAGAACAACGTAATGCTGCGCAACCGTGGATTCAATTGAATGAAGTGATTGGCTCGGCTGACGGAGCAAAGTTTCGAGTCATCGCGCAACGAAAGACACTCGACGTGTTACTTCGATATGCGAATCATCAACTTCGGCAGTTGGCCGTTCGATATCGTCTGGAGCGATTGCCTGAATCGCTAAACCTGATTGTCATCGATTGTGACATGGAAGACGAACGCAGGTCGATTCACTCGCTCTCAGGTGGCGAATCATTCTTGGTCTCATTGGCGTTGGCTTTGGGGCTCGCCTCGCTCACATCGAACCGCGTCAGAATTGAATCGCTCTTTATCGACGAAGGATTCGGTAGTTTGGACCCGTCGACGCTCAATACGGCGATGGGGGCGTTAATGCAGTTAGAATCTCAAGGTAGAAAGGTAGGAGTCATTTCACACGTCGCAGAAATGTCAGACTTGATCCCCGTACAAGTCAAAGTCATCAAAGGACGCGGTGGAAAGTCTACGATTGAAATCCCTGGAATGGCTTCGATTTAGAAGCCATTCGCTCTTACTTCAGTCCACGAAAATGAGCTTGCGATAACTCAGTTCTGGTTGTTTAAGACCAATTGTTTAAGACCAAAACGATCAGTCTGCTAATTGGACAGCGTTAGGTTGAGCACGATAATCGTTCGCAACCGTGTTGGAGTTCAGCCTTCAGGCGCGTAGCATCTTGGACTTGCCAAAGAGCGGCTACAGCCTGAACTTCAGCGAAAACCTGGCGCTGTCCAACTAAAGCAAAACGGACAAACAGCTGCGGCTGGCTTGCTTTGGCTACTTTCGCATTGCGACTTGTTGCTTCATGAAGGCGAGTCCGTCTTCGGCGAGCTTTAGTTCGTTGTCGAACATGCGACGCCAAATTCGAGTGGCGGCGGCAAGTTCTGGAAGCGCCAATCCAAAGGCTTCGATGACGAGCCATCCGTCATAACCGATGTCGCGAATCGCATCGAAGTTTTCTTTCCACCTTACGTTGCCAAAGCCAGGTGTGCTGCGATCGTTTTCGCTGATGTGAATGTGACAGAGCATGTCTTTGATCGCATGGAACGCGCCTGGAATCGTCTTCTCTTCAATGTTGCTATGGAATGTGTCATACATCATTCGGCAATTCGGGTGATCGACCTCGCGGCAGAATTGGGCTGCATCCGCGTGAGCGTTGAGGAAGTAGACTTCAAATCGGTTGAGCGGTTCAACGCCCAGCATCACATTGACTTTGCCAGCGTGTTCAGCTGTAGCTCGCATGCTCTCTACGCCCCACTTCCACTCGTCGGAAGTTCGGCTGTGTCCAGGAAAAAAGCCAAGTGCCGAGTGGTACGGTCCGACTAAGGTTTGAACGCCAGCTGCAGCACAGCAGTCGAGTGTTTTCTTGTTGAGCTCGACACCTTTCTTACGAACACTCGCATCGGGACTGATGGGATTATCTGCTTCGTTTCGAACCGTGACTGCCGTTCGTTCGAGTCCAATACTATCAAGAAGTTTTCCGAGAGCAGCATAGTTGAGATCCAAGTTAAACGTTGGGATCTCAACTCCGTCATAACCCATTTTTTTAAGCGACTCGAGCAGAGGAGCTTGTGCATCGGTGATTTCTCCGGACCACAAAAGCAAATTCATTCCGTATTTCATAGTTGGTTTTTCTTTGCGAGAGAGTTTGTTAGTTGATTAAGTCTAATTCTTAGATGTGGATTCGATCAATTTTCATTGTCGGTTGAAGTCGTACTCGTACTCTGAGTACGAGTACGAGGTTCGTAACTAGGTAAGTTTAGCTCTAAACCTTTGTCCCGATGAATTGGTAATAAGGGGCTCGAATCAAAGGCAGGTACGGTACCTTCGATCTTCGTTCGTCCAATAGTATGGTTTGAAAATGGCGTTGAAGAAACGGGACGTGGTCTGGGGATGGGAAAACGTTATCGCTTGAAAACCAGACTGGCCAAAAGCTTCGAGTCGACCAAGCGTGTTTCGTGAGTTTCTCTGCGGGGTGTTTTCGGGATACATAAAAGTCGATAACCCCAATTTTTCCGCCCGGCTTGAGAATGCGTTTGGCGTTTTCGATCGCTCCGAACCAATCGGGAATCATGGTCAACGAATATGAAAAGGTAACCACGTCTGCGTAGCCCTCGGGCGGCGTCCAAGTGGTCGCATCGGCAGTGACGGCTTTGACATTCGACCAGCCATTTTTTTCAGCTCGTTTATCGACAATTTTCAAAAGCGACGAAGCAAGATCGACGACGTACACGCTCTGGAATTTACTGATGTTCGGACCGATCCCTTCCAAGTTGGATCCGGTTCCACCTCCGAAGTCGACCCAAACACTAGGAGAACTATCTGGGGATGGTTCGCCGGGGTGGTCTTCGCCTAGCTTTTTGTAAACCTCTTCGCGTCCGAGCAGCAGACGCTTGCGAAAGTCGTCATAGCCTTCGGCCTGGCCCGAGTAGAAGCTTTCCATGCGTTGGGCATGATCAGCACCGCGCACCGGTCTTAAGGCAAGATGGTAGAGGATCTTCAGATCTTTGATAAAAGACATATTTGAATTCGACTCTGTGTCGGACTTGAGCGGGTGGCAGCGAGAAGGTTGTTAGGATACTTCATTGCGGATAGTTCACCAGCCGCCCTATTCGCGTGCTGCTTAAACTCCTTCGCACCAACCAGCTACTGGTTGGTGGTGCATGCAGCATTTTGCAGTTCGAATAGCGTGGATTTCTTCATTTACTCGGGCAATCTCGCTCGACTGAATCAATGGCTCCATTTGCAGAGAAAAGCTCCGCGACTCGCCAGCGGTCAGCTTGACTACGCGCGAGGCTTGCGATTCAAACGACTTGGTGTTGGGAAATCCCGTGCCCGGCTCAAGGCCCGTGACGTAGCCGTCTTCGACTGCCGCCGTGTTCTTCCAAAGAGAAAAGTACGGGAGAGTTCGTGTGTCATAGCGTATGGCGATTCCGCTGCTTTGGGTTGAATCGTGAAGCAGAACAGTCGTCCAGCCGCGATCGTTAGACTGCGGCTTAGCAAAGTAAACTTGCTCTTGAAAACCGGATACGGGTCCGTCGTACTCGTCCCAGCGGTCGACGGATTTTGCCGAGTGTTCGTTTCTTGGAACCAGCTCGGACAACGCGGCGACGCATTTGCTTCCGGCCTCGAGAATGCGTTGCCCAATATTAATGTGATACAAGAGCTGCATCGTGGCTGGGTTGCTTGATCGATTCGTGACAACGTCGGTGATTCCGACTTTTCGGCTGTTTACCTCGAAGCGGTAGGTCACGCGGAGCTCGAGCGATTGCACCAAGAATCGAGTTTCGTAGACCGTCCCGGTAACTTCCAGCACGCCCGACTTGGGATCAATCGAGACAGAAAGTTCGGAGGTAGGAAGGTTAGCAATTCGCCCGTGAAGGGGATACTTGACCGTTCCGTTCGAGTTGAATTCGGGGGCACCGTTGCTTTCCAGGCCGCAACGAGCAAGCAACTCGTCAAATCCCTCTAGCCAGCCAATCCCAGAGGCATCTTGAGTGGGTACCAGCGAAGGGTGAACGGGACCTTGGACGGGACTGGTCCATCCGATTTCTTGGCCGAAATCTTGGCTTTCGTCTTGAATCGCGAAGGCTTTCCAGAGTCCCATTCCTCGAGTTGGAAGAATAAGGACCCGAAGCGCTCCGGTGTTGACCTCGAGAACATCGACACCGTCGGATTTCCCGCCAACCAGCCGGTGGAACCGCATCAGAAACCGGCCCCCTTCGACCGCAATTTCTTTCGGCATTTCGGCTGTGGGTAAGTCCCGTTCCGAGTGCGACGGCTTTTTAATGAGTTCCCATTTCATAGATTGACTTCCTGAGGCGTTTTGTCCGGTTTTCGTGATCGATATCTTTCCCGAATAGTCTACCCTTGTAAGTGGTAGCTAGTGTGAATACAACAAGACAATACTTACGCAAGTCGGTCTGTTTGTCGATCGCTGAGCCGTTGATCCGTAATTAAAACGCGAGTTATATCCCTTAGAAAGCTTGGTTGCCAACTCCATGAGTATTGTGAAATTGGATGAAGACTTAGTGAATAAAGACAGTGTCTCCGCAATTTTGGATCGAGCGCTCGACGCCGGCGAAGGCCTTCTTCGGCTCACTCCGACATGGGTTCCTCGGAGCTTCTTGCATCCGGGAAGACGCATCAAGCTTTTCCCCGGCGACCTATATGCCTTCGGAGCCGATCGCGGTGGCATCGACGAGCGTTGGTTCTCCAGCACAACCGAAGCAGCCAACGAAGGACGAGTTTGGCACGAAGGTTTGAGCTTCTGCCTATTCGAAGGCAAAAAATTCTTGCTCAAGGATGCTGTTTCGGAAGCTGGGAAGCGATTGATCGGTAGCCCCATTTTTGACAAGTACCAACGTTGGCCTGTTTACTCGAAGTTCTTCGATAACATGGGCCCGATCCCGCATCATATGCATCAATCGCAAAAGGATGCTGAGTTGGTTGGTCGCGAAGGAAAGCCCGAGAGCTATTACTTCCCACCTCAATACAACAACGTCGACAACAACTTTGCATACACCTTCATGGGCCTAGAGCCAGGCACCACCAAAGACGACCTGCGTAAGTGTCTCGAAAACTGGAACAAAGGGGACAACGGTATCCTCGATCTCTCGCGAGCCTACCGACTCAAGCGAGGCACTGGATGGTTGATTCCACCGGGCGTTCTCCATGCACCAGGTTCGCTATGTACCTACGAACCACAATGGGGAAGCGATGTTTTCGGAATGTATCAATCGATCGTTGAAGGTCGCTACGTTCCTTGGTCGTTACTTGTGAAAGATATGCCTGAGGAAAAGCATCAGGACCTAGACTTCATCATCGGACAACTGGATTGGGAAAAGAACGTTGATACCCACTTCAAGGACAGCAACTACTTAGAACCAATCGTCGACACAAGCGCGAGTGGTGATGGTTATACCGATAAGTGGATCGTCTACGGCCACATCGATGGCGAACAGCTTTTCACAGCAAAAGAGCTCACCGTTGAGCCCGGCAAGAAGTGCGTTCTCAAGGACCCAGGTGCTAGCGGTTGGATCACCGTTCAAGGCAAGGGAACCATCGGTAAGTTGGCTCTTCAAACACCAGCCATGATTCGATTCGGTCAAAACACCGAAGACGAAGTATTCATCAGCCACGAAGCAGCAACTCGCGGTGTCACCATAACGAACACCGGAAGTGAACCCCTCGTAGGACTTCGCTACTTTGGACCTGCCGTGCACGCAAACATGCCAACCAAGTAGTTTGAATTAAGGCGCGGCGAGACTTTAGAACTAACAGTTGTAGTTTGGGACCATCGTCCCGAACGAATAAACGGACGGGACAATGGTCCCATCCTACGGTATCTTTGAGCCTTCCAAACGCCCAACCCAAATAACTTACAACTCATTTGATCCTCCTTTTTGTTTAGTAGCCTACCATGACATCGACTACCTCTCCGTCTTCTTCGCACTCCGGTTCTTCAAGCAAGCCTTCATCGCTTAAGTTACACAACGCAATGTGGCCAGGATTGGTTGGGAAAGGCGATGGTCCGGGACAAGAACCTGCGATCTCGTTGGAGCAGATGCTCAAGTGGACAGCCGACGCGAGTGTCAACGGTCGCAAGTTTGATGGTATCGATTACTTTCTGTTCTTGCCGCACACAGATCCGCAATCAAGCGATGATGAGTTGCGCAAGATCGCAGACATGATCGCAAGCTACGGCTTTAATGTCGGGTCGGTGGTTGCCCCAGTTTGGGGTGGTACCGTTGGTGACACGGCGATGGGGGATGATGCGGCTCGTGAGAAGTTCCTCTCGGCTGTTAAAGTCGCATGTCGCATTGCGAAAGTCTTTAACGAACATGGCGTGCGAAAGTACGGTGCGATCCGTGTCGACTCGGCTGAATTCGGACTTGCTAAATGGGCTGAAAATCCCAAAGCCAACACCGCACGAATTGTTGAAACCTTCAAGCTTGCTGCGAAGATTGCCGCAGATCATGGCGAACGACTCGCAGCGGAAGGAGAAATCTGTTGGGCTGGAATGCACTCTTGGAAGGACATGCTAGATGTTCTCGAAGGAGTCGGAATGCCCGAGTCGTTCGGTTTCCAAGCGGATTTGGCTCACACTTATCTTTACTTGATGGGCTACAACGCTCCGGAGTATGCGCTACTACACGAAGGTTACTCGGAAGACGAATTTTATGCAGCTTATAAGACGATGACTGACAAGCTGCGACCTTGGACCATTGATTTCCACGTCGCTCAAAACGATGGCGAAGTCCACGGTGCTGGCGACCACGACAAGACTGGCAAGCACTGCCCGGCAGACGATCCAAATGGCAAACTGGACATCGTAAAATGCTCGCAGTACTGGTTGAAGGACGCTTCGCAACGTGGCATTAAGCACATCTGCTGGGACGGATGTATGTTTAGTAACGACACGTTGTCGAACCCCAAAACATGGAACACAATCCTCGCAAAAATGATCGAAGTCAACGACAGCCTGGCCGCAGTTTAGGCTATCTTTGTAAACGAGTTTTCACGTAACTGCGTCTCTCCGATACGCCGTTATTTCGTGTCTCGGAGAGACGCTACTACATGTGAAATACAATTTAGGATTGCAGACGATTTTATTGACGCTGCTTAATGCAAGCAGCCCGCCCTGAGAACAAGCGCGAATACAAACACGAATTTTACTTGATTGGAAACTCTACTGATGGCAGCAAAAAAACCTCTTCGCATTGGAATGATTGGCTATGGATTCATGGGACGAACCCATTCGAATGCTTACTCGCAAGTCAATCACTTTTTTGACCTTGAATACAAGCCCGTGCTAAAGGCTGTATGTGCGCGAAATGCGGAGAAGGTACAAGCCTTTGCCGATCAATGGGGCTACGAATCAATCGAGACCGACTGGAAAAAGATGATTGCTCGCGACGATATCGATGCAATCGATATTTGTACGCCGAACAACATTCACAAAGAGATCGCTATTGCCGCCGCCAAGGCAGGGAAGATGATCCTCTGCGAAAAGCCCCTCGCAATGAATACCGCCGAGGGAGAAGAGATGTGCGCCGCGGTTGAAAAAGCGGGTGTCGCAAACATCGTTTGGTATAACTACCGACGCGTGCCCGCGGTGACCATGGCCAAGCAACTGATCGAACGAGGCCTGCTCGGAAAGATCTTCCACTATCGTGCTCAGTTCCTTCAAGACTGGACTATCAACGCCGATGTTCCTCAGGGCGGTGCCGCAACATGGCGACTCGACGCCGAGGCAGCCGGAAGCGGTGTGACGGGGGACTTGTTGGCTCACTGCATCGATACGGCCATTTGGTTGAATGGAAAAATCGACAGCGTTTCCGCGATGACTGAAACGTTTGTCAAGGAACGTACTCATGCTCTAACGGGACAGAAGCAAGCCGTTTCCATCGACGATGCAGCCGCAGTCATGGGACGCTTCAGCAACGGTTCGTTGGCTCTATTTGAGTCGACTCGTTACGCGCGTGGTCATAAGGCTCTCTACACCTTTGAAATCAACGGCGAAAACGCTTCGATAGCCTGGGATCTTCATGACTTGCATCGACTCAAGTTCTACGACTATCGCGATGAAGGCCCACTGCGAGGATGGAAGAGCATCCACGTCTCGGATGGAGATCATCCTTACATGAAGTCGTGGTGGGTTCCAGGATTGCAAATCGGTTATGAACACACCTTCATTCATCAAGTCGCAGACTTCTTGAAGGGTCTAGAGACCGGTACGCCCGTCGGACCTACCTTCCGCGATTCCCTTGAGACTCAAAAGGTCTGTGATGCAATCTTGGCAAGTGCTAAAGATGGTACTTGGAAGCACATCTAAGTGCTTGAGCACAAGTTGAATGATAGGGAGCGGAATTCGTAAGAATTCCGACTTCGCTGGAAGGAGTTGCAAATTTTAGGGCAATCCTTGGGCAGCTGTAGCTAGTCAGATTGCGGTAGGATAGGCTTCCAGCCAGTTGGTTTCGCTATCGACAGGCTGGAAGCCTATCCTACGACTGGTCATCGTGCTCAATCGTTAGCTACATCAACCTAAGTGTCGTTCTATCGCCTTCAGATGTCTTGCGACATCTGCTCCGAAACCGATTAACTCAATCGCAAGAGTTCGTGAAACACTCCAACAAAAAAACTCGCCGGTCAAAGGACTGGCGAGCTTTCGGTTTCTTGTCATTTCAAGATTCGGCGAACGCTTAAGCCGCTTGGTGATCTTCTTCTGCGAAGCGTTGCTTCTTGTCAGCTACGCTCTTCAGGTCGACAACGTTCTTGGCAAGACCAAAGAATCGAAGCATGCAAATGAATTGGTATGTCATATCGAATTCCCACCACTTGTGGCCGTGTTGGGCCAAGCGTGGTCGAGCGTGGTGATTGTTGTGCCAGCCTTCGCCATAGGCAATCAAACCAACCCACCAAAGGTTTCGGCTTTCATCGCGAGTTTCGTAGTTTCGGTAGCCCCACATGTGGGAGGCTGAATTGACGAACCAAGTTGTGTGTAGCAGGGCAACGTGACGTAAGCAGATAGCCCAAAGGAACCACGATGTTGCCAGGTAGAATCCTCCGACCGGATAGAAACTGCCGACAATGTAACCAGCAAGCGTTACTAGGGCGCCAAACGCAATGTGAATTGGCAAGAAGTAGTCTTCTAGGAACATCAAGTACTTGTCTTTGATCAGGTCGGGAACCCACTTTTTGACGTAAGCAGCACGGTCGCCGCCGTCAGTGTTGAAAGCGAGCCAGTAGATGTGCGACCACCATGGGCCATCTTTCGGCGAGTGAGGATCACCTACTTGGTCGCTGAACGCGTGGTGCTTGCGGTGGTTCGAGCACCAGGAAATTGGTCCACCTTCACCGGCTAGAGTTCCGATGGTCGCAAACACGTTTCGCAACCAGCCTGGCATATCCATTCCGGTATGCGTCAGCAGTCGGTGAAAGCCTAAACAGATTCCCAAGCTGCCCGCCATCCAATGGAACAAAACAGCCAGCCCAAGTCCTGACCACGAAAAGTAGAATGGAGCACCCAACGCAAGTACGTGCAGGGCAACCAACCAAATCGCCGGGCCCCAATTCACGGTCATTGGATTATCTAGCGGATGCGGTCGAGTCGCAGGGGCGTCAACCGATTCAACGACTGTCGATTCGACAAGAGATCCTGCCCCGCCCGAAGCAAAGCCTTTTGCCGGCGAAACAAATTCTTCCGTTACCGAGGCGTAGCCATGTGGCGTTTCAACTGGTGCAGGAGCGTGGTGATGATGGTGTTTGGGGACAGGGGAAACCATAGGGAAGAAACTCCAGTTCTTCGGGTAAGGAACTAAAACTCACGGCTGTAAGTATTAACGCCTAGGAGCCGCCGGGAATGTCCCAATCTGGTTCATCATTTGTCAAAGATAGGTAAAAGTAGGCCAAAACCGCACATTAAGTGGCCGTGCGTACACTGAAAGGGTCCGTTCCAGTGCTACTTGTTGGCCTAAGGTAGTGCAACTTGGCTTGGATGCCTTAGGTATGCGAAGAGGTCACGAATCTGAGCAGCACTCAATTGATCTAGCTGTCCTTCAGGCATCGGAGATTGGCTCGTTTGCTTGATCTCTTGGATCTCTTCCCGCTCAACAATCAGAACTTCGCTCTGCGTTTGCAGTGAAAGCGTTCGATCATTTTTCGAAACAACAACACCGTTGAGAATCCTGCCATCGTCCATCAACAAGATGCTGACACGATAGTCGGCTTGAACCACGGCGCTCGGATCGATGATGTTTTCGACTAAGTAATCGAGATTGGATCGATTCGAACCGGTCAGGTCTGGGCCGATCTTTTGGCCTTCTCCGTACATTCGGTGACACTTTCCACATAGCTCCGCAAAGACCGCGCGGCCCTTGCTCAAGTTTGCAGATTGAGGATCTTGCTCGGCTAGCAATCGATGCAGCTTTTCCATCGCAACTCGTCGATCCTCAGGCGACTCACGAGTCTCTCCCCAAGCCTCTGCGAGCCGTTTGTTTAGCTCTTCGTCACCAAACGATCGAATCTGACGAGCATCAAAAGCGGAAAGGTAACTTTTGGCGATCGTGCCTTTCGCAATCGCATTGACGAGCTCCGATGCAAACGATTTACGGGACACCATTGCCGCGATAATCTCAGGCCGATCGGTACCACGAAATCGACCGAAGCTTTTGATGACCAGCTTTGCGTTCTCGGCGTTATCGTCGAGTGCGAGTCCTTTCGCTGCGATCGTGTTGATGCGTTGATCGCCAATCAGCTTCGCACAGATCTCGTTGAGATCGTCGGGCCGCTGGTTAAGGAGTGAAAGAAAAGCTGATCGACGGAGTCCAATCTCTGCTTTCTCGTCGAGTACGAGCTCGCGAATTTGAGTCATGGCTCGGCCATCTCCAAAGACGACTCCAAGCTCCCGGACCATTGGCGACAGAGTTGTCTCATCATCTTTCACCGAGGCTGAAAATGCCTTCCATGTTTTTGGTTCGGGAGCCTTTGCCCAGCCCTTCATGGCATCGCTAATGCCGGAGATGATCGTGGCCCTTAAGTCAGAATTCTTGCTATTGGTAATTGCATTGATCAGCGAGTCTAACGGCGCACCATCCTTATGCATGGACTCCGCAAGTCGTCTCGCAATTAGTCGTTGTACTAAAGGCCACTTACTTTCGATTGCGACCTCGATCAGGCTCGACGGCAATTCTTCGGCAACAGGCATCAATCCATACCAAACGAGAAGCGGAAGATTGTGGTCGTCGGCATCTTCCTCTCGTGACATCAGCCCCATCGCGAGCGCAGTACGATCTTTGAGTGGAAGTCTTTGAATGTTCGAAGCAAGAGCCAGCCGTACTAATCCGGAAGGATCGGTTTTGGCCAAGGAAACATGGCTCGATAACAACTCTGCATCTATAGGCATTGCAGTAGGATGAGCTCGGAAGACATCATCGATTGGCATCGCATCCAAGCTTGCACGAATCGACCAAGCTCGTAGGTTTTCACTTGGACTGTTAAGCCACATTTTCGCAATATCTTGATCGACTTGACCACACGCGACTAATGTCATGGCGGCCCGAACTGCAGTCACAGGAGTCGCGTTAACCGTCAAAGCAAGCAAGTCCTTCATCGCCACGGATAAGTCGGGCTCGACAGACGTTGCGAGTCCTGCGACCGATCGTTGGGCGAGTATCAATCTTGCTTGGCGGATCGCCCATTCGTTTTCGGAACGATGAAGGCTAACGAGTTCTTTGTTGGAAAGGGAATCGACTTTTGGGATCTTGTTAACGGCAAGATGGTCTTGATGCGTGAGCTTAAAAATCCGCCCACTAGTGCGATGCACACCGTTGCGTTCATGGCATTCTCCGGTGTCGCTCCAATCGATCAGCATCACGCCACCGTCAGGGCCGACCGATAGATCCATGCCTCGATAGAATGGATCTGGGACAATACAGAAATCTGGATCGTGAGTGGCTAAGTAACCGCTACCCTTGCGTGAGACTGTCTCCTGGTTGAGTCTTCGTCCGTGGAAGTTGGACGTAAAGAACTTCCCGCGATACTCCTTTGGCCAGCCTTCACCAATGTAGAACATCGCACCGCAATGCGCATGTCCACCGCCAAGAGAGTTCGCCGCACCGTCACGCGATTGCATCCAGCTTTTGCCCGTATCGAAGTGATAATGGTCCGCGTGCTGATCGATGGTTTGATAGGTTTGAGGATTCGGATCAAGATTGAATGGTCGGTTGTAGTGTGCTCCAGGGATCGCATGCCAGAAGTGACCATTGACTGTGTTGACGAAGAACAGGTCACCAAACTCGTTCCAGTCGTGTCCCCAAGGATTCGTAGTTCCTGCACAAAGAACTTCAACTGTCTTGCGAGTTGGGTGGTATCGCCAAATTCCTCCTTCGAGTGCGAAGCGATCTTTGTCGGGAGTTCCCGGTCTTCCAATAAGTCCCGGGCACGACGCGCCGCAGCGACCATACAACCAACCATCCGGCCCAAAACGAAGGCCGTTTGCATAGTTATGGTAGTTAGCTTCCGAAACGGTGAATCCATCAAGGACAATTTGAGCAGGACCATCCGGCACGAGATCTTGATTCGCATCTGGAATAAAGAGCACGTGCGGTGGGCACATGAGCCAGACGCCACCATGCCCGACCTCGACGCTCGTCAGCATTTGAACTTGATCGGTAAAGACGGTTCGCTTGTCCGAGACACCATCCCCATCTACATCCTCCAGCACCAACACACGATCACGAAACGACAGATCAAACCTTTGTTGTGCTTCTGCATAGGTAAAGTTTTCAGCGACCCAGAAACGCCCGCCAGAATCCCAAGCCATCGCGATCGGATTTTGTACTTCTGGTTCTGAAGCGAACAACGTCGCCTTAAAACCCTTGGGCAATTCCATCTTTAGAGCAACTTCGGCTGCTACCATGGGAGTCGCGTTGATATCGGTTTCCGAATTGCGTAGTTCCGGAAAATCGCCAGCGCACGCATGGCTAAGGAACGCAAAACCAAGGGCGATGTGCCCAAAACGTCGAAGGCGAAAGCTATGTGAATTGGTCATCGTTACGTGCGATCGAAGTAGATAGATTGACGCGGGGAAGCTGTAGATGGGGAAAGCTCTGTGCGGCTGTTACATTGAAGTATAGCCGCTCGCGAAAGGGCCGTGAAAATCGCGATAGAATGCGGGACTACTCGCTTTTTCGAAGTTGCCTGATCGGCGAATTATCTAGAAGCTTTCATTTTGACCGTCAGGTCGGTGCATTGTTTTTGCGATTACAAAAATTGTAAAAAAAGAGAATCAAGCGTTGTTTTTAACTGTTTCTTAATACGCTCATAGCCCTCGATGCGTTAATTTATCCGCCTAAGTTTGTGAGGTAATTATTTCGACTCAAGGGACTCCGAAAATAATTGGTGGCAATTCAATTCGCGTGCTAATAAATCGCGTTTCTAAGCACTGAGTGGGGCAAATTCTTGATCTTGCTTTGACAGTGCTTGGGGCGAAAGAATTTCACGAGTGCCATCGAACATGTATTTTGTCGCCTACTTGAGTTCGACAGTTAGGCAGTTGTTTCGAAGTGTAGTGGGGATTTACCAAAGTGAAAAATAACATATTACGAAGAGACGGTTTTACGCTTGTTGAGCTTTTAGTCGTTATTGCAATCATCGGGGTGCTGGCAGGGTTGCTGCTCCCGGCAGTTCAGCAAGCACGTGAAGCAGCGCGCCGAATGACTTGCAGTAACAACTTACGTCAGCAAGGACTGGCGCTTATGAACTATGAGGGCGCGTATCGAAAGCTTCCACCGGCGATCTGGACTGCTCCGTTTCCAATGCCTCCGCTTGCAACCAGTACTGTGGTTTGGTCAGCGGGAGGTGTCAACAGAACGTATTCGAATCTAGATGACGACGGGTATGGCTGGCAGACCATTATCTTACCATTTATGGAGCAGGGACCGCTTTACGATCAGATGACGAGTGTTGCAGGTACAAACATACCTCCAGTCGGCACTCCGGGGGCGATTGAGCTTTACTGGCGAAGGATGGGAGC
>JAIYDQ010000337.1 GCA_027487375.1 Planctomycetaceae bacterium
AGCAAGAGAAGTCGCTACCCAACGCTTGGCAAAGTTCGCGAGCCAGTTGCCAGGCGCAATCTATCTGTACCGACTTGGAATCGACAACAAATCGTGCATTCCATACGCAAGCGATAAAATTGAGGCCATTCTCGGAATTCGACAAGACCTCATCAACTCTGACTTGATAGATGCCTTTTCAAAAGTGCACGCCGAAGATTACCAGGCTCTGCAGGACGCGTTACAAAACTCAGCCAAGAATCTTTCGCCATTTAGTAGAGAATTCCGCGTCGTTGGTGACGATAGAACGACTCGCTGGATTGCATGTGATGCCGTTCCTGAACGCGAACCAGATGGCTCAACGTTATGGCACGGTTATATGAAGGAAGTGACCGAGACACATGAAGCCGCGATTGAACTCGAAGAAGCAAAAGTTCGACTTGAAGAAGCCCAAGCATTGGCGCGAATAGGAAGCTGGTCATACGACGTCCTAACAGATACGCATTACTGGTCGAAGCAAATGTACAGAATTTTTGGATTCGAGGATTCGACAGCCCAACCGAGCTATCGAAGAATGCTTGACTCTTTGTATCGTGAAGATGCAGAAAAGCTCGATTCTGCTGTACAGTCCGCAATAATCAACGGGACTCCATACTCGCTGGATGTTCGTATTCGGAACTCGCAATCCGATGTTCGAATTGTTCGATATGAAGGTCGATCCCGTAGAGATTCTCGAGACAAAATTGTTGGACTCTATGGAACATCTGCTGACGTTACAGCCGAAGTTGAACGCGAACATGCCCTGATGGTTGCTCGGAATCAGGCAGACGCAGCCAATCGCGTTAAGAGTGAGTTCCTCGCAAACATGAGCCATGAAATCCGGACACCACTCACTGCAATTCTTGGCTTTGCAGAAGTTCTACGTGAGGATGTAAATTTTACTGCGCCTCAATATTGGATTCATGATCTGAATACGATTGCAAGCGCAGGAAAACACCTACTGTCAATCATTAACGACATTTTGGATTTGTCGAAGATCGAAGCAGACAAAACAACCCTGGAGTCAATCGAAACACCGCTTATCGAAGTATTGTCTGACGTCGAACGCCTCCTTCGACCTACTGCTTCCGGCAAAGGCGTCTCGCTCAACGCAAAGCTCTCTACACCGGTTCCAGACCGAATCATGTGTGACCCAACTCGATTACGCCAGATACTTATGAATCTCGTCGGCAATGCCGTCAAATTCACGGAAGCTGGCACGATTGACATACGCGTCAGTGCCTCTCAAGTATCCGACCAAGCATCCTTGATAGTTGATATTGAAGACACAGGGCGAGGCATCAATCAAGAACAGTCCCATTCGCTATTTCAAGCATTCGAGCAAGCGGACAACTCTGTCTCGCGCAAACATGGTGGCACAGGACTTGGCTTGACCATTAGTCGCAGGTTAGCAGTACTTATGGGCGGCGATGTCACACTTGAGCGAACGGAACTAGGAAAAGGGTCGTGCTTCCGTCTGGTTCTGCCACTGATTCCTGTCGCCGGTTCTACAATGCTAAGTTCACTCCAAGAAAGAACCGTTTCCCCCGTTAAAGTAAGCCCGGAAAAGATATCGGTTCAAGGACGGATACTGTTGGCAGAAGATGGACCGGATAATCAAAGATTGATCGCGTTTCTGCTGAAAAAAGCAGGGGCTTCCGTCGACGTTGCGGACGATGGAAAGATTGCTTTGGACATGATGAGCAAGGCAAGCGATTCGAATTCGCCTTACGATCTTTTGATCACCGACATGCAGATGCCTGTTATGGATGGTTACATGCTCGCGAAAACATTGCGAAGCCGCGGTGTCAAAACTCCAATTGTGGCATTGACTGCACATGCACAGGCAGAGGACCGTCAGAAATGCGTCGATGCAGGTTGCGATGATTACTTAAGCAAACCGATTGATAAGCATTCTTTGTTATCATTCTGCGCTAAATGGATTTCAGTCCGGCGTTAGAAGAACGAAACCATGTCAACTCATGGTCGTCGATACGCCCCCAAGAAGCTCTTACCGCCAACCAGTGACTTCCTCGCAATGAGAGCACCTGACGTGACCGAATCTCAATGCAACGAATTCCCCAAAACCAATCACTAGTTGGACAGCGCCAGGTTTGCGCTGGACTTCAGGCTTCAGCCGCTTTTGGCAAATCCAAGATGATCTTCGACTTAAAGCTGTACTCCAACACGTTTGCGATCGATTATCGTGATCAACCTGGGACGGTCCAACTAGGAAGACTGGGGAAATGTCCCATATCAGATTATCGCCGATAAGGCCACTTGTTGTAGGTTGCTAAAAGGCTGGCTCCCCAATTGCCATACCACGTGTATCCATTTCGACGTTCACTACCAATCTCTGCAATGTTGTACTTAGCTATTCCGTCGCGGTCACAGAACATTGGTCGATTTGTTCCGATTTCATAGAATCTGGCCCATAAAGGTGGGGCCGCATCATCTTTAATCAACGCGCGTTCATTCTTATTCCGAGCGTATCGGTATCCTTCTATTTTATTAGCTTTGAACCACGCAATTCCAGACTCGACAGACTGAATCACATCCTTGCTAGGATCTTTGAGCGTCATCATGAACTTTAGGATACCCGCGCTCTCGGAGCCGCTAAGCGATGCAAGTTCGAAGCTACGAGCCATTACTGGAGCCAGAGTTTGAGCATCATGCTGAGCGCACCATACAGTTAGCTTTCCATCAACTACAACTTGGCATTTCACGATACACTCCACTCCACGATCAACCGCTATCACTGCGGCTTCGCGACGGGTTGCGTCGAGCAGTTCAAAGTCGCCGCCTTTGGCCGCATCGCGCAAAAACTCCATCAGTCGAATCATCGTGCCATCGTTGAATGTTATATGTCGATGATATTTGGTGCTAAGCGGGTAAAACTGCGGCCATCCGCCATTCGGATACTGAGCCTTAAGAATGTGATCGAATCCGAGGAGAAACGCGTGCTTGTAACGCTCATCGCCAGTTACTCGATAAGCCTTAGCAAGTACTCGGAGCTCACCACATGTTGCGCCATTGTCAAATGTACCAACATGCTTTTTCGCATCACCAGAAAATGGATCGAGGGATGTGTCTTCATTCTTAGGCCAATCGCCAGATTTTGTTTGCCAGGAGAGAATATTCTCCAGGGCCTTTCTACCTGAATCCTGAAGAAACCAGTCGTCAGGCTTCTTAAGAATTTCATCGACTGACGATTCTGCGTGAGCAAAATCACCGAGGATGAAAAGTGAAAGGATGCAGAAAAGAATAATTCGCTTTAACGCCCTACAGCAATCTCTGGTGGCAAACCTGCGTGAGCGCAAAACGTGAGCAACCATCAACTTGGATGTAACATTGAAAAGAAAACTAACGATGACTTCAATACGATAACCATGAAGTTGCCTTACGATCGGAGTTTCAGTGGAACAAGAAATTGGAATCGGAAAAACCATAGACTCTACCCACCTTCAAAACGGAATTTATAAGCTGCTTATTTCCTTCAGACCATCGCGAGTTTGGAGTGTCTCGCGAATCTGTTATTCGGTCGATCGGAAGGTACTTCCAATTTTATAACATTTCACCAAACCAGTTTCACGGTGCCTTGAGTTTTTAAAGTGAATGGCTTTGGGTTTATCTCTGAAAGTGATTTCACGTAGCCGCGTCTCTCCGAGACGCAGGAATTTCGCGTCTCGGAGAGACGCGACCACGTGCTTACAAACACAGCCTAGTACAAAACCTGTGATACCGTTGATACGCTACTTCATGACAAAGATCAAAGGAACTCGATTCTCGGATATGATGATCTTAATACATTGTACTTGCTGAACACATACATCTCCAGCTTCGCAGAGAAACGACTAAGCTTCAGACATTGGTACCACTAGTTCTTCAGGTGAC
>JAIYDQ010000087.1 GCA_027487375.1 Planctomycetaceae bacterium
ACGGCGTTTTCTCTCAAGAGGAACCGATAAAGCCCAACGCAACAGAGCAAGTAAAAAACCAAGTGGTTCCGCAAGTTTCCGTACAAAAGCCGATTAGTTACTGGATGGAAGCGAAGCTGGGATACTCCAAAGCAATCTTGGAAGACTTAACCAAGGGTGACTTTGAAAAACTTGCCGACGAAGCTCAACAAATGAGGCTGATCGGCAAGATGGAAGGCTTCGTACGACGTAAGAACGAATTTTACCGAAATCAAATGAGCGCATTTGACCTTGCGAATCAGGAGCTTATTCGACAAGCCAGGCTCCGAAATGCCGAAGGTGCTGCCTTAGCCTTCAACCAACTAACGACCAGCTGCGTCTCTTGCCATGTCCTTTTGCGAGCAGGTGTAGAATAGCGAGAGTCGAACGGTCAGGATTTGCCAACGGAATTGGGTATAGCAACGCCCAATTCACGGCAATTTCTTTTTGGCAACTAGCACCGAACAACACGCGTGATGCAAGACGTAACGCGAAACACTTCCGAGGAAGAATCGAGCGATCGCTGACCGTCCTTTGTCGCCCATAACAATGAGATCAGCCGGATGCAACTCAAGGAATTCGACTATGGAATTTCCTACATGAGTCCCTTCCAGAACGGAATGCCCAACATTCTCAGAAACAGAGCCTAAATTCTTTTCTAAGCGTTCCAAGGCAGCGGCAGACATCCTCGCAAGACGTGCACCGCTCTCGGAATCAGGAGCCATAAGAAAGAGATCTTCAACTACGGATAAAAGCTGCAACTTCGATTGCTTTGGAAGACCTAGCAATCTGATTTGCTCCAGAATCTGCTCCTCGGCATCCGAGCCATCAGTGGCAATTGCAACATATGGATGTTCGATTGGCGACTGGTCTTTCGGTGACTGGAGCGGCATGCGCACCACCAATACGGAGCATGAAGCATGATTAACCACTGCTTCGGTAGTACTTCCGAGTAACAAACGCGTTAGCTGACTTGCCCCCTGAGCCCCCATAACGATCAAATCTACTTGCGACTCTTTCGCATAATGCGTTATCTCGTCAGCCGACTGCCCCACCCGGACAACTTCAACAGCATCAATCCCAGCAGCATTTAAAATCAACGATGTTTGCTGGCACCACTTAGAAGCTTTCGCTCTAGCAGCACTTAGCAATTCATCATAAACATCATCGGGCATCACTCCGAAGGCAGGGCGCATTGCCACCGAAATTACCTCACATACCGCGTCACGGGCAAAAGGCATCCGGGCAAACCAACGAATCGCCTTCTCAGCTAACTCGGAACCATCTGTTGCAATCAAGACTTTCATTTTTTTACTTTGATATTGGGTATTGCACGATACTTTGCAAAACTAGAGCGGGCAGAGGCTCATTGCCAGACTTGCCGCAGATCAACTGAAATTGCTTGAACACAATTGCAATGCACAGAATCGTGATGACTGCCTAACAGCTGGTAACTGCCATCTTTTAGTACCCATTGAGCAACACTTTCTTCCTCAGGATCAACAATCCAGTACTCGGGCACTCCGGTTCGCGCATACATCTCGAATTTGAGAATCCGATCGTGATTTGGATTAGAGGGGGAGAGTATCTCAATCAGTAAATTGGGAACCCCCAAAATTCGCGAAGGAGTAATGATTGCAACGCGATCGTTCATCACCAAAATCAAATCAGGCTCAACAATATCGTGCGGCGCTAGCTCTACGTCGGTTGGAGCGTTAAAAATCTGGCCTAAGCCGGTTAATTCGATCTGACTATAAATTTGAAATTGCAAGCGACGAGAAACAGTCTGGTGCTTTGTAGAAGGTGACGGACTCATGTAGTGTTCTCCATCAATGATTTCGTGACGAAAGCCATCGTTCGGAAAATACTGAAACTCCCGGTACGAATACTTGTGGAGCGATTTCATTGGAGAATTCATCGCAAACATCCTCGACGATTAAAAGATTCAAAGCACGTTCTCAGTTTATATCATCCACACCACTTACGAAATCGCCGTTTGAAACAAAGATTCCCATGCGAAGAGTTTTTCAATCAAAGCAGTTTATCGACTGCATTCATCCAACAGATGGAACACGGACTGCCATCTAGTCCCAGAAGAAGCCGCCAGACCAATTGCGCAACTCCTAGCAGACGTATAACCAACATCGCAGTTCGCCTCCTGCATCGTCTTTGCAACTGTCGCCGTTGAAGCATTAGCAAGCTCCGGGACCGCGAAGCCCCGATCTCCCCCCATCCCGCAACACTTCCCTTCGTGAGGATAAATAACATTCTTTGAACATGCGTCGCCAATCCGTTTTAACTTTTCTTCCCAGTTCGAGTGCGACTGCTTCGGCTTCTTCTGATTAGCACAAATCGAATGGAGTGCGATCACGGATAATGACTTACGCACAGTCAACTTCGGCAGTATTACATCGGCCGCAAAGTCAATCGAATCAAGGATCTGAAGTTTCAAAAGCTTCGAACGATCTTCGGCAGAGAGCCCTGGAAGACCTTCCAAGATAAACGCAGAGCAGGAACCTAAATCCATAACCAACGGGAGTCGGCCAGCGTCGCTCCAAGCCCACGCCCGTTGAATGAACTCCGATTGTTTTTCAACCGCCGCATCGCGATAGCCTTTTGACGAAAACGCTTGCCCGCAACAGCTTCCAAGTACATTTCCTGGCAGACCAATCCTCACATTTGCTCGATTGCAAACACGCAACAGCGCTTCGCCCGTCCCTCCCATCATGCGACTCATGCAAGCTGGTGCGTAGATGTAATCTGCTTGATCTAACGACACAAACGCAGTTGGCATGGTCGATGTCGATAACGACTCTCGCCACTGCGGAAACTCAGGAATCACACGCCCTATCATCCGAGTCACAAACGCAGTCCCTTGACCTTGTGTCACCCTGTTAAAGAGCATCCCCGCGCGAAGAGCGACCTTGACACAAAGCTCTCCCAAGCCGAAATGACGAGCTAGCCAACCCGCGAGCCATTGGTCGAACTTGCTTGTCTTTTTCTGACGTAATTCTTTTACCAATTCCCCCGTATTGATGTTAACAGGGCAGTCGGTCGCACACAGCCCATCGGTTGCACAAGTAGCCAAACCCTGAAAGGCATAGTCGCGTTCGATCTCTCTTGCTGCTTGCAAAGCACTCTCCGGTGCATCCTTTTGTTTCAATCGTTGGAGCGACCGACGAAGCACAATCCGTTGCCTCGGAGTCAACGTAAAATCACGACTCGGGCATCTCGGTTCGCATGCTCCACACTCGATACAACTATCAACAACATCCTCGACAACAGGAAGCGACTTCAAATCTTGAATGTGCAAATTCGAGCGTTTAGTGAGGATAACATCCGGATTTAAAATCCCTTTTGGATCAACTAAATCCTTGAGTTCGCGCATGATTGCGGTTGCCTCAGCCCCCCACTCGGTCTCCACAAACGGAGCCATATTGCGCCCTGTCCCGTGCTCGGCCTTCAACGCCCCGTTATAGCGATTCACGACTAAGTCAACCATGTCGTCAATAAACCTTGCATACTTCTCTACATCGCGATTCCCGTCCAGCTTTTGGGTAATCACGAAATGAAGATTCCCATCCTTGGCATGTCCAAAAATGATTCCATTTGCATAGTCATGCTTGCGAAACAAAGACTGGAGATCCAAGATGGCTGGTCCAAGCGACTCAACGGGGACAGCGATGTCTTCGAGAATGGCAGCTTCCCCTCGCGAACGTACAGCAGCTACTGCGGGATACATTCCTTTTCGAAGCTTCCACAACTTCGCTTGTACTTTCGAATCACAAGTAAAATGAACTTCGCCAAGTGCATTCAACTTCGGTGCAACGCCTTGCATGAATTTATCAACATCGCCAAACAATGTCGCGTCGTCCACGGCATGAAACTCGCACAGTATAGCCATGAGGGATGCTTGCTCATCCAGAAGCCGCGACAACTCCTCAGGCACACCGTCCAGATTTCGAATCGAATTCAGCGATGCTCGGTCCATTAGCTCAACCGCCGCACAACCTGCCGAGATCAGCTTGGGAATACTGTCGCACGCGGAAACGACATCTGCGAAGTAAATGAATGCAGTCGCTTTGAAAGGAAGGTCCGGCACTGTTTTCAAAACGGCTTGCGAGATAAAAGCAAGAGTCCCTTCGGCACCGACCAACAGGTGGGCCAGGATGTCCAGCGGACGCTGGTAATCAACAAAAGCGTTGAGCGAGTATCCCACCGTATTTTTTTGGTGATACTTGAAACGAATTTTTTCAAGCAGCTTTGGCGATTCGAGTATTCGATCTCTTAGCTTAATTAAACCGCAAGCGATTCCTTGTTGATCCATCTCAAAGCGATCAGCAGCGTCGGTCTCGGCGGTGTCCCAAACCGATCCGTCTGGAAGAATAAAGCGAACCGACTGCATCGTGTGATAGGCGTTTAGCTTCACTCCACAGCACATGCCACTTGAATTGTTTGAAAGAATCCCGCCCATCATCGCCGACATGATCGACGACGGATCAGGGCCTATCTTGCGACCGTAAGCCTTCAAGTGAGCGTTTACGAGCCCTCCAATTGCCCCTGGTTGAACGATTATCGCATCGCCGGAACTCACTGGTTTTATATCTCTCCAGTAGCGACCAATATCAACCAACCAACCGTCGGTAACAGATTGCCCTGAAAGACTGGTTCCGCCTGCACGAAAAACGACAGGCACTTGAAATTCCGATGCAACTCGAAAGACTTCCTGAATTTCTTGTTCGCACTGAGGCTGAATCACGGCTTGGGGAATCAGCAAATACGGACCGGCATCGTTTGCAAATGCGTACCGACTAATCGCGGAAGTTAGGACCCGCTCGGTACCCAAAACACGCTGCAGGACCTTTGTAGAACTCAAATGCGAAGAACTTGACGCTTCATTTGAGATGTTCATAAGAAACTAAGCTTTCGAGGCGAGGAACTTCTTGATGCAGCGAATGGTTTCGTCACTAACGTGATGCTCAATCCCTTCTGCGTCGCTTTGGGCAGTGCCAGGAGTTACCCCTAAGGCAATTAAAAAATCGAGCACCAGTTGATGCCTTTGACGCGCGACCTTAGCCATAGCAAACCCCTGCTCTGATAACCGAACTGGCGAGTAGGGCTTGGTTTCCACGAGCCCTTCGCGGGAAAGTCTGGCGAGTATTTTGCTGGCAGTTACATGCGAGACGCCAAAGTGGGCAGACAGATCCTTGAGGCGACACTCTATCCCATTGGCTTCAATCGAGGCGATCGCTTCAACATAATCCTCTGCCGTTTCCGATGCGTGATCGCGGCGTGTTCGCATATGTTGATTGGTTACCAACAACTTGGAATTCGAGCCTTTTTGTTGATTCTTCCTGACGTTCGATCGCGACGATGCCAAATCCGGCTCAAGCCTTTCAGCCGAGTCGACAGGCGACGGCTGCCCGATGATCCCACGTTTTTTTTGCACAAACGCACCTTGCAAAGAGAACACACACACAGAGGAAAATGCGAATCCACTATAGACGCAAGCCACCAGTCTAACGCGTTTCAAAAAACCTTTCAGACATCTGCTTGAGGCTTATACGAACCGACTTAAGCAGGCCGACGAAAAATTCCCATCCTACCCAAACGCAAAGTAAAGCTGATGAAACAGTAGCCAACGGCTGGAATCTGTCCCTTAGCGAACGAGAAATGAATACACAGCAAAGAGATTATCAATCAAGCTTTTTGGACATGCCGATAACTTTTTGTTGCATGGAAGAGATTGTCGATCGTATCGGTTGGTCAGGACAGCGGCGAATAATGGAGTCCTGGGCCTGAAAACGTCGAAATCGTAACTTCACGAAAGCAGTCCTAGTGGGCCTGAGGCTTTGACGAAAAACGCAAATGCTTTAACCACAGACACTTACAGAAAAATGAAGAATTCCGACAAACAGCCATTGCGGTAGAGTCAGAAATCTGGATGATTCTCGCTCCCTTGACCGGGACACGCGATGTGAGTCGCAGCGAACGGTTAAGTGACACTTCAAAAAAATCTTCTTGATG
Organism: Planctomycetaceae bacterium; assembly: GCA_027487375.1. Taxonomy (GTDB): domain Bacteria; phylum Planctomycetota; class Planctomycetia; order Pirellulales; family Pirellulaceae; genus JAIYDQ01. The sequence goes on from JAIYDQ010000087.1 coordinate 6,046, forward strand.
CTGTTGACACAGCACTAGACGATCACTAAGATGTGTCTCCCCGCAAACGAAAGAACACGAGTCAAATCAGTTCTTAGTGGCGGGAAATTGTTCTTTGAAAACATGGTTGGATTGGTAGATGGCATCTTTGGTCATCGGACGAAGTCATTCCTTTCCGGATGACGGGGTACCGATGACACAATTTTGTTTGAAGGTCGGTTTTGTGAAATCTTTTTATAGATTTCCTAAATACTGATTCTCAAACGAGCGCATACAAAGAGAAGCGAAAGCATGTGCGGCTTGTGGTTAATCATTATCCACTTGAGAAACGCATGCAACATTAGAATTGTGATCTCGAAAGAGTTCGCGATTCCGATGGTCAAGTTACTAAGGGCGTACGGGGGATGTCTTGGTATCAAGAGGCGATGAAGAGCGTGGAAGTCTGCGATAAGCTTGGGGGAGCTGACAAACAAGTAATGATCCCGAGATGCTCGAATTAACTTATACTGAATACATAGGTATATGTGGCCAACCCAGGGAATTGAAACATCTTAGTACCTGGTTGAAAAGAAAGAAAAATCGATTCCGTAAGTAGCGGCGAGCGAAAGCGGAATAGCCCAAACCGAGGAGGTTTCCTCTTCGGGGTTGTAGGGCCTCTCACATGGGAGTTACAAAGCGAACATTAACTGAACAGCATGGAATGGCTGACCATAGACGGTGACAGTCCGGTAAGTGAAAATGTAGCGCCTCCCGAGGGGTACCTGAGTAAGCCGAGCCACGTGGAATCTCGGCTGAATCTACGGGGACCATCCCGTAAGGCTAAATACTCCTTGATGACCGATAGTGAACTCAGTACAGCGATGGAAAGGTGAGAAGAACCCCGACAAGGGGAGGAACGTGAACCTGAAACCGTACGCTTACAAGCGGTCGGAGCCCTATGTTTACATGGGTGACGGCGTGCCTTTTGCAAAATGATCCGGCGAGTTATTGTTCATAGCAGGTTAAGTCTCTACGGGACGAAGCCACAGGGAAACCAAGTCTGACTATAGCGTTTTGGTTATGGGCAATATGCGCGAAACTCTGTGATCTTCCCATTGGCAGGTTGAAGCGCGGGTTAAACTGCGTGGAGGACCGAACTCATTTGGGTTGAAAACCGATGGGATGATCTGTGGGGAGGAGTGAAAGTCTAATCAAACACAGAGATAGCTCGTTCTCCTCGAAATATTTTCAGGGATAGCCTCAAGCAACTATTTTACGGGGGTAGAGAGACTGAATCGGATGGGGGCCCTTTCCTGGGTACCTCACTGAACCAAACTCCGAATACCGTAAAAACTATCTTGGGAGTCAGTCTGCGGGGGATAAGCTCCGTGGTCAAGAGGGAAACAACCCAGATCGTCGGCTAAGGTCCCCAAATACTATTTAGTCACTAAGAAAGTTGAACTGCTGAGACAGCCAGGATGTTGGCTTAGAAGCAGCCACCATTTAAAAAGTGCGTAACAGCTTACTGGTCGAGCAGTTCTGCGTCGATAATGAACGGGAGTAAATAGTATACCGAAGCCGCGGGATACAGCAATGTATCGGTAGAGGAGCGCTGATGGGGATATACAAGACGTACCGTAAGGAGCGTTGTCGGCCCCATCAGGTGATTATGCCGGAATGAGTAACGATCAAGCAGGTGAGAATCCTGCTCGCCGAATACCTAAGGTTTCCTGGGCAAGGTAAATCCGCCCAGGGTCAGCCGGTACCTTAGTCGAGGCCGAAAGGCGTAGACGATGGATGCAAGGTTAATATTCCTTGGCCGGGCTTGTGAAGTGATGGAGGGACGGCGTCCGAAAGGTCAGCGGTACGACTAGAAATGTCCGTTGGTCCTTACGAGGTGTGGGCTAGGTAAATCCGGTCCGCATTAGCCAAGTTAGGATCACGAGAGCATATAAGATCTCGAAGTGATTGGAAGGACGTCCAAGAAAATCTTCTAAACGTTAAAGCAAGCTTGACCGTACTAAAACTGACACAGGTAGGTAAGAAGAGAATTCTAAGGCGCTCGGGAGAACGGTGGTTAAGGAACTCTGCAAAATGGCTCCGTACGTTCGCAATAAGGAGCGCCCACGCAAGTGGGCCACAGAAAATCGGCACCAGCGACTGTTTATCAAAAACACAGGACTCTGCGAACTCGTAAGAGGATGTATAGAGTCTGACGCCTGCCCGGTGTTGGTAGGTTAAGGAAGAGAGTTAGCAGCAATGCGAAGCCCGCGACCGAAGCCCCAATAAACGGCGGCCCTAACTATGAGGGTCCTAAGGTAGCGAAGTTCCTTGTCGGGTAAGTTCCGACCTGCATGAAAGGCGTAACGACTGGTGCACTGTCTC
>JAIYDQ010000097.1 GCA_027487375.1 Planctomycetaceae bacterium
CCCTTCTGATTTCTCACGATCGGTGCCATTAACAAATACATTGGCCCTTGCGGAAGGAGCAAAATTCGTTCGACAATTTGATCGCGAGTTTGGGCTGTGATGGGACAATCGCAATTTGGACAAAAACCCGTACCTACCCGAGCGAACAGAACCCGAAGAAAGTCGTTGATCTCCGTCATCGTGCCGACGGTGCTGCGCGGGTTATGGCCGGTCGATTTTTGTGAAATAGAAATCGATGGGCTCAGTCCCGAGAGAAAATCAACGTCCGGCTTGGGAAGCTGCCCGATGAACTGACGCGCGTAAGTCGAAAGGCTTTCCAGATACCGCCGCTGACCTTCGGCAAAAATCGTGTCGAACGCCAGCGAGCTCTTACCACTCCCTGAAACACCGCTAAAGCAAATCAGCTGATTTCGCGGGAGTTCGACCGATACGTTTTGAAGATTATGTTCGCGAGCCCCACGAACCACGATTGGGAGTTTTACAAGTTGCATACGAGCATTGTATCGTCTGAATCAAGACGTGATGAGAATTGCGAATCTGATGCATGCTATTGCGAATGCTCGAAACGCCGCTTCGGGCTACTAGCCAACCAACACGGCTTTGATTAGGCTTGCCGCTGGACTGTTCACCCTTGAGATTTATGATATTCGGTCATATTTGACCTGCATTTTGGAGATATCGAGAGCAATGCTTACTGCAATCATAGCCATTTTCGTCATTGGTTACATCATGATCGCACTCGAGCACACGCTGCATATCAATAAGGCCGCGACAGCTCTTTTAATTGGGGTTTTGTGTTGGACGCTTTATGCACTTGATTTTAATCGAATGCTACCGGTGGAAAGCGTCCCCGAGTGGTTTTCAAACAAGCTTTCCGCCGAGCACGAGCATCCCGAATTTCCCCATCGAGAGTTTTTGATCGACGGCCAGCTCGCCGAGTTCGTTTCGGAGATCGCTCAGATTCTTTTTTTCTTGATGGGAGCGATGACGATTGTCGAACTTGTTGACGCTCACGAAGGTTTTTCGGTCATCACCAATCTGATCAAGGCAAAGAAGAAAGTGACGCTCCTTTGGATCATCGCTTGGATCACGTTTTTCCTATCTTCCGTCTTGGATAACTTGACGACTACAATCGTGATGATTTCTCTACTTCGAAAGCTCGTCCATGACACTCAGACAAGACGGTTTTTTGCTGGAATCGTGATCATCGCCGCGAATGCAGGTGGGGCTTGGTCCGTGATCGGTGACGTGACAACTACCATGCTTTGGGTGAAACATAAGATCGGTACTGTTGAGACTGCGACCGGACTGTTCTTGGCAAGTGTCTCTTGCTTGATTGTGCCAGTGCTATTGATTTCGCGCAAGATGACTGGTGAACTTGAGGTTGCTTCTGAAAGCGAGCAAGAGGAAGGTGTCGACAAGAGTATTAAACCGTGGCATCGAACGCTGTTCTTTGTCCTAGGTTGCGGTGGATTGGTCAGCGTACCGATCTTTAAAGCTCTCACTCATCTACCACCGTTCATGGGAATCCTTATGGCTCTGGCAGTTCTGTGGTTCGTGTCAGAGTTGGTGAGCCATACCCTGGACGAGGAGACGAGATCGTCGACAGGCGTTTTGGCTGCCCTGAAAAGGATCGATATGTCGAGTATTTTGTTTTTTCTCGGGATACTTCTAGCGGTAGGATCGCTGGCGGCGACTGGTACACTTCAAGCGCTCGCTGGATGGCTTAATCGCACCGTCGGTAACGAAACCATTATCGCAGTTATCATCGGATTGGTCTCCGCCGTCGTCGATAACGTGCCCTTGGTTGCTGCAGCGATTGAGATGTATTCATTTCCAGAAAATCATTCGTTTTGGTTGTTACTCTCTTTCTGTGCAGGTACCGGTGGTAGTTGCTTGATCATTGGATCGGCTGCAGGGGTTGCCGCCATGGGCCTTGAGAAGATTGATTTTGTTTGGTACCTCAAAACAATCGCCCCTTGGGCTTTCTTGGGCTACGTATCGGGCATCGTGGTCTATCTCGCACAGTACGCGGTTGTGTCGCGGTTGTTTACGTAACGATTTTCCCGTGTGGCAGAATTGACGTTCAATACATTTGGCGTTGAGCCGCTGGCACTAGCTGCGTTATTGGATGTTCCTGCGCAATCAGAAAACAATATCGAATATCGAACAAGGAATGTCGAATTTCGAACGAAATCACGTAACACTTCGTTATTCGACATTCCTTGTTCGGTGTTCGTTATTCTAAAGCCTCCTAAAGTGAGTGCCATTTGGCTGACACCAGGCAGCTGATGTTTTTTACAGTTGGTCCGTATCAAAACCTGCGGTTCATTTGTATCAACAGGAAGTGACCTAGTAACACCATCTTGCGGGAATCCTGTGTTACCATTCGTGGTTGAACATGCAAGTCTTTTACCTGCAGCCTTTGGCTTCCGAGCGGGAAAGCTTTACTGAAAGAGAGTTCGTTTATGAATCGTCCACAAGTTGTAATCATTGGCGGTGGTTTTGCAGGCTTAGCCTGCGCGCGGGGACTTGCGAAAACGAAAGCCGATGTGAAGCTACTGGATCGACGTAATTTCCATCTCTTTCAACCACTGCTCTATCAAGTCGCAACCGGGGCCTTGTCACCTGCTAACATCGCAGCCCCTCTTCGAAGCATCTTTCGACGTCAAAAGAATTGCCAAGTCCTGCTCGCCGAGGTCGCTGATTTCAATACAGTCGATCGTAAAGTGGAGCTGATAGACGGACGCTCTGTGCCTTACGATTACCTGGTGATTGCTCCGGGATCGACGCACCATTACTTTGGGCAAGACGAGAAGTGGGAGCCACTAGCGCCTGGACTCAAGACTATCGAAGATGCAACTGAGATACGCCGTAAGATTTTATCCGCCTTTGAAGCAGCGGAACTCCTTCAACCATCCCCCGCAAGAACAGCTCTGTTGACTTTTATCGTTATTGGAGGAGGCCCGACCGGAGTTGAAATGGCGGGAGCCATTTGCGAGCTTGCAAAACACACTTTAAAGAATGACTTTCGCGAAATCGATCCACGTCAGGCTCGGGTGATTCTGATCGAAAACAGCCCCGGGATCTTGAATAACTTCCATGACTCACTCAGCACGATCGCTAAGAAGTCTCTCGTCAATATGGGTGCTGAAGTGTGGAACAATACTCGACTGACGGAGATTCACGAAGATCATGTTATCGTTACTCAAGATAATCAATCGATGCGAATCGATAGTCATACCGTCGTGTGGGCAGCAGGCGTCAAAGCATCGCCGCTCGGTAAGAAGATTGTAGATCGCCTTGGAGCACCAGCATCGCTGGATCGAGCTGGGCGTGTTGTGGTGGACAAAGCCTGCGCGATCCCTGGTCACCAAGAAATCTTTGTTCTCGGAGACGCTGCAAGCTTCACCACGGAAGATGGCAAGGTCCTTCCGGGAGTCGCGCCGGTCGCGATGCAACAAGGGCGATATGTCGGTGAATTGATCGCAGGAACCTTGAAGGGCGAAGCTATCTCCAAATCCTTTAGTTATCTTGATAAAGGAAATATGGCAACGATCGGAAGGTCGCATGCGGTCGTCGAGAGCGGCAAGATTCGACTCAGCGGCGGAATCGCTTGGCTGGCATGGCTATTCATCCATATCCTCTATCTTGCTCGCTTTGAAAATCGAGTCTTGGTGCTCATGCAATGGTTCTGGAACTATCTCACTCGTAATCGAGCTGCTCGTTTGATCACGAACGTCGAAAGCCAAGTCAAGTAGTTTCATCTATCACGTAGCAGCGTCTCTTCGAGACGCGACAGTTCACGTCTCGGAGAGACGTGACTACGTGTTTAAGACATTGCCTAACTCGAATAGGACCAACTATTTCCCGTCAGCACTCACCGTGATTCCAGGCCAGTCGTCGGTTCGGAATGGTGTCAGAGGAAGTCCACTATTGGCGTACATATTGCAACGAGGATTATTGGCCCAAGCGTAACGAACTGCGACCGGGTTCGGAACTTCAGCGGCTGAAACATGAATCGTGTTGTCTGGTTGAATTTCAGCAGTCGCCCAAACAAATTTTTTATCTTCCCCAGCGATTTGAAAACCTTGAGGCTCTTTCACATCAAACGGTCGCCATCCATCAGGAAGGTGAGCGAACTTTAAAGCGATCTTGTTTCCAACAACCTTCATCGATTCATACTGTGGACTTCGAAACGGAACGTTGATTCCATATTCGTTGGCGAGCGCCCAACGAGCTAGACGCTTTGCAACATCCAGCTTGTTTTTCGGGTGAATGTCTTTACCTTCCCCAATGTCGATCGTCACAGCTTGGCCAGTTCGTGGCACAGCATCCATGGTCATGGTTTGGGCTTCACGTAGTTCTGCCCAGTTACTGTCCATCGGTTGATCACTCTCAGCAAGATAATCGGCGAGCTGAACATAGTAGAATGGGAAATCGCCTTGCCCCCAAGCTTCTCGCCACTTGGTGATCATGAAGGGAAATAGCTTTCGATACTTGTATGCTCGGGCAGCATTCGATTCGCCTTGATACCAAATTGCCCCCTTGATGCCATATCCCAAGTGCGACTTCAAAACACCGTTATAGATGTTTCCGGGTCTTTGATTTCCGCCAAGTTGCTTTCGAATATCCGCAATCTTTTTCTTGGATGCATCATCTTTCTTCTCAAGCAATGTCCCCAATTGCTCTTCGTTCTTAACAACAGCAGCATCCCATTCTGCCTTCAGCTTCTTGAATTCGGGATTTGCTGCGAGGTCCTTCCCATCGACCCACGCTTCGGCTGCAGAGCCACCCCAAGAGTTGTTGATCAAACCGATTGGCACGCCGATCGTTTCATGCAACTGTCTTCCGAAGTAATAACCAACTGCAGAAAAATCGCCAACTGTTTCAGGGGTGCAAACTTTCCATGGTACATCATGAGTCCAAAGCGTTTCCTGAGTTCCCACATTTGGAAAGTTAATCATCCGAATCTTGGGATAGTTCGCGGTGAGACTTTCAATGTCCGCATCGTTGCTTTGCTTGACCGACCATCGCATATTCGATTGCCCCGAGCAAACCCACACCTCGCCGACAAGAACGTCCTTGATCGAAATTTCTTGGGTGCTTCCTTTGATCGAAAGCGTATGAGGTCCGCCGGCTTCCATCTTGGGAAGCATCAGCATCCAGGCGCCATCGGCTCCGGCTTGCGCTGAAACGCTTTGCCCGCCAATAGTCGCGGTCACTTTTTCGCCGGCTTCTCCACGTCCCCAAACTCGGTTTTCTTGACCTCGTTGAAGGACCATGTGATCCGAGAAAATATTTGGGACTCGAAGGTCCGCAAACACTTGGCTACCAAGGCTCAGAGAGGCCACAACCATAAAGCAAGCACTCATCTTGGCGATAACGCGTGCGGCAAAACCAGCCGAACCGACTTGATTCGTTGAGATTCTCGAACGGTTGTTTTTCAACGTTTTCGGAATGACAGGAGCGATGGAACGCACACAAAAACTGCTTTTCTCGGTAAAGTACATAGGTGTCAGCTTCCTAAAAGGAGAGAGTTGGCAAGGGCGGGAACCAGTTAGGATCTGAAAAATCCATTAACTGGCGCGAAGGGGATTCGACTTCCCACTATAATGAGCAGGAGATGTTCCGATGGCAACTAGGGAGTACGAAATTTGAAAATTCAACAAACAAAAACAATAATCTCGGTGCTCGCCTGTACGCTGATCATGGTGGGTTGTAACGAGCAATCCGAAAAGCCTTCTGAATCGATATCCACAAGCATTAGCGACGCCAAACTCCACAATACAAAAACAGTTTCCTCTCCCGTTTCAATGAATGCAGGATCCGTGATGGACGCTCAAGGCAATCCCAAAGCAACGTCAAACCAAATTCAATACAATCCCCTGAACGAAGCCGAATCGTATGTGATCCTTCGCAAGGGCACCGAGCGGGCTGGCATCGGCGAATATACCGATAACAAGAAAGCGGGCACTTATACGTGTCGTAGATGCAACGCGCCACTCTACAAATCTGATTCCAAGTTCGATAGCCACTGCGGATGGCCAAGTTTTGATGATGAGATTCCAGGAGCCGTTACGAGACATCCCGATGCCGATGGATATAGAACCGAGATTGTCTGCGCGAATTGCGGAGGCCATTTGGGGCACGTTTTCTTCAATGAAGGATTCACGCAAAAGAATACGCGGCATTGCGTGAACTCCATTTCGATGAAGTTCTACGAAGAAGGCGCAGAACTCCCTCCCGTGATTAAGTGATTAAGCAGTGTCAAAGGATTCCCAAGAGGCAGAAAAGATAACTGAGAAGCAAGCAGAAGAAAGAATTGCCGCGCTGCGACAACGCATTCGGCAACTGGATCACGATTATTATGTGCTCGCTACCCCTTCCGCGAGTGACCTAGAGTACGACCGACTGCTGCGAGAGTTAATCGATCTAGAGACGCAGTACCCGCATCTAGTCACAGCCGACAGCCCCACCCAGCGAATCGGTGATGCACCTCTTTCCGAGCTCCAGCAGGTGACTCATCGCGTGCCGATGATGTCGATCGATAACACGTACAGCGAAGGCGAACTTCGCGATTGGGCGACTCGAACTCAAAAGCTCCTGGACTCCGAACCTGTTCAATGGGTCGTCGAATTGAAGATCGATGGAGTAGCGGCATCGATCATTTACGAAGATGGTTTGCTTACTCAAGCCGTCACACGTGGTAACGGGACGGTCGGTGATGACATCACCCACAACGTTCGAACGATACGAGGATTACCACAAAGATTGTTGGGAGATCATCCGCCCCGTTTACTGGAGTTGCGTGGCGAGATCTTTATGACCAATCAAGATCTTGTTTTGCTTAATCAAGCACAGGTCGAGGCGAGCAAACCGATATTTAAGAATACTCGCAACGTCACAGCCGGAACCATTCGTCTCCTGGATTCGCGTCTCTGTGCTCAACGAAATCTTCGATTTTTCTGTCACGGGATTGGAGCTTCGGAAGGCTTCGAAGCCACATCCCATACCGATTTTCTTGAATCGGTCAGAGCCTTTGGAGTCCCAGTCACCCCCCGAGTAAAGGGATTCTCCCAATTCGAAGAGGCAGTTGCATACGCAAATCAGCAGGTCGAAGAATTTCACGACTTGGACTTCGAAGTCGATGGCATGGTTGTCAAAGTCAATTCCTATGCGCAGCGCGAGCAACTAGGAGCGACCTCGAAATCGCCTCGTTGGGTGATCGCCTATAAGATTGAAAAGTATGAAGCCGAAACCAAGCTTTTGCGGATCGTTACTCAAGTTGGAAAAACTGGCACGATAACGCCCGTTGCGGAACTTGAACCAGTGCAACTAGCTGGAACAACCGTCAGCCGTTGTTCGCTGCACAATTATGAAGAGATTCAGCGAAAAGACATCCGAGTCGGCGATTGGCTGATTGTAGAGAAAGCCGGAAAAATCATTCCGCACATTGTTCGAGTTGAAAAGCATCGTCGCGAATCCGAGTTACCGGAGTACAAGTTTCCGGAAAAATGCCCATCATGCGAGACTCCGCTCGTGCGCGATGATGGTGGAGTCTACATTCGTTGCCCTTCTCGATCATGCCCAGCGCAATGGAAGCAGCGTTTGAAGTATTTTGCCAGCCGTGACTGCATGTACATTGACGGACTGGGTGAGAAAATCATTGAGCAATTGGTCGATGCGGGAATGGTCACCAATTTTCTGGATCTGTATTCACTTACCGCAGATCAGCTTGCCGAGCTTGACCGAATGGGAAAAACTTCGGCGCAGAAACTTGTTATGGCTATCGCGGCAAGTCGCAGTGCAGGCCTCGCTCGGGTTCTCAATGCCGTATCGATACGACATGTCGGCCAGCGTACGGCTATCGCGATTGCAAAGCGATACCGGACTCTTGCAAAACTGATGAATGCAACTCAAGATGAGCTCGCTGACACCGAAGACGTCGGAGCAGTGATCGCCGAAAGCATCTATTCATACCTTCGAAGCGATGAAGGTGTGGCTGTATTCAATCATTTAAGTGCCGCTGGCGTATTGCTGGAGTTGGCTGCCGAAGATGCGGCTTCGGGGCTCAGCAACCGCTTGGAAGGATTGACGTTCGTGGTCACAGGCACACTCAGCCAATCTCGTGACGTCATTCACCAACAGATTGAAGCTCATGGAGGTAAAACATCTTCGAGCGTTTCAAAAAAAACAAATTATGTCGTCGCAGGCGACGATGCAGGTAGTAAACTACAAAAGGCACAACAGCTTGGGGTCCCTGTATTATCCGAACTACAGCTATCTGCCATGATTAGTGACGAATCCAATTCGAAAGCAGAATCTAATGACTCGTAGTTCGTCAATCATGAATCAACAAGATGATTCATCGAGATACCGGGTTAGCTTCTCGCGTCAGCTTTTTCGATTAGCTTTTTTCTCATTGCTTACCCCCGTGATAGCTGTCTCAGCCGGATTCTACATGGATGGTAGGTCGGTTGCGGAGAAAGTTGCGACGTCGCTGTTCATGCCATTGAGTATCGCGCTTTTCTTGCTGATTGGATTCGGACTTTTTTCGATTCGTAACGCCCGCTGGTCCCTTGGGCTCGGGTTGATTTTGCTCGGCTGCTTTGTTTGGGTGAGCACTAGTCCACTTATTGCCTCGCGAATAATCGACGAGATTGAATCTCAAGTCGAATCCCAATTGCCCACTTCTGATAACCCGCTGGATTATGCGGTAGTGCTCGGGGGTGGTACGGGGCTTACTCCTGATCTGCGACCGCAATTAAATGGTGCAGGAGATCGCATTAGCTTAGCCATCCGACTCTATCACGCTGGTGCAGTTCGCAACATCATCGTGACGGGAACAGCACTTCCTGGAACCGTACTCGCCGAAAGTGAGGGGGACCCTAGGATGAACCCGATGCTGCAAGCCAAAGAGCTCTTGGTGGAGTCGAACGTGAATGAATCCGCAATCGTCATGATCACAGGGATCAACACGAGTGAAGAAATGAAATCCTTGAAAGCGAAGCCTGAATTCTGGGAAGGCAAACGATGCGGCTTGATCACCAGTGCGTTTCACATGCCTCGCGCAATTCGACTGGCAAAAGCACAAGGACTTGATTTGGTTCCCGTAGCGGCTGACTACCGAGCCAACCGCAGCAAGTTCACGATGATCGAACTCATGCCAAGTTCACAAGCGACAAGCAGCCTTGAAGTTACAATCAAAGAGTACTTAGCAAGCCTAATCGGTCGCTAAATCCCTACGCCCCACAAAGCTCCAACGCTCGATCGATCCTTCGAAGCGACGATTCCTTGCCGAGTATCTCGAAGTAGTCGAACAAATGGAGACCGGTCGCCTTGCCGGTGATTGCAGTCCGCAACCCTGCAGCTATTTGCCCGAACTTCAGCGATCGCTTTTCCAGGAAAGCCTTTAAGAGCTCTTCCAAAGGACCCGCCGTAAATGCTTCTGCAGCAACTAGTTCTTCGCGAAATTCTTTGATCAATCCGCAAGCTACCGGATCGTTCTTCAATCTCTTTTCAAAAACTACCGGATCGAAATGAAATAGATCATCTGCTAGGAACAGCTCGCCAAACTGAAGAATATCCCCGGCGACCTTAATGCGATCCCCCGCAGCGGTAACGATATGCTGAAGTCGCGGACCTAGCTCGCAGTCCGGTGGTGAACTGACCCAACCGGCTCGTTGAAGATAAGGAAGCACCATCGCAACTTTTTTCTTTATGTCGAGGGCATTCATCCATCGTGTCTGAACTGAAACCAGCTTTTGAGGATCAAACGAAGCTGGCGACTTGTTAACTCGACCAAGCGTGAACAATCGAATGGCTTCTTCCATGGTAAAGTCTTCCTTCGAGTCATCAAAAGACCATCCTAGCAGTAGAAGATAGTTCAAAACAGCTTCGGGCATGAAGCCAATCGACTGATAAAAGTCGGTTACTACTGGGTTGAAAGCTTCCTTAGTCGTTTCGAGATTCATGCTTTTTGCGATGGAAGCACCATGAGCATTGAGCGATGCGAAATCTTTCTGTTTGAGATATTGGTCCAGCTTACGCTTACTCAACTTAGATGTACCGCCAGGCTCAGCGACATAAGGTAAGTGAGCGTATGCAGGTAGCGTGTAACCCAGGCTCTGAGCAATAAAAATTTGTCGCGGAGTATTTGGGAGATGTTCGACAGCTCGGACAACATGCGTGATTTCGAAATCATGATCATCGACAACACTTGCTAAGTGGTACAGGCACGTACCATCAGCACGCTGGACAACGTGATCTGCTTCGCCTATCCATTCGAATGATAGATCGCCACGAACTAAGTCGTGAAACTCGCATTGCCCTTCGCGCGGTAGCTTGAGCCTCACGACCGAGGCGCGTCCTTCGGCTCGAAAGGCTTCGGCTTGTTCGGGCGTTTCTGCTGCCCATCGTCGATCGTAAACAAATTGTTTCTTTTCCTTGTCAGCCGCTTCCCGAAGTGCTTGAAGTTCCTCCGGCTTTGCAAAGTCGTGATATGCATGGCCAGAAGCGAGCAACTGATCCACGGCTGCTTGATAACGATGCGAACGTTGCGATTGAAAATAAGGTGCATGCGGCCCTTCAATACCCGGCCCCTCATCCCAATCCAAACCGAGCCAGCGAAAGCCGTCGAGAATTGGCTGCAAAGCTGCTTGAACGTTGCGTTGATTATCCGTATCGTCAATTCGCAAGATGAACTGCCCGCCGGCCTGTTTTGCTAGAAGATAGTTGAACAGAGCAGTTCGAACGCCTCCGATATGAAGGTAACCGGTAGGACTAGGGGCAAATCGAGTTCGAACAGTCATCAGTCTTTAAAGCTTCTCTAGAGTCAGAATTTCCGAATCCAAGAGTTTACCCTAGCCGGCAATTGTGCTCTAGGGATTGCGCCGTGTTAGGAATAGAAGAACTGAGAGCCTACTTTGCTTCCTGATTAGGCTCCCTCGGTACTCGGTTCGGTTTGAGAAATCGAAGTTCCGGAACCGGAACATACTGCCTCCATTGGTCAACTGGCACAGTCCATGGAGTCGGAGGCATCGGTTCCGACTGCGGCATGACCCACCCCTGAATGGAGCTACCGCGAGGAATGGTCATTAAGTCCACGTTTGGGTCAATAAACAATTCCGGCTTGCGGCCGTTAAGGGATGCATAAACTAACGCATGAACCTCGGCATCATGCCCCGTCTCGCCGCGATACTGCTCCCCAAGGAAGTGTGCTAAATGGAGAATCATATCGGGGTTTCGTCCAAGTTTATCTGCCTGCTCTTTAGATAAAAAGCGGTTGATTTTGCCGTCAACCGTGGTTCCGGTAACTTTATCAGTAATGCCATATCCAAGGACAACCGTTTTGCCCCGCAACATCATTCTCCAGGCAAAGTGGTGAGCCTGTTCCGTCCAGCTAGCATCTCCTTCGAGAAATCGGTGACGTAATGGCCAAGTGCAATGAAAAACCCCATAAAGGCCAGCCAGCATAAACCCCACCTGCATACCCTTAGAAAGCCCCCCCCACTTGCGAATGCAAGTGTCGGGTATCTCGATTGGTAGCCCTCCCAAAATTCTTCTTGGCCAACTTGGATCAAAAAATAGAAGCGTTGCAAAAATCATAAACCAAGGAAATATATGGATGTTGAACAAAACCGCGTTCGTCAGATGAAACCCAACACATAGAATGTATGCAGCAGCCCTTGTTTTCTTCCACAAAAGCAACGGAACAATAGTGAGATCAAAGAGCAGACCTCCCCACGTAAACATCTGAACCAGCGGCTCCCATGTAAACCAATAACCGATTAATGGGAGATCGCTTTTCGATGCCAACATCGATCTCATTGGTTCGCCCCAAAACCAGTCCGCGTTTAACTTCGCGATTCCGCCGAAGAAATAGGGAATACCGATATGAAACCGAAGCACCCATAAAACCCAAGTGGGCATAGCATCATTCCTCAGCTGAGGACGAAGAAACGCATCGACAGAAGTGCTGCGGTTCAGTGACAAGAGAGGAAACCACCAACTTATCAAGCACACCAAATAATAGTGATTTTGATAGTTGGCTCGATCAAGTAAAAAAAAGTAGGTGAACCCCAGTGCAAATAAGGTCGACGTTAACCGATACAAGAAGCCTGAGGCTATACAAAGAGATAAAACGATCAGCACTAAAAAGTGAATGTACATTCCACTTCCCGGCCATGGTTGAACCCAATCAAACCACAGATAAGTGAAATGGAATTTTGGCTCGACATATAATTGTGTAACACGACTCGTTGCCAAATAGTCCCACGCCCACGCGGCCATCATGGCACCAAAACCAATTCGAAAAACAGTCGCGCTTGCGGAGTCGATTGACCTAGTTGCACTACTGGTTATGCCATCTGCAATCGAAGATAGCTTGGAGGTACCGAGGGGCAACATATTTAGCAACTATCTTAAGAGATACTCCGCTGATGATTTTAGATCTACTGAGCCTGTAGACGAAAGGCTCGGATGCACAAAGATGCTTGAACCATCAACGGAATGCACCAGACTCCAACATATCCACCTTTGCAAGAATGTCCTTCCAAGAGGTAAGAACTATAGGGTGCTGGAGTTGACTGGTGTGACAGCCAAATATTCCACCAGCAAAGTCCGGGAACTCATTGCTTTGATAAAGATCGATTCCGTCCGTTTCTGTGACGCCCTCAATTTGAAAAGTCCCGCGACGATTCCAGGGTGATTGACGATCAAAAATAAAGAATTTGCTGAGACCTTGTGACGAAACGATCAGAACTCGGCTCTTGTCTTCCAAAGTCGCGAGAGTCAATCCTTCAAGATCCCCTGCCAATCCATCTTTTCCAAGTGGGACAATCAGCTCGGGAGCTTTATGACTATTCGAATCTATATCAAGCTTCCAAATTCCTTCCTGTTCGACCGCAACGTAAAACTCGCCCGATTCATCATCCGCTACGATACCTTCGCACTTCCCTAAGTTCCAGTGCTTGATCTCGGTACAAGTAAGTCTTCCATCAATGAGTCGACAAAGTTCGTATTGTGTGACTCCTGAGGATTCAGAAGTTGCGATAAAAAAAAGCCTCTTGCTTTTTGAATCATAAGCTAAACATGAGCCGTAATTGGGACGGGTATTGAATCCGCCCGCGTCAATCGGTTCCAACTGCGAAGAGCTCTGGTTTACCGAAAACACCCGCACCTTCCACCCATCGGCTCGAACATTGAAAGCCACGACATCCGTTGGCTGCATTTGGATTGCTTCCCCACCAAATACTACTTGACGGCGTATATCGATGTTGCCTGGCTTTGCTACTTCGATCGTTTGAGTCAATCGCCCATCAAGCAAATAGACGAACAACGAATTAGCTTTCTTGTCAGATACGATAACGCGGGAGTCAGAAGGATCTTTGCCGTTAGCCCAAATGCAGAGATCGTCCTGGTCTCCCACCGCGTCATTGTGAAGCATGACTGACGGGGCCGCTGATTGCCCCAAAGCATTATGCGAGTGACATCTGAAAATCACTTCTTCTGAACCAAACCAAACGGAGACTGCTACTAGTACTCGAAACAGGCTAATCATGGAAAATTTCAGTAACTGTTCAAAGCAACATCTAAGGAAAACCCCCGAGCCGCAGACCGAAGAACGGAAATACCAGGATGCCAAGGTCATTCACTTTCTGCTATTCTGCATCTGGATCAACATATGGCTGGGCCGCTCCTGAACCGGGAGGAAGTTGAATATCGAACTCGTTCTTTTGCCCTTCCTTGACGGTGACTTCAAGAAGTGTTTTAGTTGGGTTGATTTCGCATGAACACTTGAAGTTAGGATTCTCCGGACGTAATACGCGGATACGATGCATTCCGACCACCGCTCCATCAGCTTCCCCGTAGGTTGAGATTTTGTAAGTTCCGTCTTCTGCAGTAAGTCCAATCCCCATCTTTCCCAAAAGCGAACTGCTATCTTTTGCTGCCGAAGGTGGCTTTATTGGTTGAAAGTAGACGAGCGCGTTGGCAACTGGCTTGCTTTCGCAGAGCACTTTGCCGGTAACTATCGCTACCGGGTAATCCCCCTCGCCCGACCCACATCCGGAGAGCCCTACAAACGAGACCAAGATTACGGCTAGATGGTAAATTCGATGCATCTTCTAAGAACCTTAAGACATTTCTTCTGGGGTAATTGGCCGACGTGAAACTTTGTTAGCAAATCGAAGCGGGAGGTGTAAGAAGCCTAGCAAATCAATTCATCGACACGATTTCGAAGAGTCTTGTGATACCTTTCGCAAGCATACGTTGTCACAGGCATCAATCTGATGATTCGATACGAAACTTATTCACCACCCCAATTTCCCAGGACCTTACCGTCGTTGACTGCATGAAGCCGCGCGTACGTCAAACTGTCGATGTTTTCCGAAATGAACTGTGCCGATGCATCCCCAAACACAAAGGTTGCACCTCCGGCATGGTAGCTAGCGGCGGCATCATCACTAATCGCGTTAAACCAGTTATTGGGTTTCGTGCCCGCATTGATTGGATTATTAAACTCGCCGGTAACACGAGATCCTTCGTCATCATCGCTCGCCCCAATCCAGATAGGCCAGTTTTCGACAACACCAGGAGCAGTTGGTGTTGCAGTACCACCGCGTAAAGTGCTGGAACTGCATGTCATATAAGTCGATTCCGCCAACATTGCTGTGTTGCTTAAGCCGTCGCTCACCGCAGCGAGCTTTAATCCCTGCGTTTCATAAAGCTTTGCCATCATCCCGTTGTTGCCTGAAGGATCGACACCAACGCCTGGTTCTGTTCCGCCACAGGTTTTGTAGCTGGTTGTCGCATACCCGATTGATGCCGGTCTTTGGATGTTAGTATCAACGCTTGTACCAGAAACGCTGTAAGTCGCGGGAACGATGGTTGGATGCGGGCTTGATGGGCACATGTAAGAAGATATGACAGTGTTACCTCCGGGAATAACAG
>JAIYDQ010000453.1 GCA_027487375.1 Planctomycetaceae bacterium
ATGATGATTACCCATTCTAGCGTGTGACCTTGCCGTGAATCTCGAAATTCACCCATTCGCTGGCTGCACATTTCATAAACATGCTCAAAGACTTCCATTTGGCTATCAACTGTTTCGGAGCGATCTTCGATGTTCGCCTTTTCTCGCAGTTCCGCTCCGAGCTTCTGACCTGCTACCGTTAGTTGCGGGTTTGGAGAGTACAGATGTGGCTCGATCCTCGCATGACGAATCCGCCGCTGCAGTGTCTGGTCGATACGTCGCCCGACGATTTCACTACGCTCTAAATCGGATGGGGTTACCTGATAAGCAAGGCGTTTATCGACCTCCAAATCGGTCCAACCGGAAGCAATCTCAGACTCGATTTTTCGGAGTTCATTCTCGAAGTAGTTAAAGTCGATGATTGCCTTAAGCAAGGACGCAGTCTGTTCTGGCTCGCATTGCAGCAACGCTCGCCCAGGACGCCATGTCACCTCCGCTCCACGCATCTTCACCACAATCGTAGATGAACGAGATTCGTTAACAAAGGCGTTGAACCATTCGTTCGGCTTTTCATCGCCCTCGGTAGGGTTTCTCTTAGAAGACAAAAGTGTCGATAGAGGCTTTGCTGGAAGTGGCAATACAAGAACATCCAATGCATTCGGTACAGGAGCATCGGATAGTAAGCACGAACTAGACACCGCATAACACAGAGTTGGATCCAAGAACGTCATCGATGCCGAGGCTGGATTGTCGAACTCGTTAACGAATCGAACTCGAATCGCAACTGGCTCATCGGACAACGTCAAATTGACATTCTCGTCGACGGTGATTGCTTGAATCGTCATACGTTATCGCTCTCAAGCTTTGGTGCGAGAGTCGAATCGATGTTTACAAGAGGAAATGCGGCCGCCTCGAGAGCGGTCGATACATCGCTTTGTATTGCGAGCTCGTCTTCCATGTCTTCTACTAACCACTCGGCAACATAGTCCGCCGAATCCAAAACACCGTTGAGAGTCGAATCGAAAAGGTAATCGCCAACAACAAACAAGTTCGGGTGCCGCGTCGGCTCCGGAATATGCCGCGAATCCATGTCTTCTGGTGGTAGTCCACCGGGCAGCCCATTGACGGCGCTGATCCAACGATGCACTCGTCCTTCGAGAAATAACTCACAGCCATGTCGAAGGGACTCTGGTAATGAATCGAGAATGAGCGGTATCAACTCGTCATCTGAATAGTTACTCATCGTCATCGCTGCTTCACCCGCTAAAAGCCAACCGAGCACTCCAGATTCTTCGTGTCCATTTCGCGAAGATTCATCATACAAGCAACAGCCGCCAAAAGCATCCAACATAAAGTAGGAGTCTTGAAGTTCGGAGCGCCAGAATGGCTCTTTGAAGAGCATCGTGACTCGAAGATAGTGGGCTGGGTAGTCGTAATGAACGTGATGCCGGTGCATGGCATCCGCGAGCAGCTCTCCGCCCCATTGAATTGCCGGTATCCAGTTGTTGGGTAAAGCCACTACAACATAGTCATAATCTTCCGTTTCGAGTACGCCATCCGAGCGGGAAGTGACTCTCAAAGAATCATCTTCCGCGAGTTCAACTCGAACGACAGATTCCTCCAAGAGTATCTCAGCGGAAATCCTAGCGGCAAGTTCTTTCGGAAGATTCTCGATTCCACCTTCGATTGTATAAAGGCTCATGTACTCCGGATGATTCATCAGATAATTCTGCAATCCATAGTGAGCGCTCGTTTGATGCGGCTCAGTTGCCAGATCACTGTGTAAGAGTGTTTGCAGATAACGTCGAGCTGTCTCATCAGGTACCGCCGCGAGGATAGACGAAAACTTCTCCGAGAGCATTGGATCGGTGGCGTGCTCTTGCCAATCCGAGTCATAATACTCTTGCGGATTCATCCATGATCTTGCGCGCTGATCAAAATCCTTCAGCGCGGCCCACGTCTCCTCGGAGAACGCATGGCGTGCGTCGTCCACGTCACGCAGAACGTGGTTATCCAAAATGACCGATGAAAACACCGACGAGGCATTCATCGGATTGACCTTCAAACCGAGCTCTTCAATCAGCTCCCTCAACGGATCCTCGCCGACGGCTGAGTAATCATAAAGTTCTGCGGCACCCGCTTCGTACGGGGCCGGTAGAAGCGAAAACTGCTTCGATTGAATCTTGCCACCAAGCCTGGGGCTAGCCTCGTAAATCGTCACTTCGATTGGCAATGAACATCGCTTCTGTAACTGATAAGCAGTCATCAAGCCGCCAGGACCACCGCCAATAATCGCAATCGAAAAGGTCATAAGATGTAAATCTGGAATACGCCGTCGAAAAGGTTTCCAAGACGCAGTGTGCAAGCACTAGGCCGGAGAAGTAAATGAAAAGAGTGTGTTAGCAGTATTCTATAGGTAAAGTCTGCGCCGAAAAGCAAGGTTTTCTATTGAACACCGCGATACGAAGTAAGTTTCGAGCACAATGTCGTTCTTTTCTCGATACTATTCGTTGAACGCCACCCACCACTCCGTGCCTCTGTGTTTCCATAATTCAAAATCAAAAGGACTTAACGAAATCGCTACCAAAGACTGGAAATTGAAACACAGAGGCACAGAGATCACAGAGGAAAAGAGAGAGATTTACAAGTGTTTGAGTGATGGGATGGTGACGATGAGCAGGGATGCTCACTAAATCAGACTTGACCACCAAAAGCAAACACTGTACTATGCATCGCAGTACAGTAACTTTTGGTTCTATTATGCAAATTCTAATCACCACTCAGAGCACGACACCGATCTTTCGACAGATCGTCGACCAGCTTCGTCGCCAGATTGCGAGCGGTCAATTGGCGGTTGGTGATGCACTTCCAAGCGTTCGGCAATTGGCGAAGGATTTGGTCATCAACCCAAATACGGTTGCTAAGGCCTATGCGGAATTGCAACGCGATGGACTGATCGAAAGCCGACAAGGGCGAGGGGTCTTTGTTGCGAAACGACGAGTCATCTTCACCAAAACCGAAAGAACTCGACGGCTCGATGACGCGATCGAACGTTTCGCCGCCGAGGCACTATCGCTCGATTTTTCGAACGATGAAATCCTTGAACGTATCTCTTCGAAATTGGAGCAATTGACCCATGAACCGGGATAACGTCATTCAATCAGATCGCTTGACTCGATACTTTGGAAAGCGTGTTGTCGTACAAGATCTTAACTTCAGTGTGCCACGCGGCTCGATTGTTGGGCTGTTGGGTTTGAACGGGGCAGGCAAATCCACGGCGATCCGAATGATGATGGGGTTCCTGACTCCTACCCGAGGGCGATGCGAAATACTTGGCCGGAACAGCCAGGACCTCAGACCCGAGGATCGTGTGCGAATCGGTTATGCCGTGGAAGGACATTTTCTTTATCCGTGGATGAAGGTTCAAGACTGCGAAGCCTTCGGACGCGATACGTTCCCACGGTGGAGTCGCGAGCAGTTCTATGCGACCATCGATCGCTTTGGGATCGCACCATCGCAGAAGGTGAATTGGCTCAGCCGCGGTCAACGAGCTGGCGTCTCACTCGCGTCGACCATTTCGTCAGATCCCGAGCTACTTGTCTTGGATGATCCTGCATTGGGCCTTGATCCAGTTAGTCGTCGCGCTCTCAACGAAACGTTGCTCGACTTCAACGACTCGGGAGCAAGAACGGTATTGATTAGCAGCCATATGCTCGACGACATCGAGCGGATATGCGACCGAATTGCGATCATGGTAGCCGGACGCATCCTGGTCGATTGCAAGCTTGACGATTTCCGATCCCGTATTGCGGCTTGGAGTATCGAGTCTTCCAGCGACCCTGGAACCTACGGAAGAATCCCAGGGCTGATTCATAGTCATCGTCGCTCGCATTCGTGGGTTGTCACGGTAGCCAATCCAAATGATGCAACCTTGTCTGCTTTAGAACAGCTTGGAGCGGTTAGTTGCGAACCGGTGGACATCACCTTCGAAGAAGCTGTTATTGCTTATCTCGCCCGCAGTCGTCGATCCGATACCTTTCTCTCTGGAGCCCGCGCCGCATCATGAAAGCTCTCCTCATCAAAGAGTTCCGCGAAAACAGCAAATGGCTCGTTGTAGGGCTAGTTCTATTCGCGGGCGTCGCTTACTGCTGGCTACCGGAAATCCGATTCACTTGGTCTTATTCTTTTGTCTCGAGTTTCGAAAAAAGTTTGACGGCTATCGTCGGGTTTTTAGGCGGGCTGTTTGCGTTATCCTTGGGAGTTCTACAATCCGCGTTGGATCTCCGCTCCGGTCCACGAGCTTATCTGCAACATCGAGGAGTTAAATCATCGCAGATCGTTCTTGCAAAGCTCATAACAGGTTTCACGATCTATGCGATTGCTATCTTGATTCCGATGAGTCTTCTCGCAGTCTACCTAGGCGGGTTTGGTATTCAAACCATTCCAGTTCGGCCATATCAAATCGTACGAGCGCTCGCTGCGGGATTTTTCGCCTACATTATGCATCCAGCCGCAATTCTTTGTCTGTCGCGAGGCGCTTCCTGGTGGGGAACCAAGACAATTCCAATATTCGCAGCACTGGCTATTGCCGGGAGTATGATTGTTTATTGTACCGTAACCAGCGATTGGCTTTGGTTGTTTCCCGTTTACATGCTTCTGCTTGCGATTACTTGCTGGGCGGCGGTTGACGCATGGGAAAAACTTTCGCTGAATCCGCCGGCAGCACAATCGTTACCAAATGGATGGCGCGTCAACGGCGTGCTCTTTTTGGGATCGCTCGCTTGTACGCTCATTGCTCTTCAGCTTCTGTCGCCACTTGGTTCATTACTTCATCGGACAGAGCGGCGAGAATTTGAAACGAAGTTCGACCTCAGTACCGGTGAGCCTTGGGCGGTGAGCACTAGGCCTGAAGATCTCCTCAAGTCAAACGTAGAGAAGAGCAATGGATCCATATTCGGAAGCAAGATCCAAATCGGTGTCGTACCCAACGAATTCTCGTTCATGCCTAAGAAAATGCAACTTGGATCCATGCAGTATTTGACAGATGATCCGGACCCATCGACGATGTTTCAAAGTTTGTACTCCGATCAGTATAACTATTGGAACCATCCGATTTGGGCTAATGTAATTGATCGCCGGGGCTATCTCTTGAGATATTCGGTCATTGACCGTGAGCGGCCACGTTTGGATTCGATCATCGATAAAGAGGGTATCCATTCACCCAACTCGCTACCGGATAAACCTTTTGTGAATCTGCGAGAGATTCTGAATGGGCCTTCTGGCTTTCGAGCTTACTTCGACAGCAAAGGAGTCTATGCTCTTCAGCGGTACCGTTCAAACGCACCTGATGTGCTTCTCAATAGACTGGTCGAAGGCAACGTAAGTGCTGCTGAACTCAGTACCATTCCTATTTTGGATGTCCATCGCTTAGTAGTGGTGGTTGACGGCGAGGTTCGCGAGTATCAACTACTTGACGAAAACGATTCGGAAGAATGGACAACCGATGCACAGACTGTAACGATCGATGATAACGGTACAAAAACTTTGAGCCGCAAAGGAGAGGAACAAGCAATCCGAGCTAAACTGATTCAGTCGGTCGCGTTACCAGTACAATTTGCAAACCGTAAACCGCACAGCTTGTTGCGAACACAGGCCGGCTATGTAGTCATGGTTGACTCATTCTCGCCGAAGTATTTTTTGTTGAAATTCGATGGCACGTCGGAAGAGCTTCCTGTACCCAAGGACGAATCGAGTTCGAATGCTCTGGCCAATCCAGTGAACGCAACGCTTCCACCAGCTCTCATGTTGATTGCTAGCTTCGCGCATTTCATTTATTGGGCAAATCGCGGTGAGTCCGCCGAGCTTGTTGAGTGGTTGATGGAGCGGAAATCGATTCTCGTGTATTTGGCAATCCTCGGGATCATTTTCGTACTGGCATCGGTGTGGGTCGTAAACCGAATGTTGCGCAAGCGTGGGATCGCTGGAAAGTTGCGATGGGCTTGGCTGTTAACATGTATTCCACTCGGGATCGCAACACCGTTAGTCGTCGCTTCGATCTACGCGGTACGGGTTCGCGAAAAATGCATGTCGTGTGGGCAACCTCGAAGCGTTGATTTAGAGCATTGCGAAGTGTGTAATACCCAATGGCCGCTTGGTGAATTAGAAGGAATTGAAGTCTTCGATACGAATGCAAGTTTACAATCGGAATCGTTATTGAGTACCTAAACGATGTCCACGAACGTAAGTGTAACACGTCGTTGCACCGGATCAGCCCCGTCGATTCGAACTCGGATTTTCTGGCCTTCGGCGATCCGCTTCGGTAGCTTCTGAACTCGTGTTCGAATAGCCGCCTCTTCCGTTTGTACGATGCTAGCTTCGGTATCAATCACTTCGGCTATCAGGACCTCACCGATGCGATTCTGAAGGGCAACTGCTTCTAAAAGGTCAATCACTGCCCGATCGACATTGTTGGCACGAGTTTCGTAACGTAGCATTACTTCAGGAAGTTGACTCAGCTTTTCCAAAAAATCAGCCGTCGGGTTTCGCTGGTTTGCGAGGCACTCGGCGAGATCTAAAACGTACCTGTCAGCTAATCTCCGCATGGGGGCTGTGGCGTGCGTATATGTCGCTGCCATTGCGGAATGCCATGGCTTTTTCGAAGGAGCGAACACCGTGTAAGTTGCTCGTCCGCCACTTCGCCGTGCATCTAACAAAAACCGTTGATGCGTTGCGTTGGCTGGGTCCATCCGTCGTTGAAGATCTTGAAGGGTTTCCTCTTTATGCCAACGGATATCGAGCGCATGGGCCGCGCGTCGCAGTTGTTCAATCGATCGAGGTGTCGGTTCGTCCATGACTCGAAAGATTCCTATTTGATTCTGCAAAAAGAGATCTCCAATCGCGAGATTCACGGCAAGCGACAGCGTCGAGTTAACCGACTCCGCATGGTTTCTCGCGCGCAGTTCCAGTCTTACGCCTCCCGGAGCTTGTGGATCACTGACTACCTCTTGTTGCGGGAACTCAACGCGAATCGCGCCGCGAGCTGTTTCGTTCGCCCACATTCGATTTGCGAACTCGTTGAGGTGAGGGATCGTATCTAAATCGACCGTGTCATATGCCAGCTTTGAGCGACTGGCGCAGATTACGCGTTCGATCGTCCTCAAGTCAATCGTTCCGTCGGGACGAATACTAATTGTTACCAAGACGGCAGGTCGATCTCCACTGATTGCATTTCCACGGGGTAATTTTTCATGGGGTAGCAAGCTAGCCGCCCATTGTGAAATCTGCTTGGGATACAAAGGAATCTTTTCGGAGAGTCCATAAATCGTGACACCACGATGCCATGCTTCTTGCTCAATTACACTTTCCGGAGATACGAACGCGCCGACATCTGCGAGGGCGTAGTAAAGTACGATCGAGCTTCCATCTTCATCGAGTGCGAACGCTTGATCTAAATCGGTTGAACTTGCTGGATCGAGAGTAACCAGCGGAAGATCGGTGGCATCGCGTCGTCCTTCTCTCCACTTTGGGCGGCCGTTGATATCGCATGCATCAATGGTGCGCTCGGTTTCAGAAAGCACAGCATCCGAGAACGGTCCAGGTAGTTGGAACTGGTTTTCAATGTCCTTAAACCCATCCGCGAGTGCCTTGCGAGCTTCTTCATCTACGTTCATTTACAATGGCTGTTCGTTTGGCTGGATAGCCGCATGGCAAAAAGGGATCTAGATTGTCATCGAGCGACGCCAAATAGGCGGTCAGCTTACTTCGAGCACGCCCATGGCGATCTGTTTTTTTGCGTAGGCAACTAATGGCTCGAGTTGTTTTGATTCTTCGGGAAGTAGAAACGCGGGGTTCATTCCATCAATATAGCGAAGTGCGTGACGTGGGCGTTGCGACTGAAGCCACAATTTAACGAGGCTTACTTGAATCGCAAACTGTCGCTTATCGAACAGAGCGATATGCTCTTCCATCAAAGGCTCTGCTTTTGCGAAGTCTTTAATTTTGAGATAGGCTTGGATGATTGCGAACAACTGCGGTTGCTGCCAGGATGCGTTCGGATGCGACTTGGCAAGCTTGCGTTGAATCGCTACTGCTACATCCATGTTGCCTTCTTGAATCGCTTCCGTGATTTGTAGTTGCATGGTTGCGATTGCCTGCTGGCTGGTCATACGACTGGCATTCTCTTCGTCGGCGCTTTTCGGTGGGGGGCCTTTGGGGACCTTAGGTTTCTTGCCAACGTCGGACTCTTTGCCTTCCTTCCCAGTCCAATACGAAATCAAATCGTATCCTTCGCAGTCCACCCAGCCTTTTTGCAGCATCACGAACCCGACAGGTATCCCTATTAAAAAGCCAGTGAGATGGAGAGCTTCAGAACCCATTCCGTGTCCTCCCAACGACCAAAAAGCAAAGTTCATCGCGACGTAAATGAATCCGAACATCAGAATTGGAACCTCAAACGTGAATGGCCGAAAACCGAAGAGGAGAAGCGTGTCAAAATTGTTCCTTGGAGCCCAAATCACAGCTACGGCAAGCAACGCAAAAATAGCGGAAGAGGCTCCGAGCGCATGTCCTCCCATGGCAAAAAACATGATCGTCTGCACCACGAATGATTGCACAACTCCCATCGCAACATAAATAGACGACAAGAGAAGCCAACCGACTTTTCCTTCGACGACAAGTCCAAACGACCAAAGAAAAATCATGTTGCCGATCAAATGCATCCAACCCGCATGCATGAACATATTAGTGACCCACTCCCAAGGTCGGTAGCCTTGCCCGAATGAAAGCATCATTGCACGACCAATATTGTCCTCTGTCCAAACCGGCTTTACTTTCGAAAGATCGACCGAATCATCACCGATTTGTATGAACTCGTCATCTTGATCGTTTTCCGCATGCATGGCCAATTGCTCAACGGTAAATCGTTTACCGTCGGGCGTCTCGAACTCAGGAGGAATGTCGTTGGCTAAGTCTTGGCAGAATCCGAGGAACATTAACGCATTGATAACGATCAACCCTATCGTTGCATATGGAAAATGATAAACCGGAGCATCGGTACCATAGGGGACGAAGAAAAGCATTCGCGGGAAATCTCGGGTTGATCAAAAGGAAATGCTAATATGCTGCAGAAGCAATTATCCCTAACACCGACCGAGAAAGATATCACCCCCTAGATATGAAATTTCTCGCTGATCTCCAGCATCCAATACGATTTTTCGATCAAATTCCGAATGGTTCCTGTACTCGTTAGAGCTGTTCAGATCCAATACGCTAGTTCGGAAAATGGGAGTCGAGGATCGACTCTTTTACAAGCGATTCATAGGAAAGCGGTCGACGGATTTTTGCGGAGGATTCTCGCGAAGCATGACTGCTTTACTGAGCCGTACTTTGGCTTCCTCGCGGTGATGCGCCGATGCGGACGCCATGTGGTAGCGGGCGGGCGGCGGTCATAAAGCCTTCGACAAAAAGCATTTCTTTCAGTTTGCGGAAGGTTTCAAAGCTGTCGGGGTAGACCCAAGCGGTGACAGTGGTTTCGCGAGGCGAATAAGCTGATAGATCGATTCGAAGCTGTCCATTCATGCCCAGGCACTGATCGAGTGATTCTCGAATGATATCGGGGCCGGGTTCTAATTCAAACTTATCAAGTTCAATCATTTGAGCCATTGCAGTCGTGCCGCCGTTGCTGACGAGGCCACGTTTTGAAACAAGACTATAAGACATCTCGAAACCATCGATCGGGTCTAGTTTACCTGAGACTTGGTCGCCTCTCATTCCGCGTTTTACTCGTGCGCGGACTTCAGACTTGAGTGCATCCACCAAGCGATCCCAAGGAATCACTGTGACCGTGTTCTCGCGCACCATAATATGCATCTCTTTACCAAAGACTGTTTTTGCCATCGGTGTTGGGAGATGTTGAAGTACGATCGGAGGCTTTTCCGTGGTTTCGATTTCACCTTGCTGCTCCAGAAGTTTGGCGAGCTCTTTTTCCATTTCGCTCAAACGGGCCGCTTGTTCGATATCAGTTTTGCTTTTGTCATCCAACTCTTCTGATTCTTCATCGATCAAGGCTTTGGCTTGCAAGACTTGATCGAGCATCGCGTCTCTTTCGGCTTTGCGGTATGCGACTTCGATGGTGTGTTGATTCAGTTGATCGACTTGACGCAGTAGATCTTTTTGAATGTTCGATGCGGATTCCATCGGCTTTTGCATCGCTTCAGCCGCTTCGGCAATGCGCTGCGTTGCCAAGAGATCGGCAGCGCTTTTGGTACCGGTACTTACGATGACGACCAAGATAATCAGGATACCGACCAAGTTTGCAACGGTATCTAAAAACGCGTCGTCACCAACGCTTAGATCTTCGCGATGTCGCTTTTTCATAATAGATGATTATCGCTTCGTCGATTGTAGCGGAATAAATTCGGCATCGAGCTCGCTCCCTTCCAAGAGCTTCTGCAATCGCTGAGCACTCAGGCCGGCTTGAGGCGTGACCTCAATGGTTAGCTTCGGTTGCCAGTAGCCCTCGGAGACGGCGACACCCCACGAATCAACTCGGTCGCTGATTGCTTGAAAGAGCTGATTTCGTGCCTCCAGTGGGCCTTTCTCCAGCGTGATAGTTGTTTCAATCTTATCGATCGCATCATCTCGCATAACGAGCCAACGATCTTCCATCACGACTAAGTTCACAGGCCGTGAGACCGCAGTGCTATTTGGACTATAGCGACGGGATGACCAATTATGGCCTCCGGCAATGCTCGATTCATTCGATCGAGGCCGTCGCTGTGGTTTAGCTTGAGCTTGCTTGGTCGGCGTACCATTCGAGCTTGTCGCAGCGTTTGACTTGCTTCGCTTGTCGATAGAATTCGCATTAGAAGAAGTCGCGTTTGCAGGGCTCGCATTCATCGCATCCCTGTCTCGAGCGGTCATCGGTGCGTAAGCTTGTGATGGATCTTGTCCGTTCTGAGCTGGTTCCAGTGTGTTGCTTTGTGTGAGTGACGTTGATCCGCCGCTGGCACTTGGACTGTTGATACCGCTCGACTGATTCGGGTTTGAATTACCATAAGCAGCAGATCCACTATTGGGACCGTTTACCATTCCGGTGTTGGTCCCTGCATTTGCTGAATCGCCGTTTTGACTCAAAGAATCGTTCGGGGAAAACATTTCGGCCGCAGTAGTTGAACTGCCTGGTTGTCCGGCAATTGGAACCGCGCCGTTGAGTTCAGCTGGACTGAATGCCGAGCTACTCGATGGATTCGTTATCGGAGTTGTGTTAACACCGAGTTGGGTTGCATCGTTTGCCGTTGGACTCGCCGTCGAATTAGCGGTCGATGAACCAATTGCATTCGCCGCCGAATTGGATGGAGATCTTGGTGCAGGTTGAAGTTGATTCTGATAGCCTCCGAGACGATTATTCAACGCATTGCCAGGCGACTGCGAAGAAGCACCGTTAGCTATCTGAGCACGACTGCTTGGCTGGACCGGTGATCGAACAAACGTGCTATCGATTGCCGTCCAATCTTCGCCGAAGCTTAAATCGCCATCCGAAGCGTTGTCGCCACTTCCAGCCCCCCCTCCGCCGGAACCGCCATCGCCAGAACCCGCGTTACCTGAGGAGCCAATTGCGTCGAAGTCTTCTTCCCAAGGCTGCCCGCCGGCGTAGCGTCTGGGCATGGCTGCGGCCAAAGCGATCTGACGTTCGCGGGCAATCACAAGATTGGTTTCAAGTTGGTTTGCCAATCCAGGAATCGTGGGCGGAAACGCGAGCGGCATATTCTGGTCGAGAAGTTCATAACCAAATTGATCGTCCCAACCAGCCATCGCCGCGCGTGCTAAGACATACGATTTAATTCCATTGGGCCGGACCAACAGAAGCGGATAGGGCGACACACTCAACGAGGAGTTCGGATCCAGTTTTTGAAACTCGCTGCGGATCAATCTTAAGCTCGCATCGAGCGGGTTACCGGGACCGAAGGGCGGCTTCAAATCATCAATGGAAACCAAGGTGCCTTCAGGTTGTATGATGACACCAGCTTCAACGCATTCTAGATAGATCGGTCTGCGTGTCGTTCCGTTTTTGCCTTGATAAGGAAAAATCGCGAAGGCGGGTGAGTTGCCCTTCGATTTTTCTGTAAGCTTTTCCAGTTTATCTTTTTCAAGTTCTATCTTCGATTCTAGATCATTTACCTTACGAAGCTTCTCAGCTCGTTCACTTTCACTTTGTTCAAGCCGAGTGTCGAGCGCCTTAGCCATCTCGCGATAGTGCTCGAGCTCGGTGACAAGCCGCGAGATATGATCTTCCACCGCAGTTAGCTCCAAACGCCGACGTTCGATTTCCTCTTGCTGACGATCACGCTGAGCGATCATTTCTTCCGACATCAGATGGACCGAGTCCGAAGCCTCTAGCAATTTCTCGTCTGCTGGCGTCGGACGATTGGCTGAAGCGCTCGCTTGGCTAACCACTAAAACCAGGATCAGCACAAGCGCACCCATCGTGCATACGAGCACTGCAAGAAACGGGAAAAGCGCGGGAGCTAAGTTTTCACCACGCGCGGGTCGGTTGCGTCGCTGAGCTCTGCTGCGATAGCCGCTACTCATGCAGCCTTCCTTATCGGAAGCGTACTGGAACCGGGAGCGACATTGTTGCTACGTCGTACTGCTTGCTTGCCGATGTATCCGGCACGTTCCATTTGCGTACCAAGAACAGCAACGGCTTCCGTCAAGCAAATTGCTGCTTCGTGGAATCGATCCACATCGGTGAGCCGCGAAAGATTCTGTTGAAGCCCCTCTTCCATCATCCGAAACGCGTCGCACTTGTCTACCAACTCGCGAAGCAGATTCATCGTGGTTGCCATCGATTCATGCTGAGTATGAATCGTGCGAGTCTGCTCTGAGAGCGTCGTTTGCCACTGCTGATACCTTGCATCTAGCTGCGCGACTCCGTCTTGTTGAGCTCGAGTAAAATCGATCGCGTGCTTCCCAAGAGATTCATCAAGTGCTTGGGTTAATGACGTTTGGAGTGTTGCTCCTGCGGTGTTGGATATCTCGCTCCATCGTGTCTGCGTCTCTGCGATGGATCCCTTCCAAACGTCTGCTTGTGTTTGTACGACACGATCAATTGCAACCAGGAACTGATCGGTCACTAGACGGACTGTTTTCTCAACTTGGAAGAAGTCCTTTGAGTTGTCTTCTTCAGGTTCGCTCAGAATGCCTTGAAGGGCTTTCGCGATCGAGTCATCCAAGGTGCCAAGCAATGCGATCTCGACTCGACTGACACCAAACATCACGAACATGGTTGCCATCGTGAGCACCAGTCCGACTGCTGTTGTATCGAATGCGACATACAATCCGGCAGTAAGAGAATTCATAGCCTCTTGGGAGCCGCTTGCAAGAGCCTTGGTGTCCATCTGCCCAAGCGTGTCTGAAATACCGATAACCGTTCCCAAGAATCCGAGCATAGGCATAGCCCATGTCATCATGCGAACCAAGCCGTAGCTCTCGTGTTGCTGATCGGCGTCTTTATCCGCCAGTTCGTGTAAATCGTCTTCCAGTAAACGACATGATCCGCGAGCGACTTGACGGGAGAGGACTGCTTCCAAGCGTTGCCCGAACCACGATTGACAAAGCTCAGTAGTTTGAGCCTTCCATAGCGTTCCAAGCCACGATGCGTTGTCGATCGGAGAAGTGTTCGCTGCTGACGCTGCCAGTTCATCCAAGACTCGACAACCGGCAACAGCCAATTGCGATTGGATAAGAGCAGCGATCAACTTTTGAACGATCGACACTAACGCAATCATGAACATGTAAACCGATACGATTGCTACTGCGTGACAGAGCACATATCGATTGAGTAGAGGATGCGAAAAGGGCGTTTTCAAAATTACAACGTAAAAGCCGGTCGCCATCGCTGATCCGACAAGAACAGACGTCCAAAACGGAGCCACGAACGGAACGCTTGAAGATCGAAATAGTTTGGAAAACACGAGCAATCCTTTGCTTGGTAAACCGGTCTGCATACTCACCACAACAACTATTACAGATTTATGTCGTTCGCAATCAATTCCAGTTCATCGGATTAGCTTTGCTAGCACAATCGATCTATTCCCGATATTGAGACTCTTTGACCGTAGCGGGCCCTTGGTTTTCTCAAAAGCTATTCGAAGTCTCAAGCAATCGGCAAATTTGGAACGATGTAGAGAAGCGCGAGATCTGCGACTTCTTGGATGCGTAGTTAATTGGTGAACGAAGAATTCAGGAGTCGGCGGAAGCAACGGAGAAACCTACGGTCGTCAGATGTCTCGCTAAATCTGCTACGAACAGAAGCCTTTTGCTTAATATTTCATTCGCTCAAAGACAGCCTCCATGTAACTTGACCAACATGACTTCAGCGCTCACCTGTATTCAATGGCTCGGTAAGACACGGAATCTATCCTCTCTAGACCTTTTCGCGGCGCTCCTTCAAAGCACAAATGAATCCGTTCGATTCGAAGCTGCCATCAATCTAAGTGGTCGACCTGAAAAAGAGGCGAAGGATATTCTGATTCGCAGTCTCGGGGCTCACTATGCAAACGCGTCACCTAGTTTGAAAAATATCGGATACCGTTTTGTTTCGGAAGTCCTTGAGATTCTTGCGGACGACCATCATGAATTGTTTCCAGATGCACTAAAAACAGCAGTCGCTTGCGAGATGCTGGAAGCCCTGCCTGTCTTGATCACAACCGCCGAACAAACGGCTTCACCTTACGGACCGATTGCGGGGCAATTGCTCATGGAGTTGTCGCTGCGGCTTGGGGGGCGTACTCGTGAAACAGGAATGTCTACCGATTTCCGCGATCGCTTTATCCAGTTGCTACATCATTCACTCGAGAACTACTCCAGTCACCGCAACGCAAAGATAGTCGACGCCTTTCTCGCTTGCTTGGTTCCAGATGACGCGGTGCTCCAAAGCATACTGAATGACTCTCACACCAAAACGTTCAAGCTTCTGTCTCGCCATTGGAAAACCACGGGATGCGCCGAAGCGATCGATTTGCTTGTTCAAGTACTTTGGAAGCACTATCTGTCGCACGATGTACAGCAGATTATCTTTCGCGATCGTCGCGATCGGCTACTTGGGAAGTCCCTCGCGAAATGCATGCGCCGCGAACTGACCGATCATGTGATCGAGCGTCTCAAAAAATACGGAACACCCGTTTGCTGCATCACCATTGAACCCGATGACAATGAACTTCCGCTTGAGGATCGACTGAATCTCTGGCGGTTGCTTTCGATTACAGGCGGACCATTAGTATGGTTCTTGAAAGGTGTTCGATATTTTCTCGCTCACCATCGTGAACAGGTTGGAATCGCTGTCGCCGATATGCTCAAATTGCATGCGCCTCCCAGCCACACCGAACTGATGACTGCTATTGGACTGGATGATTTTGAGTTTGGGAAAGCTCCTCTGGTTCGAATGGGACCGCTTCCTGCTCAAGCGACAAATCGCGAAAACCTCCAGTATTTACTCGACGAGGCACCTCGCTTCGCCAAGCCACTGCAAGATGCAATGGAGATGTTTTTTCAAGATTTCAATTGTGAGCACATGATCAATAAACTGTCTTCCAAGAATGACGAGTACCTTGAGCAGTTTGCCAAAGTGGTCATTCTCGGTCAGCGAGATTGGGAGGAATCGTTGAAGGCTTATATGCTTTCGCCGACTCCCGCAATTCGATGCAAGGGGGTGATCGCAGCAACTTACTTCCCGCCGTCATTGAAGCTCCAACCAACGCTACGAGCCCTTCTGGATGATCCCAAGGAAGTCATTCGTGAAGAAGCCGCTTTCGCTTTAGATCGATACAAATCAGTCACAGCAAGCGCCGCTCATCCCGTAACTCCAAAGTCGCTTTATAAACCGCTTCAAAATGCAACCGTGATGGAGGCGTCCAATGTTGTGGGATGAGCTCGCGCGCGAGTTGGTATTGCTCCGAGCAGAATTCAAACAAGCAGTCGGGATCGATTTCACCTGGATTCTGCTTCCGTTTGTTTTGCTTGCTGCCGTCATCGCAACGATGAAGCTGTCAACCATCGTGAGGGCCTGGTGGCTCCGTCCGTATTCTTCACCCAAACGCATGCTCGTTCACTTAGCGAAAGTTCGAGGTGTCACGAGAAGCCAATTGCGGATCTTGAAGTCGGTCAATCCGCAAGCATCCGTCCTATTACAATCCCAAATGCTTATTGACTCATCTGTTTGGCCGGCTGAACGGAAGTCACCACGCGAAGAAAAGCTTTATCAGTTTCTATTTAAAACTGGTTAACTTAAGTTGTCTCTCGAAGCATGCGCTCAAGCCGCTTGATCTGGATCCTTACCGTATCCAAATCTGGATAGATTCTAACCGCGTCTCGAAATGCCTCTAAAGCTTGCCGAGGGTTGTCCAGTTCCAGTAAGCACTGCCCAAGCCCTACATACGCCATGTAGCTGTGAGGAGCCAGCGCGATACACTGACGACAATCTTGAATCGCGTCGTGAATCAATCCGAGATTGAAATGGGCTAGAGCACGACGGCAGTAGGCTTCAGATGCTTGCGGATAGGATGCGATAATACGATTGGCCGTTGATACTGCTGCCAGAATGTGATTCGATTCGATTTGCACCAACATTCTTTCGAGCATCGCGCGACCACGTAAAGGAATGTTACGACTTTCAATCGCTTTGATTGCGTCATCCGCAAGCACGCGCACCTTCTTGTCGCTGTCATTCAATCGAGGTGCTAGGTATTCAATCGCTTCGCGATTTCCAATCATTCCAAGCGCAAATACCGCCGCTTGTCGCACGGTTGGTTGCACGGAATCGGTGAGACGCGCTAACGTAACAAACGAATAATTCTCGGCAACTTTACAAATCCACGCAGCCGAGTCACCATCCGACAGAAACTGCTTGTAAAGTAATAATATGCCCGATGATTGCGGCTGCGACTTATTCATGGTGTTTTGCGTCTCGGGTTTGCATTGACTTTCCGACGTACTGCCCGCCCAGGGCACGGCTTAGTTTAGTTGCTCGGTTCGTTACCGGCAATCGGCGTCAAATCCGCGTTCTTGGTACAATCGTAATCAATTTGATTGACAATAAATTCAGAATGAACTCACAGGCGATCTGACGGAGCATAAATGGCCCAATTCTCTTTGCCTATCTTTGCTATTTTTGCGGTTTTCGTGGGCATTTCACCAAGTGTTTTGATAGCACAGCCACTCAAAAATCCTTACGAAAATATCGATTCTTTCCGTCTTTTTAGCGCTCTCAAAAGCCCATTTAGCCAATTCGCAAAAAATGTGTCCATGAAGTCTGTTCTCGACGAACTCGCCCGATCCCACGAGATCGTCTTTTGGATCGATCGACGCGTTGATGGGGATCAGCAGATCTCGCTCTCTACCGACACCAATGCCACCGTCCAGTCAGCGATTGAAAAGCTCGCTGAAGACTGCAACTGCGAGATCGCCTACCTAAACCAGATTGTTTACTTTGCACCAAGATCACATTCCGCAGCCGCAGAGTCAGCATTCTGGAATCTCTCTATGGCAACGCAAATGGCTTCCTCCAAGCTAGCCGATTCACGTCGTGAGGCTGTAGACCGCTGGGAGTGGACCAACCCGTCGGAGCCAAGGCAATTGTTTCGCGAACGCGCCCAAATGCAAGATTTCGCCTTAGAAGGTCTTGATCTAATCGAGCATGATCTTTGGTCCCCAAACAACCTTCCGGCCGGTAGTTTTGCGACACAGTGGTCTAGCGTTTTGACGGGCTTCGCAATGACGTTACGTCCCAGCAGTCAACCACAGCAGCGAGAGCAATGGGTAATCATCCCGATGGTGCCAACCGAAAACGTCAGCTTTGATTACTCACCCAAGCAGATGATGGCTGTTGGGAAAGGATCGTTTACAGAGTGGAAGTCGGTGTGGCCTACTGCTGTCGTAAAGAAGACACCGCTGAATCTTTGGAAGGTCGACGCTCCCGTCGCAGCGCATCGCGATTTTGTTCGTAGGGCAAACGCACTGGAGATCGAACGCTTGACTGCGCGGTCGGTCAAACCGAAATCTCGGCAGTCCTTCGAGAACTCCCGATTCTCACTGAAGCTCCAAGGGACACTGAATGCAGTATTCTCAGCCCTTCGAGATCAGGCTGGCATCGAAGTCACACCGTGGCCGCTACCGGAAAACATTTCCGAGCGTCGAATTACTCTTGATTTGAAGGATGCGACTTTGGATTCGTTGCTTCAAGCACTTGCCCAGCAGGCGAAGATTGAAATCGTTCGCAACGAGAAAATCGTCACAATAAGAACTCCGTGAAACAAGCGAGTCTCCGAAGAGACTCGCTTGTTTCAGGAAAGATAGGGCTGACAGGAATCGAACCTGCACTCCTTTCGGAACTAGATCCTAAGTCTAGCGCGTCTGCCAGTTCCGCCACAGCCCCATCGTTGTCGACCGACTTTTGACCGGCCGTCGACGGATGATGAATCGGTGCACCCGATTGTTTCTTACTTTTCGCCTTCAGCGACAGCAGTTGGGATCACCCAGACTTTGAGGTCGGTGATGATGTCCGCGTGCAACTGTACCTTGACGGTGTAGAGGCCAAGCTCACGAAGTGGGCCAGCCAAGCGAACTTGGTCTTCAGAGACTGCAAAGCCAGCTTCTTTGAGGTTCGCAGCAATTTCAACTGCACCAACGCTACCGTAAAGGTGGCCTTCCTTGTTGGCATTCGCTTCAATGCTAATCGACTGCTTACCAACTTTCTCAGCCAGAGCGCGAAGATCAGACAAACGTTGCTTCTCAAGTTCGACGAGTTTCGCCTTATGCTTCTCGATCATCCGCTTGTGGTGATCTGTTGCAACGATTGCAAGCCCTTCCGGAAGAAGGAAGTTGTTTGCGAAGCCAGGTTTCACTTCAACGACATCGCCAGCCTTACCTACATGCTCGACGTTTTGGATGAGCATCAATTGAATGCCGCCGTTTGGACCTTTTGGCAAGCGGCTGAAGTGACGGACCTTTGGTTTGTTTTTTGTAGCAACCATGACTTAATAACCTAAAACTTCAATCTTCAAATACTACGTATCAAATTAAATAACTGAATTCGCTTTAAAACGGAAGCGGGCTTTCCTCTTCAAACACCTCATGATGCTCATGAGTTGCATCCATTTGCATTGCAGCGTCTGGGTAGCGTGTGTTTGACGATGAGGCTTGCGGCTTGGATCTCGCCGCTGCACCTTCTCCGCCACTTCGGCCGCCGATTAGCTGCATTTTATCGCAGACAACCCGCATTTTACTTCTCTTCTGACCATCCTTTTCCCACGTATCAAGCTTCAAACGGCCTTCCAAAAAGACCGGAGAACCTTTCGCGAGATATTCTCCTGCGATTTCTGCCGTGCGACCGAAAAGGGTGCAATCGACAAATGTCACTTCTTCAACCCATTCACCGCTGGCCGTCTTGCGTTTGTCGTTAACGGCCAAGGAAATTTCAGTTACCGGCAGGCCTGCAGGAGTGTATTTCAACTCCACGTCGCGGCACAAATTTCCCATCAAAATTACACGATTGTAGCTTGCCATCTGGACTCTCCTGCTAAAACCCCAAAACAGTGAACAACTGTCCCTAAGTGTACCAATAGCAACCAGTCCCGGCAACTACCAAACCAACCTCTATATTCTCACTGTTATCCACGTAGTGGTGTCTCTCCGAGACGCAAACGCTCTCGTCTCGGAGAGACGAGGCTACGCTGTTTTCGGCGCAAACTAATCCCGATCAAAGTCGTCGCCATCTAGATCGCCAGCACCTGATCCGACTGCAACAGCATCGTCGTCTTCATCTTCAATGATGATTTCAGGTCGTGGCAATGCTACTTTACCCTTCGCATGCTCTACTAGAGGCTCGACCAATCGTGGGTCAATTCTAGTGAACAACCAGCGAATCAAGTTTTCGTTCAATTGGCAAGCACGATTGAGTTCAGTCAACCGAAGCGAATCAAACGTGAAATAAATCAGCCAGTAGGTACCCTTTTGATGGCCATCGATTGGGTAAGCCAATTTTTGCTCGGCCCAAAGTCGGCTAACAAGGATCTCGCCACCAAATGAAGTGATCGAATCTTGAATCGAGTCCGAACAAGCACTCGCGTCCCGCGCATAGCGATTCGAGTCAAACAAATACAAACACTCGTATGTCACTTTTGCCAAAGCAATTCTCCTGAGACTGTTCTCAATGATTCGATTGACTGGAATTGTACTGATTCATGCAAGCGGCGATTCCATTGACCAGCCAATGTTCTACCGCATCGCACGCGGTAGCGATCGCATTGTCAATCACGATGCGATCGTCCGCGGAAAATTTACTCAAAACAAAATCAGCAACATCCCAGTTCGAAGGAGGAGGATCGATGACGACGCGAAGCCGACCAATCTCCTGAGTTCCTAACGAAGTTAAGATATCAGCCAATCCTTTTTGCCCGCCACTGGAACCCTGCTTTCTTACTCGCAGCTTTCCCAGAGGAAGACTCAAATCATCGCACAAAACAAGGAGTCGGTCATTAGGAATTTTGAAAAAACTCGCTATTTGACTAACACATCGTCCGCTCGCGTTCATGTAGGTAAGCGGCCATAACAAAATGACCGGCATCCCTTTTAGCGAGCCTTTGGAAAACTGCCCTTCGAACTTGGTCGACAGAGGTGTCGAACCCATTCGTCGGTGTAATTCCGATAAACAATCAAACCCAATATTGTGTCGCGTTTTGTCGTATTTGGCACCGGGATTCCCCAAGCCAACAATCAAGGACAACGACTGCTCCACATTGCTAACCCAACAAAACTACTCTGGCGACTAAGCCTTAGCAGCCGCGTCAGCCTTCTCCTTGCGAATCAACTCTGGTTCCACTGCAACAGCAGCAGCCTCGTCCACGGCGCCGGCTGGTGCTACGACTTGAACCACTACTACCGATCCGAGGGTGACAGCTGTCGCCCCTGCTGGAAGCTTGACATCACTCACGTGGATGGAAGCTCCAAGCTGAAGACCGGAAATTTCAACGGTCAAATGATCAGGAATGGATGCCGCTGGGCAGTTGATCGTAATTTCGTGTGTAACAAAACGGAGCTGGCCACCACCAGCGGATGCTATTTCACCGTGCAACTGAATCGGAAGGGTAACGTCGACCGTTTCCGACTGAGAAACCCGAGCCAGATCCAAGTGAATCACGTTGCTGCCGAAGGTATCCCACTGAACTTCTCGAAGAAGTGCCGTGTCCTTGATCGAACCGGTCAGCGAAACCAGCTTCGAGCCATGCTTAATCAGGGCAGCTACCGCCTCTTTCCTTACTGACAAGCAAACGTTCTCTTCGCCGTGGCCGTAAAGAATAGCTGGGACGTAGCCAGTCGCACGCAACTTTCTTACGTTCCAGGAACCTTGGGCGTCTCGTTTTACTACTTCAAGTGTCTCAATCATCGCGTGAACCGCTGTCGAACCGGGGGGTACAAATTTTGGAAGTCCGGTAGTATCGCGATCGAAGAATTTGCTGCAAGTGCAAAACCCTACCGAATCAGTCCGATTCGAGAGAAATTGGGTATGGGTATATTGACCGATAAGATCGACTTTATCCAAGGATGCGGCCAGAACACGACGACCGCTCGTCCAATCAGCAGTCGCCTTGGTACGAAATGGTCCGGAGTCCATGCCCGCGCGTCCGAACTGGCCGCCGAGTTGTCTCCCATGGGAAAAAACTGGCCGTCACCGAGCTCGAATTGGACCGTTTCGCGATTCTTGAAAAGTGGGCTCTTCTCCCAGAGTTCAGGGGTGGAAAAAAGCGCGTCCCGCAAAACAGCTGTTCGGCTCGTAAAGAGTTCGGTGGTGGTTGTCGCATAGGTTGCTTTGAGAAAATTCGTCAGGGCAGCCGCACTGACCGACTGCAGGAGTTCTGCATCGAAGTTTTGATTGTCGATCATATTTGAATTTTCACCTTCGACCGCAATGTAATAGACATCTCGCCAAATTCGTGCGCGACTGATTCGAGCTGCAACTCCACCCAATCCAATCCCAACGGGAGCCGCATCCAACGGATCTTGAGCGGACGATTGCGGCCGATGGTTTTCGAAGTCTTGTTCCAAATCGGTTCTAATTCGGTTGCTGGGCGAAAAACGAACCAAAGTCCGATCAATCCAAAGGTGCAGCGTGTTGTCCACATTCGCAAACTTGATCGTGTGTTTTCCGTTCGCACGAAGCGAGGTCGCTGCCGAAGGTGTCTGAACCAAATCGCCCTTTTCACCTTCGAAAACCGAGAGCGACTTGCCGTCACGATTGGCTGCGAGTGTTGCTTTGCCATCGTTGAGGTCAATGACACATTGATAGTGGACACCCGCTTCAACTAAGTCGAGGGTCAATGTTCTTGATGGGTCGGTTGAACGAGTCGTGTCCTGCGGGACCTGACTGTTCTGAAAATCGATGTCGAATTCGCAAGCCAGATCCGGTGCCCAATGCATCCCATCGGTTTCAAAGCGGCTGCTGTAGCGACTGAAGGACGAAGCGGCTGGGTTTGAAACATCGCTCGGGAGCCAGTCAGTGGAATAGTCCTTGGAAAGTTTCCCAAACTTGTCAAACACATTGAATCGCTCGGTCTTGATCGCCCCGTTGTAGGCTGTGAAGTCCGAGATGAGTCGACTTGAATAAGGCAGTATTGCTGCCGGAAGCTTCCCGGTTTCCAAGATGCTTGTCCACTGAAGCGGCGAAAGGACTCGATGGTAGTACCTTAGCCAAGCCGACGATCCGTCAGGTTTCGGTTTCTCCAGTTGTGCCGACCATTGAACCACACCATTTCGGGAACTTTCCGCTGGAACCGACTGGTTCACCACCCAACCATTCTCGATCGGCATTACCGCCGGGGACACATCCGAGGACGAAAAACCGAGATTACCTTTTCCGGGAGGAAGGCTCGGTTGCCATACACTAGGCATCCCGGCCTCGACAGCGCGGTGAGGAAGATAGTTCGTGTCCGAGACCGCTTGAAGCATCGCCTCGACAACGTGTGGCGGCTTCCTTGCAATGGAAAAGTCCGTGTCGTTCTTTGTTGAAGCAGCCTGCTCTTCTGATGTTTTAGGACGAGTATAAATATCTCCATGACGAACTCGAAGAGACTCGTTAGGCATGCCCACGCATCGCTTGATATAGTTCAGGCGAGCATCACGAGGGTACTTAAAGACAACCACATCCCATCGTTGTGGATCGCTCCAAAGATAGCTGAACTTGCTAACTAAGATTCGATCTCCGGAGAACGTTGTGTCGTTCCGATTATCGCGCAGGTCGACCGGTTGTTCGAAACGCGATAGCGGATCGATCGTCCCAACAACAGCCATCGACGAGTTCGCGCCTGTGTTCGTATTGAATTCCATGCTCGCACCACACTGATAACCAAATCTCGTTTCCGTTGAACTGGCGTCTTTGTGAGCGCCCATCAAGGTGGGAGCCATCGAACCCGTCGGGATCACAAAGGCTTCTGCAACGAAGGCTCGGAAAAGAAATGCCAAGATCAAGGCGACCGCCAAACTTTCGACCGTCTCGCGAATCCAAGCTGACGAGCTTGTGGAGGTCTTTGGATGGCTTGGCGACGCTTCGCTTTTCGCAACGCCAGAACCGCCCGTGGTTAAATTGGATGCTACCGGAGCATCTGATTGTCCCGAAGTACGGTCAACCGACGCACCAGAGATCGGGCTCGATGGATTGCTAGAAGCGTTGTCTGGAGTTGGCTGATTCATGGAGCGACCGAAATCAATACTTTTGTTCATTAAAGCGATGGTTATGCATTGTGAAGAGCGACAACCAAGTTCACCCTTAAGCCCTTCCGAACGAATCTTCCGAAACGGCAAGTTCGCTCTACTTTGGGGGCTCATGCACCTGTGTTCTACAAGCGTCGACGAAACTAAGTTCAAATAAACGTAGTTTTCATGTCAGTTTGCCGGCGGGTGGCCTCGTGCGTTCGCTGTGCACTACATCGAGAAATGGTA
The DNA here is from genome assembly GCA_027487375.1 of Planctomycetaceae bacterium. Classification (GTDB taxonomy): domain Bacteria; phylum Planctomycetota; class Planctomycetia; order Pirellulales; family Pirellulaceae; genus JAIYDQ01. The sequence goes on from JAIYDQ010000453.1 coordinate 23,968, forward strand.
ACAGATTGAAAGCTTTCGTGGCTATTGCGAACACTCGGTGCCTAAATTCTGGTTGTATTCAAGCGGCCATTAGCATAAACAATTAGTTTTCCCGTAAATTGTCCTGGTTGAAAATTGGGGTTTGTCCTCGTAGAAGATGTCGTTGGGCATCGAAGACTTTAGATTTTGACATCGTCATCGCCGACTGTCTGAATTCTTGCGAATTCGGCTACCCAAAAATTGAATCTAGGCAGGGTAATCGCTCGTCGTAACAGCTCTTCTTGCACATTTTCACCTAAACACTTGAGGAAGTCCGGTGCCGAATCAACTTGAGTTCATGGATTGTCCCAATTGCTCAAAGCGCGTCGCGACAACCGCGAAGATCTGTAGACATTGTGGCAAGTCGCCAGTTCCCTTGAAGCCAGTCTCTGGGAAATTGGTGACTGAGAAGCCCGCGTTAAGCCAATCGGACCAACAAGAAGAACTAGACGATTCTCACATGGCATCGGAGCATGGCGGATATGATGCTTCCGAGGACACGTTCGACTACCAGCAATTTGTGGCAGACGAATTTCCCGACTCCGACCACGCTACTAAAGGAAGAAAGACCTGGCTTTGGTATACCGCTTGGTTGATGATCATCGTCTTGAGCCTTCCGCTACTTTTCCAAGTGCTGAGTGTATTGGGGTTTTGATTTGGTTTATCGATCAATTGCTCAAAGACTTCGATTCTCTTTACTTGAGAATGGTCTTTCGACTTAGTCGATCATTAAAACGGAATGGTGCGTTAACTCTCCGTTTTGTTGGAACTGACCAGAACGATTGTGTTGGCACCGCGGTAATTTGACCGCTTCGTACGCTAAGAGATTTTTCCGCAATTAAATGCAAGCAGCTATTTTGTCGAATGCATTTGTCGAATGTAGCGATCGTGCTGATTTTGCTGTCCCCATATCGCCATAAATCAATCTTCAGAATCGCGACCGGCGAAAATCTTTGGGATTCCCGACCTATGGTTTGGTTACGCCCTGTTTTGGGCTACTGACTGACACATTCGGGGTTCCACAGTGGGAGTTATTTCGTGAAACTTTTTGTTTCTGTTGCACTTACATTCGTTTTCTGCCTTTCTTATTCCAGTCTGGGGTTGTCGCAAACGGTTTCTCCGGCTCAGTCACCGCTTCGACCGCTAGGGCTACAACCCATTGGGCCAGTGATGCTAAGTGGTTCCGATGCTCGCAGCCGCGAGTTCAACCAAGTTATTCTTCCGCAAGTTCAGTCCATCATTCGCGAAAAACTCGTCTCCGGCAAAGTGTTTGACGACCTTGGAACGTTTCCATTGGACGCAGATAAGCTCTTGATGCCCTTTGCTGCCCAGCGTCCTATTCGGATCTACTTCATTGATGAAGGTGCGGGATATCAAAATACTCTCGGATTCACTTACACATTAGTTGGATCCGACGATCAAGGGACGGAGGTCTTGCTCTTTCCAAATGCTTCGAAATCAGCATCTGGCTCAAACTCATGGAATCTAGGCAGGCCTCAAACTGCACGTACTTCCGACCAGCCGCTCAATACCGGAGACTTCTTAGACATTGGAACGGGCGGAGCTGGGTGGCAACTTGAATTCTTTATCATCTCGCAAGGAGCTACAGGTGGGCGGCATAAACTATGGGCGGACAAATCTCGCAACGTAGACAAGACACAGCACGTGGTTGCCTTTCAGATTCCAAACTCAACCTATCTCATCATCTCTTTTGAAGACATGCTCTACGGTGGGGATGCTGACTATGAAGATTTGATCCTCGTTGCTGACATTGGCTTCGACTACCAAAGACCCTTTATCCTTCCTCAGTAGTCGAGTTTCTGCGGGCGGGTCTACTTGGACATCGCCACTTTACGCTGGAGTCCAGGCTTAAGCCGCTTTCGGAGTATCCAAGGTGCTCGGCGCCTGAAGGCTGTACTCCAGCAGATTTGCGATTGTTGGTTCTACACTCGTCCTCACGTAGTAGCGTCTCTCCGAGACGCGAGATTGCAGCGTCTCGGAGAGACGCTACTACGTGTTAGTAACAGAGCCCAATGTTACTAAAAGCTGTTTTATCGATTGAATCGATCGCGAGGTTTGGAGGGGCAACTCGGCTGTAGCAATCCGGTCAATCATAAAAAAAGATTGCCGGCGCCGACAAACTTGGCCTACGTTTTTGAGCGGCTTGGATTAGCAAGTGCGTTTTCAAAAATTAAAATTGACATGATTAGCAGCAGACAAAATAAGAAGCATGTGAGGCGAGCGACCGCGACGGTCGAGTTCGCCGTCTGCATTCCATTGATGTTGCTGTTTATTTGCGGAGGCATTGAAATTTGCCAACGAATCATGCTACGCCAGACAGCTACGTTGACAGCCTACGAGGGGCTACGACTTGCAGTAAGACGATACACAACCACGGCAATGGTACAGTCCCGATGCGAGTCGATTTTGAGCGACAGGGGTATAAAAAACGCGACCGTTGCGATCACGCCCACATCGATCGAAAATCAAGTTCGCAATACGCCGATAAGAATCAACGTGACTATTCCTTGGCAAGGAAACACGCCCCTACGATTCTTGGCTGGTACGGCCGGTGAGATCCGTGCTCAAGGGGTAATGGTTCGAGAATGAAAGCGTCTAAGGCACGTCTACACGCGAACAGGCTATTCGCGAAATCGAGGAACAACCAGCCTCAAAACTTAAGGCAGCGTAAAGGGGCAGTCGCTCTCGAATTCGCAGTGAATGCAAGCCTCTTCTTTATGTTGATTATGGCTAGTTTTGAGTTTTCGAGGTTGATGATGGTTCGACAATCGATGGACCAAGCAACCTATGAAGGTGCTCGCTTTGGAATCATTCCTGGGAATACCTCCGACGGTGTGCGGAACAGAACACGTCAGTACCTAACAACACTCGGGATTCGTAACCCAACGATCAGGGTGACTCCTGCGACAATCGATTCAACCACACGAGCGGTCACCGTGGAGGTCACTGCGAATTTCTCAGATAGCGCGTGGATCACACCCGTTTTCTCCAGGAACACCGTTATTCGGACTCGAATGACTCTTGATCACGAGAATCTTGCGGTGCTTCTATACGACCCTTGAAGAAAGTGCGACACCGAGTCGGACCTTGTGTGATTTGCTAAATCAGATCCCGCGTTTAACGAATAACATGTATCGAATAGTGAACTCATTGCAAATGAAAACATCGATTCAAAATCGAATGCGCCGTAAAGCTAGATCGAGACGTGGCGCGATGATGCTGCTTGTCGCTGTTTCTCTCGCTACCATCCTTGCGGTGACCACTTTCGCAGTGAATACATGCTATTTGGAGTTGTCGCGTACTGAACTGAGACTTGCTGTAGACGCTTGCGCGAAAGCAGGAGTCGTCGAACTTGGTGAGACACAGTCTGACTTGAAAGCAACTGCTCGAGCTCGCGAAATCGGGGCGCTCAATACTGTTGCTGGTCGACCATTTGTCATGCTCGACATCCTGAAAGGTACCTACAGAAACACCTCAACGGGCGGTCATGAGTTTATTCCGTACACCGACAGTCGATTCAATGGTACGGTTAACGCGCTCTATGTAACTGGTCCCGATTCTGAAACAGGACTCGGCAAAGGGACTCGGACGACACTCATGTCCAACCTGAAGTTCGGGATGTTTATGACCTCCTGCGCGATTCGAGCCGATCATGATGTCACGTTGGTGTTGGACCGAAGTGGTTCTATGGCTTGGGATCTTTCAAACACCGAGTATTCATATCCCAATGGATCATCAGGACCACGATCGCGCTTGCAAGCCTACTTTTCACCCCCCCACCCTTCAGCAAGTCGCTGGGCATCAGTCCGATCTGCGGTGAACACGTTCAGACAAACACTCAGTCGCACTCCAGATAACGTTCGCGTCGGACTGGTCTCCTACAGCAGCAACTTTACCTTCGGAGCTTGCGTCTCAACTCGCGTAAGTACCGATCTTGCATTGACAAGTAATCTTGGCCTGTTGCTTGGCAAGATCGACGCAATCGGGGCAAAGCCTATCATTGGAGACACGAATATCGCGGCTGGTTTGCAGGCTGCGATCGATCAAGTTTCAAAGGGAAGAACAACCGCTACGAAGACCATAATCTTGTTTTCTGATGGTAGAAGAACCGAGGGAAGCGACCCTGTTGCCTTGGCCGAGGCGGGTCGAAAGATGAATATCATTACACACACAATTGCTTTCAGCTCGCAGGCTGATCAAACATTGATGCGAGCTATCGCTACGGCAGGGGGTGGCAAATACGTTTTCGCAACGTCTGCAAGCGAACTTGACGATGCATTCCGCAAAATCGCAGAATGCATTCCTTCTATGTTAATTCATGGGCTCCAGTAATCCCGGATTGCAGAGCGTCTGAACGTTAAAACATCTGGTCGCATGCGAGCTAACGGGGCTTGTCATTGCGGTGAGGTTTAGGGCTTATCTATCGGCAATGTATCTGTCTAGTTGGACATCGTCAGGTTGGCCACGATAATCGATCGCGACCGTGTTATAGTACAGCCTTAGACGCCTAGCACCTTGAATTTGCCAAAAGCGGCTAAAGCCTGAACTCCAGCGCGAACCTGGCGCTGTCCAAGTAGGCTTGGGGTCTTTACTCGTTTTCACGTCGTCGCGTCTCTCTGAGACGCAGTTATCTCGCGTCTCGGAGAGACGCTACTACGTGTTTTGAATCACTCTGCTGTTTCAATCATCGTGTCTGAAGACGCTTGACTTCCGGTTTCACAAAAGATCTAAATTACTGGAAAGCCCCTTTGATCTATCTTCTCTTGCGTGGATAGAATTTGACAAATGAACATGAAATCCAGTTTTCTAACATGCCCTACTTGTGGCAAGAAGTTTGCCTCCAATCCGATTCCAAAGTCGATGCCGTTTTGCTGTGATCGGTGCCAGTTAATCGATCTTGGGCGATGGATTGAAGAGGAAATCGGGCTTCCCTATGAGCCGACCGATGGTGGCCCCGACATAGAAGAAAGACCGAACGTTCGCGAAATTCGATTTGAGTGATCTCTTGTCGGGCTTGCATTTGTGTCGTTTGCCTTGGTAATTGGTCCTTTTCTGGCATGTGCCGCGTTCCGACTTGAATTGCTACAATATCGAATTGATTTTGGAATTGTTCCTGATTCCGGTTCACGCATCTTCGCTTTAATAGAGGTATTTTTCGTTGCCATCGGATATTTCTTCATCTACCCAAACCGACTCGGAATCCGTCACGTCACAAGCGTTGCCGTTGGATAACGAGGGTGAATTGAGCTCCAAAAGCCCTGTTTCTTCTGACCGAGATGGGGCGGTGGGAGTTCCTCGCACGCAGGTGGACTGGTACCGATCGACGCCGTGGTGGCGATTGATTTCGCAAAGTGTTCACATATCTTGGCGTAGCTCACATTTGTTGGTTTGCTTAGTCGCAATTGGGCTTTCCGCTTTGATCTGGAATGCCTGCTTGGTTTGCTTTTCCCCGGAGTTCGCCGAAGTTGTTCCATCGCAAGTCTCTGCTGATCCTGGTGGAACTATTGATGACAATCCAGTTGGTACGGCGTGGTCGTGGGCCGGCAGTGTTTCGCCGCTACCGGACCTCAGAAGCTACATGACCTCCATTTTTCTCACGGAGCCCTGGACGATCCGAAAGGTGGCCTTCAGTGTGACTTACGTGCTATCGATGATTGCAATCTGGGGCTTTGCAGGTGGCTTGATTGCACGACGAAGTGTGATGGAGTTTGGTGTAAGGACTTCGGTCGGTTGGGTTCCTTCGTTCAAGCTGGTCCTTGCACGATGGCGGTCGATTGTTTGGTCGATCTTAATGCCGCTGGCAACGGTTGCGATGTTAGCTCTGATACCCCTGATCTTGGGATACGTTGCGCGAGCTGGAGAGATTGGTCAAACGATTGCTTGGCTTGCTGCGTTCCCATGCGTCGTTGTTATGCTTGGCATTGGATGGATTGTCATCATGGCGGGATTCGGATTTCCTTTAAGCGTCTGCGCAATTGTGTCAGAGAAAGGTGCCGATGCATTCGACGGTCTTTCACGAGCAGCCGCGTATCTTTTTCAGCGTCCGATGTCCGTCCTGTGTATTCTCGTCGTTGCAAGCAGTGTGGGCACGTTAGGTTTTTGGGTCTTTGATTTTTTGATGGATTGCGGCGAAACCATGTTTCTCGCTGCGATGTCGGTCGGCTTTGGGGGTGACCTTTTCAAGGCCATGTCCAGTGGCCCCAAAAGTCTTCAGGGATCGATCTTTGATAGTTTGCAAACTGTACTAAGCAGTCTTCGAACCGCCTATGTTGCTTCTTTCTTCTGGACAGCAACCGCAGCGGCCTACCTAACCTTGCGATGGGAAATCGACCATACCGACTTTGATGACCTGGACCTCCAAGAGCTTGGCGAGCCAGTCGCTATTCCTAAGATTACCGAAGAATCTGTTGAACCGGAAAAAGGTTGAACCCTTACAAACAGCATGCTCAACTCGATTGAGTGACCGTTATGAAGACCAATTCTTTTGCCACCATTCCTTGGCTTTGCTAGGTGTCCATCGGTCGCCTGGCAAGCATTGCTGTAAAGCATCATAGAGTTCGGTTGCTGATTGAAAGCGGTCATCGGGTTGCTTTTCGATGCACCGAAGAATTACCGCTTCGACATCTTTCGGAACCTCGGGGTTCTTTTCGCTAGGAGGTGTTGGTGGCTGAGTCGCATGAGCGATGATTAAGTCAACAGTTTTTGCTCCCGAAAATGGTGTCGTCCCGGTGACCATGAAATACGCGACAATCCCAAGAGCATAAATGTCGGATCGATGATCGACTTCTTCGTATCGCGTCGCCTGTTCGGGGGCCATGAATAAGGGGGTGCCGCTAAAGCTATAAGAACCGGTCGTTGTTCGTGTTGGTGTAGTTGGCTCGGACAGTGCTCGATCCTTCTCCGATGTTTCTTTGACTAATCCGAAGTCCAATAACTTCAATACATCCCAATAGCCACCGCGATGTGTGACAAAGATGTTTGCAGGCTTGATATCACGATGAATTAGTCCACTATCGTGCGCTTCTTGAAGTGCTTGACATGCTTGTGATAAAAGATAAACGGCGCGAGAGGGTGACATAGGTCCGTAGCCACTAATCAGTCGCTGAAGATTCTCACCTTCGAGCAATTCCATCACGTAGTAGAAGGTACCATCGGGTGTGTGGCCATAATCGTAGATGTCGATCGTGTTCCAATGAGTTAACTTTGCTGTGGCGATCACTTCGCGTTCAAATCGATGCAGAGTCAAATTGTCGACTGCTTTATCTGGCTTAATTAACTTGATCGCGCATGCTCGCTTCAGTAGCACATGCTCTGCTCGATAAACATCACCCATGCCACCTGATCCGATGGGTGCGTGTAGGCGATACTGCATGATTTGTTTCGCTTGAAAGGCTTCTCGGCGACTTGTGTAGATGATGTGTGATCCGATGGAGCCGATCATTGCAGCAATCAACGTTACTGGAATTGGTGCGGCGGCTCGATTCGACGCGAGCAAGTCGATGCTACTTGGGTGTATCGTCGTGACCGCAAACCAAACGCCGTAGGGAATCATCCCCATCGCAAAGTTCACTATCACGGAACGCCACCAGGCGTTCGGAATAAATGTCCCGTAAGTCAGCACATGAAGACAGAAGGCCGTCAGGTAAAAGTCTTGTGTTCCGGTCAGTGATGTTGCGTCGGATGCGAGTGTGAAAAACACCATTCGCGAGTACATCATCAAACCAACTTGAACGGCTACTCCACCGAAGAGAGCAATTTCAATGCTCCGTAGAGATTGAATACTGAGCGGTCGCTCGGTCCGGAGTAAAACGTAAGAAGCAACAATCGTGACAAGCATGATCGTTCGAAATGCTAACCACGGCGAGTTAACAGCAAAGAGATTACCGATGTATCCAATCCCCAAAACTATCATCAAGTCGAGAGCTGCCCACGTTAGTCGCGAACGCAGCAATCGCTGAGTCTCGTCGTCGAACCGCGGCCTTTTACTGTCTGCGATAACGCCTGCGTTGAACTCTGCTTGGGGTTCACTTCCTACGCCCTGCTTGCTATCGGCAACAATAATCGCGACCTGCGTGGTTGCTGTGTCCAAGGCGGAATTCGAGGAGTCTTGGTTCGCGATTCTTAGGGGAGTATCTAGAGTTTGATCGGTAGAGGACTTTGCGGAAACCGATGAAGACTGCATCGAAATCGAATCAGAGCGTGCGATTTGCGGTGCGGATGCCATCTCAGAGAGAAGCTTGGCATCGACTTCGATAGTCTTGTCCTCTGTTTGCCGGTCTTCCATGCTGCGTGTCTTTCCCGTTCCTTCTTCCAAGAGACAATCTTGCTCAGTCTTCTTGCTGCTCCGACGCAGGGTCTAGGTGTCCTGATTTATTGATCGCAAGCCACAGTCGGAAGCTTACCAACATGCTTGCCGAAAAGCCAAGTAGACCGAAAAGCGAAAGATCCTTCACACCCATCGGACCGCCGGTGATGAACAGCAACGGTGGAACCTTGAAAGCGAGTAGCACCGAAGAGCCCATCAAGAGAGAGCTTGTCAGTAATCCTAGTACAAGTCGGTTAATAGACGGCGACAAACCTCGATGCGAAAGGTGAACGTCCAGCTTTCCCTGCCGCACCAATTCCATCAAGCCACTGACCTGGCCTGGCATCTTTTCCAGCAGCCCTTCAAGCTCGACATATATCCTTCTCATCCGTCGAACTTGTCGTCGCGGCGAGAGTCTTCGAAGCCACATCTTTTTGAAAAATGGTTGCATCACTTCCAAAAGACTAAATCGCGGATTCAGTTGTCGAATGGTGCCTTCCAAAGTCACCAATGTCTTGATCAGCATCGCCGTTTGAGGCGGAAGCGATATGCGATGCTGATGCAAAATGTCAGTCATGTCGTTCAACACACCCGCAACGTCGAAACTGTCCAGCGGCTGTGAACCGTATGTCGAAATCAAATCGGCAACGTCTATGCTGAGGGCGCTATCATCCAGTCGAATCGGTGGCCGACCAACGCGTTTGATCAAAGAGGTAAGCAGCATCGCATCTGATGATGAGACAGCCAAAAGCATCTCCTCGATCGTCTCGCGAAGCGAATCATCGATCCGACCAACCATTCCAAAATCTAACAATCCCAATGTTCCGTCGGGCAAGATCAACACATTCCCGGGATGTGGATCGGCATGATAGATTCCAGCCGAAAAGATCATCTCCAGATAAAGCTCTGCCGCGCGTCGCGGAATCCGTGACAACTCCCGTTCACGTTGAGCTGGGTCTTCGGGTGTGGAAGACATGAACTGTGAGATGCTCTGCCCTTCCAAGCGTTCCATAGTCAACACATGCGAAGTGGAGAGCTTTGGATATGGCTTGGGAATGCGTACGTCGGAGAATGAAGCGAACTGAGTTGTGAAGACTTGCAAGTTGTTCAATTCACGAGTGAAACTCAATTCGCGTTTCAGTGTTTTCGATAACTGCTCAACTAAAATCTTCGGCTGCCAAGCTGCAAGCTCGGGGATCCTGTCGGCTAAACCCGCTAGCCCCGCCAAGACTTCCATGTCCTCACGAACTTTGCTCTGAATGTTTTCGTGTTGGACTTTCACGACAACTTGTGTTCCATCGCGCAGTGTCGCTTTGTGGACTTGACCAATCGACGCCGACGCCATTGGCTCGGGATCAAAAAAGGCAAATGCTTCTTCGACCTTCATCCCCAGCTCGGTTTGAATAATGAGCTGAACACTTTCATAGGGGTCTGGTGGAACTTGGGTCTGCAGCAATTGCAACTCGGTAGCCAATGCCGAGCCGACCAAATCAGGCCTCAACGAAAGGACTTGACCAAGCTTGATAAACGTCGGCCCAAGCTCCGTAAGTGCCATCCTTACACGAGACTCTCGGGAATAGCTGGACAGAGGAATCCCCGACTCGTCTTTAAGCCAGTCGCGAATGAAATCCAACTGAAGCCGGCTCAACCAATCCGCAAGTCCGTACCGACGCAACACAACGATGATTTCTTGCCATCGTCGGACATTTCGATAGAGCTTGGGAATGGTGCTGATTTTCATGGCTATAAACTTCTCGGCCTCCCGATCACATGTTCATCTATCTTACTTGCACCAGCAACAAGTCGCATAGGCTTGTTGGGACTAGTCGATTATTCAAAATGCTGACTGAGCCGTGAGGGCTAGCTCCGGGTTGCTATGGGGAAATCCGGGGCTAGCGTCCACGGCTCATTACCCTGCATGAAAAATTGACTTGCCCTGATAGGCTTGTATCCGTGGGGGGAGATGAAAAGGCTCATTTTTCTGAGACGCAGGCGTTAGTATTGAATTTGAGCCTTTTTGCCTCTTTCCTGCTTGCGTGCGATGATTCGATTAAGCGTAAGAGCATCGTCATCAGTATGACGATGCCTCGCATAGAATCGCGACATAAAGGGCCGCCGCTACTAGGTCCGCAGTTGTGCCTGGGTTACGACGGTTGGAGTCGGCTCGTAGAAATGCGTCGAATTCATTCCACTTTTGTTGATAATCAATTGTCGGCGTGGATCTAATCGACAAAAGTTGGCTTGCGCGTCGCTGCACTTCTATAGCGATATCAGGATCATTCTTGCGAGCAATCAAACTATCGACATTCGCAGCGAGATATTCGATTTGCATGGATGAGATTGCTTCGAACCAGTTCCGGACTTTCAACGTTTGGGAGTCGACAAAATCGCACAGCCTTTTTGCTAATTCGAAAACCACTTCGAAGTCAGTAACCCATTGCTTGGCAACATCGTCTTTGTGTTGAGCGAATCGCATCGCGTCGAGAATGTTTGATGGAGGTTCGTTGTTGGCATCCATTTGATTTGATTGACCAAGTCCGCCTGGCCTCGCAACTTGAATGCTTCTGTAAACTCCCTCGGCATCCCGTGGAGACAGGTTGCAAAGAACATTCGCAACCGATTGCCGCAATTGATCAAAGTCTACGACGCTGGTCAACCTTTGCTGAGAGGCAACGATTAATGGCCCCAGTAGTATCAGTGTGCCGAGGTTTGTGTTGACTCCCACATGCTGTTTGGTGGCAATCGCCATTTTAAAAATGCAGTCACCAACCGAAGTGGAATCTGCTGACGGATCCGTTGCTGCGGATGACTGAAACAGTTGCTCAACTGCTTTTCCGCTCACTTCCGCAGACTGTCGGAAGTGAGCGTAGTCCATGTTGTCGAAGTTGGCTTGCGGGTGCACGTTGCCCGCTTTGATAGAAGTGGCTTCGAGAAGACACGCGGCCGCAACAAACGTTCCGGGTGAGTCGCTTTGCGAAAGCCGAAGCGATGCTAACGAGCTTAAGGGAAGAGCCAATAACGATTCAATATTCATGATGCGTGGAACACAGAGAAAAAGCCGAAGTGCGGTAGCATGCTAGCATCTACTTTCTATCAAAACTCTTCCTGACTAATTCGACACCGTCACTTTGAACCTGACTAACAATCGCGACTCTGCTGGAGTAGAGCCTTGAGGTGCTGAACACCTTGGATGCTCCAAAAGCCGCTAAAACCTGGACTCCAGCGCAAAGTGGCGCTGTCCCACTAAACAGTCGCACGGCGTTTGCAATTGGTTGTTTTGTAACGGGAAATGGTTGCTGAGCTATTACTTAGTTTTCATTTCGAGCAAATCTTCGATGGCGCGAGCTACTTCCTGGGGGGCTTCTTCCATGACGTAGTGACCAACATCCTCGAGCTTTTGTATCTTTGCCTGCGGAAGGTGTTTCGTCAGTCGTTCTAAGCATTCAGGTCGAAAGCACCAATCTTTCATGCCCCAAACCATGGTGGTCGGTTTGCTCGTTAGCTTCGACAAGTCACGTTCGAGTTGGTCGAGCACTTCCCATGTTCGATGATTCTTGCGCATGGGAATGTCTTGCACAAATCGGTCGATGGCGATTCGGTCTGCAGGCGTTCCATACGGATAAAGTAGTCCTGCCTTGGTCGCTTGCGGCAATTTTTTAAGTCGATCAATGGCCATCCACGTCGCGGTCCAGGCAAACGCGTTGGCATAGCGGATTGCTAGACTTCCGATGATCGGTATACGACAGGCTGCAATTCGAAGTGGAATATAAGGCGGGACAAATGCAGCCGTGTTTAAAATCACGAGCTTAGCGACTCGCTCTGGTCTGGCCACTGCTGCTCCCAATCCGATTGCCCCGCCCCAGTCGTGGACAACCATCAGCACGTTTTTCAGGTCAAGTTGATCCATTAAATGAATCAAATTGGTAGTGTGATTTTTCAAACAGTAATCGTAACTTGCGGGTTTATCACTCAGTCCACATCCAATGTTGTCGACAGCAATAACGCGGACTTTATCTTGAAACCGACTGGCGATGGATCGGTAGTAGAAAGACCAAGTTGGATTGCCATGAACACAAAGAATTGTTTGCGAAGAGGCCTCCTCAGAATCCTGACTGTTGATGGATTTATCCTGGAGATTCGGTTTGTTGCTACCTTGATCGATGTAGTGGATCTTCGCTCGTTCGGTACTGCCGAGCCTATCTGATGGAATCTCCATGTAATGAGATTCGAAAGGGTACTCGTCGCGCCAAGTAGTCACTCTGGAAGATTATTTCTGTGAGAAGGCAAAGGGGACTGATTTGAGCACGCCTTTGCGAGCGTATTCGACGAACACAAAATCGCCAAGATCCCTTGCGTGGCATTGAGCCAAGATTCGTTGCAGGATGGGGTTCTGTAATTCTGCAGAGCGAAAAATCTAGAAGCCTCGTCTCTCCGAGACGAGAATCATCTGCGTCTCGGAGAGACGCAGCTACGTTGGAAGCAGATACTTGAAGGATAACTAAGAAACAGCGGTTGTCGCGTGTTCCGGCTTCACTGGGGCGTAACCCAGCCAATCGAAGTGAATTACGAGCTGTCGACTACCGGACGTCGTACGCCGACTGGCTGTCGAAGGACGAAGCACTTTCTGAGGAAGACTCGCTGTCAGAGGATGTTGAGCTATCGCTTTCGGATTCGAGGTTGCTGGTTGCAACTTTGACCGCGGCGACAACCCGAATCGCGGCTTGGATATCGTAGCTCGAAAAGTAGTATTCGACTCCTGTATACTTCGAAACTACACGAGGAAGCGTTGACAATTTGTCCCAGGACAGTCCGTTGGCTAAGTGCCAGGCGGCTGCTTGAGCAGTTGTTTGAGCAATTTTTCCGTAGCCCAAAGCCTTACAGACTTCAGCAACTTCCGGCGATGGATTGACTTCTTCCAAACGCACAATTCGGTACTTCATACGCGGGTTTGGATCTGGTTTGCCTTCTTCGAGACAGACGGTCGCTGCGGACAACTTTCTAGGCTTATCGGCTTCTACGCGGAACATTCCGCCACCGCCGCCCATGCCACCCATTCCGCCGCCGCCCATACCACCCATACCGCCACCACCCATGCCGCCACCCATGCCTTGACCGCCACCGCCACCCATGCCACCCATTCCGCCACCACCCATTCCACCGCCGCCCATGCCACCCATGCCGCCGCCAAAGCCTTGTGCCAAAACCGGTAGGGCACCGAAGGTTTCAGGAAGCTTTACTTGCATCGGCTTGTCTGTGACGTTTCGGAAGATGATGGTCGCTTCTTTCACGTCTCGGGGAATGAAATCGATTTCGAGATCCCCTGAGTCCAAAGCCGCGAAAAACTCGACTTCGACGGCTGGTTCTTCACGGAGACGTTTGGTGCTTTTCACTGGAACGGACTTCGCTTTTGCGGAAACTGCCGGCTGGCCGGTGACTGGGGCTCCGGTAACGTCGTCCGCAACCACGGCAAGTGCGGGCGAAAACGAGAACGCCAGGGCTGATAGAAGCGACAGTTTGGTCCAATTTCGGCAACAAAAACTCATGATCCAATACCAATTTTTGGAAAGGGAAAAACTTTGCGATCGATAATCGATTCGAATTGAGCAGGTCGACAGCACACGATAAAAGCCCTAAAGCTCTGCACTTTAGGCCAATTTCCGGTTTGCGAAGCTAATGCATCCTTGTCGCAAAAATGCTTGCGAAAGGAGGACTCAAAAGCAACAAGGCAAATTCCGTTCCGTTGTATTTACGTA
>JAIYDQ010000443.1 GCA_027487375.1 Planctomycetaceae bacterium
AAGTGGAGTGACGTACTTCAACCAACCTTGGCACATTTGCGGTGTGATTGCGACGTTCTCGAGCACCATTTCTGGCGCCTGCCGAATCACAATTGGATCGCCACCCACGTTGCCCGTTAAGTCCCAGCGCATGGCTCCTTGAGAAACGGGTATGGATGTCTTCGATTTGAAGATGCCATTTTCAATTACCAAAGGAACGTCCGATTTTCCGATTGCAATTCCAACTACGTTGGCCGAGTCCCAACCGATTTGCGTTCGAGCTTGCAACGCATCGGCCCAGTTCGAGCCAGCTTTCGAGTTGCTTGTCCAAGTGAATTCGACCGGTTCGGTTCGTTGTCCTTGGATGACTAAGTAGTTACCAGTCCAAGGACGGAGTTTCTCGGCGACGGTAGCTGCGTCGTAAGTCATTTGACCATTCGCGACGACCTTCATGACGTCCGCAGTCGATTCCACGTTCGCTCTTCCGCCGTAGGCCATCCAAGTCGTTTGCACCGTTGTTTCAGAAAGTTCTATCTGGCCCGATTTCAGATCATATCGTCCAACGCAGTTTGCCTTGGCAAGTGGTTCAGCCCACAGCAACGACATACCTGATGCGTCGACTTCGCCGACAGTCGATCCGTTAGCAGATCCATTGTTGATAGGCGTGCTAACAAGTTGAGCAGAGGAGGCACGTTGCGATGAGGCTGGAGCCGTTTGCTTAACGCGGATGTCTTTTCCATCGAGGGTTGTCTGCCATCGAATGTCGGTTGATGGATCGATTATCCAGTCCGCGGAACCAGTTAGGTCAGCTTCGATCGCGGTCGTCACGGTTGATGTCGATGATGCCGTCGAATTGAGTGGAGCAACGCTTGAGGATGGTGCGGATTCAATCGAGCTCATCATACGACTGGGATCGATACGGAAGGCTGCTTTTCCTTGACGCCCGCGGCCATCGGCAGTTGCACTGTCGCGGGCGGTGAGAGCGAACGACGATGCTTGCACTTGGAGGTTGTCGACTTGAAGTCTTGCGATATCGGATGTGTCAACGCGTCCGGCGAAAGTCCCTTCGATGACAGGCTCTCGAACACGATATCCGTCGCCGTTGACGCTAAAGGATTTCGCCTTGAAGTTCGCGGAAGTCACCTCAGCATGAACCATATCAATCGCCCCTTGAGCTACTAAGCTGCACTGACCATCGATTGTCATGCCAGGGTTCATACCGGTGAGCATTTCAAGCCGGCGTTGAATCAATCCAAGATTCCCGGTTAGCTCTAGAGTGAGCGCTCCTGGAGGAAGTTTGACTGTACCAGCTGTCGGCGGTAGCACTGAGACTGGTTCGAGTAGTTCTGCCTTAAGCTTTTCCGCTTGGCTGTTCATTACCAATGACGCTCTATCAATCTGTATGAGCGATCCTCGGTCCTTGGTTCCTATGGCTTCGAAAGTTCCTGCCCAAGCAGGTTCGTTCAATTTGCCACTGGTGAGAATCACGTTCGTGGGAGTTGTTGAAAATTGCCCACTTGCGATAAGTCGCGTAGCCGATTCTTGATTCCACTTCAAATCGACATCGGCCGTACCAGACATTTGTTGGACCATTGGAATCACGAACCATTGGGAAACGCGGCTATGAAGTTTATCTAGGTCCACCTTTACGACGAGCGATCCTTCAGTGAAGTCGCCTTGGGTATTAATGTCGCAGAATTCTGATTTACAATGCGCTTTGATAGCCGCGTTACCCGAGCTGTCGGGCTGTATGTTCGCTGAAGCAGAAAACGCATCGGGCCAGCTAACGGACGTGCCGGCTACAGTCGCAACTAAATCACCCAGTTCGATCTTGTGTTCACCGGATGGGCTTCGGTCGTTGCGAAGAGTCTGGATGCTTGAAAGGGTTGCTTTACCGGAAACCAGTTTGGTTCCATCTTGCATCGGAATCATATCAGGAGCGACTCGTACCAGGCGAGCGAGATCCACATTGCCTTGGATATTCCACTGTGCTTCTCGAATCCATGGCTGGGTTGCCGTAGGTGCTTGGAAGTTCATGGGCATAGACGCGGCAACACCCAGGGCGCCGATGTCAGACTCGAGAATTGCGTTCTCTGCGAGCAATCGATCCCCGCTCATACTCACATCACCCGACAGTCGAATTCGATTCAGCGATGCACCACGATTGCCAACAATTTGTGGAGAGGTAATTGTCAAGTTGTCGATTTGCGCAGTCGTAATTTTTGCAACAATGCTGGAGGGAGTCATCATTGTCACGTCAGCTTGAACAGTAGCTTGTCCAGTAATTGCATCAACTGGAAGACTTGTCAGACGGCGATTGAGAAGGGTGTACCATTCCAATGGAAGAGCCGTCGTAGCGATCGCCATTTTCATCGGTGGAATCGCAGAGGAGGGATCTACCGTAACGCCACTAATGGGTTCCGTACGAATGGTGAATTGTCCTGCGCTAGTGCCCTTAGCATTTCCTGCAACCTGTTGAATCGCGCCTACCAAGGTAATCGGCGGTATTCGTTGTTCGGCTGTTGGAAGTGGAATATCCGCTTCGTTCACAACAAGTTGCCAAACCGAAAGATCAATCGAATCGCGCGCTGTGAGTAAAGCGTTCGCGATACGTATTCGTCCTTTGGGAATCGCGACCGAGGAAGCAGAGCCTACAGCTTCGTTACCTGTTGAGCTAGTCGCATTGAGATCACCGAGTAACGGCTTTAAGGCTTCCTCCAAGCTTGTCGTGCCTGGCTGTACATCGACCAGCATCTCTGCATTGTTGAGACTGATGGTTCCGATATCCGATCGGTCGGTCGCCATCTTCCAGAGGCTCAATTGTGTGTCTAATGTGCCGAGCTTAATCAGATCGTCCCCATTCTGATCAATCAATCGGAGCCCTTCTACCTTAAGTGGGCTCAACCAACCTACGGAGATACTCGCAATGTCAACTCGGATAGGAGCCAGACCACCAAAGCGGTTTGCTAGATTGACCACGAGGTCTTTGTTAGAAAGCCCCATCGGCAAGCCAACAGCGAGGCCAGCGAGCATGGCAACGAAGGTGAATAGAAGCAAGTAGCGCTTTCGAAACCAACCTCGAGACTTTCTCGCGGGTACTTTACTGTATCCGTCTGCGTTCGAATCGGCACTTTTCCGTATTCTGGCCATCGCTTATTTACCTTCCGTGATGAAACAAGACCTTCCGCTTTCGTGTCGACGGAATCTGCGTTTATCCATTTCGATGTTAGTCGGATACCAAGTTTCACCGCATGGGTCAACGTAGATTTGAGCACACGAAAGCAAGCATTCTCGCTTCATAGGCGAATTGATAATCTTCTAATAGCGAAATCTGATTTGGCAAGTTAGACAGAGGTGTTTGCTACGGTAGAGCGAGACCGTAGTTTGGGACCATTGTCCCGAACGAATAAGCGGGACGGATAGCCGGACGGGACAATGGTCCCAACCTACAGGGAGATGAGCAGATAACACCGTCCGATAACGCAAAAAGCCCTTTTCGGTTCGCTTCTACGGGTTCGAGTCGTAGTGAGCGTAACGAAAAGGGCTTTTGCAAATCCCAAAATTCAATTTTGTTCGTCAAGAAGTTAGTAGTGCCTGAGCGTCCACCTTCAAACTAGGAGGCAGCGCCCGACTCACCCAAGCCGCGCAGTTCGCCCGGTTGAATGTGATTGGCTTTGCGATTCTCACGTTTGATAGCTTCGTAAACTTCTTGGCGGTGTACGGGAATGTCGCTAGGAGCTTGGATACCAAGCCTAACTTTATCACCGCGAATATCAACGATCGTAATGACGACGTCATCACCGATCATGATACTTTCATCTCGATGTCGCGACAGCACCAGCATGAGCGACTCCTTTTCTCGCAAGGGCTACATCCCGTGTAGCCTGATGTGTGATAGTAAACGGATAGGGGCGTAAATCGACTGTTGAGACGCAGACTTACGAGAGGTAGCTCTCATTCAACCTGAATCCTTCCAGCCCAGGAGTTATCGACGTTGCTTGCTAATCAGATGAACAACGAGAATCGGTTTCCGTCGTTTACGTCAAATCCGAGTGTAGCGGTAATCCGGACACGTGCATCTCTGACGATTGGTCTCGGCTCTAACGAATCTTTTGAAAACGCTGTGCACGATTGTTGTAAAGGTTGAAAGATCAACAATCGGTAAAGTCTACGTAGTCGTGACACTTTGACTCGCTGAGCGGGGCTCACTTCATCCGATAGCCACTCCTGTCGTCCGCTGTTGTTGTTTCCGGCTCTCCAAACTTGCTGGTCTACTTGGCAACGCGCTCCATCGATCCCGCTCGACAATATAGAAAAACCGGTCTGATTGTGAACCCACGCCGCCCATCGCACCTCCGTCTCCACACCGAAGATGTCAACGTCCACGCTCCGAATGAAGCAGCGAAAACGCCTAGTGATCGCTCGCAAGATAGAGTAGCGGAACCGATGGCGATCGCTAAAGGCTCAGACAAAGCCAATCGCGGTCCAAATCTCCCTGCAACCAGTCAGACTCCTTTAAGTAAGACATCCACGCCGACTGGTCCGTCCGGCTCGTCGAAGTCCGATGTCAGCAGCGTGAGAAGTTCGAAATCGCCATCGATGTCTGACAGCCCCAAGCCATTGTTGCGAAAGATTTCTATGGACGACTCCGATTCGGATAGGTCACAGTCCGGCTCGCATGCAGGTACTTATGCAGATCGATCGCATCACCATTCCAACATGTTTCAGTTGGATGATGTCGCAGCGTGCCTCCGTTCGTTTGCTCAAGCAACTGGATGGGCTATCCGGTCGACTGCACCGAGAAGCTACTCGAATGACTCGTCAGCTGCTGATACTCGCTTTACCGGATCCAGCTCTAGCAGCTCACACTCGGGAAGTTCCGAGTCTGGTAACAACTCAGGCAACCATTCTGCTTCACCTGGAAAACCGCGTTGGCGTGTAGTCGATGCCTCACCGCAGGATGGCATTCTTTCCGCTGATGATTTGGCCCATTTTCCAACAGTCACGCTGGAGCATGCTGAAGACCTGTTGAGCAAGATAGAAAGCTTGGTGACGAGACTCGAAGCAGCTGAACAGACCGTTCGACGTCAAGAGGCCGAGCTCGCAACCAATGTCAGTATTTCGCGCCAACCCGACGAGCAACAGGAATTAGCGGATCGTCTCGAGTCAATCCTTGCAAGTGCGACCAAATCGATCCATGCAACTGCATGTGCTGTGTACTTGCTTGATGAAACCACCTCCGAGCTCAAGTTGCGATCTCGATACGGGCTTCCGATTTCAAGGCTTACTGATCCTTCGCGACCTCTACGCGGATCGCTTGCTGACTTGGAAGCACTTATGGGCAACGCTGTGTTATTAGAAGATACCTTTTCGATGCCTGCTTGGAAAAGCCCCGAAGACTTCCCATCGGCGATCGTTGTTCCGATCGGTTCCAGTTCGATGCCACATGGTACGATCTGGTTCTGGTCGAACGAAGCACGAAAGTATACGACTGCGGAAGTGGAGATCGCGAATCTTACGGCCGGACGCGTCATGAGCGAGCTCGAGCAAACGATCCTTGGCAAAGAAGTCCAACAAGCCAAGCGCCTTCGAAACCAAGTTGATAAAGCGGCCACAGCCCAAGCAGCAAGGCTTCCCGATGGACAGCCGCTTCATCGAGATTTTGATTTCGATGGATGGACCTACCAGGGCGACTCGTTGGGCGGTGGTTTTCACGATTGGGATGTTACACCATCGTCGATGTTGGTTGCGTCGGTCGGAAGCGCAGGTAAGACAGGTACCGAAGGAGCGTTGATTGCTTCGTCAATCCAGTCCGCCTTTCGCACGCTGTGGCCAACAAAATCCATCCCCGCACAAATGATGCAGTTCGCGGCAGACATGATGTTTGGAATTCATCCGGACGACTGGACTGCGTCGGCAGCGCTTCTTCAATTGAACCCCGAGTCGGGTTATGGAATGCTATCCACCGCCGGAAGCGTGCAGGCCTTTATCATATCGCAACGAGGATTCAGGCCGATTGGGTCAGTGGCTCCAGCACTTGCCTCGCAACCCGATGCCTCCTACAAAAACCACCGATTCATGCTTCAACCGCAAGAAGTCCTCGTGGCCTTCAGCGACACGGTAGTCAAAGGAATCCCCACCTTTCAGGAACCGCGCCATGGCAGACCGCTCGACCGTTCGGAGACAGCCCGCAACCGCCGCGCGATCGTCAAGTCGCTCGATCAGAACGAACTACTGCAAGGCATTCGCGAGCGTATAGGCGACTCCGCATCTCTCATCGCAGGAAACCTAGCGAGGATGCTCCCTGCATTCGTAGAAACAGCAAACGCAACCGACCGATCGCTGATCGTGATCAAGAACAAACGTAAGGATTAAGTCGCATAGCGGCAGATACCATCCAAATGAAAAACTGAGGTTTTTACTCGTAGCAGATGTCGTAAGACATCTGAAGCCTTACGAATTCAGACACCACTGTTTTTGATTGTGAAAAAGCAATTGCAAAATCTTCATCATTTCTAATGTGCAAGCGACGTTCGGGCTCGCCCCGAATCGCCGCAACCGTTTGGTGCGCTAAAACGACCGCTAGAAGACAACAACTATCATTTTTTTAGTTCCGGTTTGTCTCGCTCGAGAAAGAGATTGGAAGCAGAAAAAGTGTCTTTCCAGTTATCCGTTGCCAATTCTTTCGCCTAAAATTCGACTATAATCCGACCTCGCGGGTCGCCGCATTCGGTTTCGGGGGTTTTGGCAAAGCGTGTTTCATGATGGGCAGTCATCTGTCTCGAATATTCAATCTGTTGACGATTC
>JAIYDQ010000292.1 GCA_027487375.1 Planctomycetaceae bacterium
CTTCCTGGTACAAGTAGTCCTCGTCTCGCCGGCGACACCCGTAGTACAAGATGTTGCTGCCCACCTGGCGACCCTCCTTCCTAAAGTAGTCGCGCTCCTGCACGAATCCTCGGAACGGCGCCAAACCGGTGCCAGGACCGATCATGATGATGGGCGTCTGAAATTTAAAGGGCAACCGGAACTGCGACTTGCGCACGTAGACTATTTACGTGGGCAATACTTAGAAGCGGAGGCGTCTCTGCACAAAATACTCGCAGCCGGTCACGAAGATGTCGAAGCAGCCTTGCTATTGGCATCGGTTTTTCGGAGAACCGGGCGATTTCGGCAAGCCCTCACGTGCCTGGAGAAGCTCGAACGACTTGATCAATCTCGAAAGTGGTACGTGGAAATATCCAAGGAAAAATCACTGAACCTGAAACATATTGCTCCAAAGGACTTGACGAGCGTTGCATAATTCAAAACTGGTCATCCTGTCGGCTTTAAATAGAACCGGTACCACTATTGAGTCTTTTCCAACAATCGCTAAAAACAACCAAGAAGACTTTGATAGTAGTGTCAAATTGACAAGACAAAGAACGGAATGCGGTTTGCGGACGAAGATGGAGTCGTTTCACCTGACACTGGTGGCTCCGCACTTTCATCGAGATCTGACTATACGCGACGGAATGATGCGTGCCTTCGTTAAACAGGACCTAGGAACGGCTTGATTTATAAGTTTGAGAGCTAGTTGGCTTTCAACGAGCTTACGATTATTTGACGATTTAACCCCTGAGGTAAGAACCATGTACGAACGTTTCACAGATCGTGCTCGCAAAGTGATGCAGCTCGCGAACCAAGAGGCACAGCGATTTAACCACGAATACATTGGGACCGAGCACATTCTTTTGGGTCTCGTGAAAGAAGGTAGCGGGGTTGCTGCGAACGTTTTGAAGAATTTAGACGTGGACCTTCGCAAGATACGTCTGGAAGTGGAAAAGCTGGTCCAAAGTGGCCCAGAGATGGTGACGATTGGAAAGCTGCCTCAAACACCACGTGCAAAGAAGGTTATCGAATACTCGATGGAGGAAGCTCGTAACCTCAATCACAACTATGTCGGCACGGAGCATATCCTGTTAGGCCTGCTTCGTGAGCAAGAAGGTGTTGCAGCACAGGTTCTCATGAACCTCGGTCTCAAGCTTGAGGACGTCCGCGAGGAGGTCTTGAACCTACTTGGGCACGGTATGGAAGGCGGCGAGTCCAGCAGTAGCGAACGCGGTGGCCGAGAAGGATCCGGAGTCGGCGCTGGAAGCGGCGACAGCGGATCTTCGGCCAAGGGAAGCAAGAGCAAGACACCAGCTCTTGATAGCTTTGGGCGCGATCTGACTGAACTTGCTCGCCAAGGAAAATTGGACCCTGTCATCGGCCGTCAGCGTGAAATCGAACGGGCTATTCAGATCCTCTGCCGACGCTCCAAGAACAACCCTGTTCTCCTTGGTGAAGCTGGTGTTGGTAAGACTGCGATCGTCGAAGGTTTCGCTCAGCGGGTCATCAACGGTGAAGTTCCCGACATTCTCGCCGACAAGCGAATTGTGGTTCTTGACTTGGCAATGATGGTCGCAGGTACCAAGTATCGCGGTCAATTTGAAGAGCGAATCAAAGCGGTAATGAATGAAGTTCGTCGCGCTCGGAACACCATTTTGTTTATCGACGAGCTTCATACCTTGGTCGGTGCTGGTGGAGCTGAAGGCGCAATCGATGCTGCTAACGTGCTGAAGCCTGCCCTGTCGCGAGGTGAAATTCAATGTATTGGCGCGACAACCCTGGACGAGTATCGCAAATACATCGAAAAGGACAACGCTCTGGCTCGCCGATTCCAAGAGATCACCGTTGAACCGACAAACACGGAAGAAACAATCGAAATTCTCAAAGGATTGCGTCCACGTTACGAAGAGCACCACCGCGTACAAATTACCGACAATGCAATCGTCGCTGCGGTCGAGATGAGCGAACGATACATCACTGCGCGTTGCTTGCCTGATAAGGCAATTGACGTGATCGATGAAGCGGGTGCACGGATTCGTCTTCGCAGCATGAGCAAGCCACCTGATTTGAAGGAAATCGACGAAGAAGTTGAGCGTTTGAACAAAGAAAAAGAAGAGGCTGTTGCTAATCAAGACTTTGAAAAGGCTGCCAACCTTCGTGATTCTGCTGATAAACTTCGCAAGAAAAAAGAGCAGATCACGCGAGACTGGCGCGAAAAGAGCCGCGAAACAGACGGAGTTGTCGATGAAGAGGTGATCGCTGAAGTCGTCAGCAAGATGACCGGTATTCCGTTGACACGACTGTCTACCGAAGACTCCTTGCGTCTGATGAACATGGAAGCCGATTTGCACAAGCGAGTCGTAAGCCAAGAACAAGCGGTTACTGCGGTTGCTAAGGCTGTTCGTCGTAGTCGTAGTGGTCTGAAAGATCCTAAACGACCGACCGGTTGCTTTGTGTTCGCAGGTCCAACCGGTGTTGGTAAGACTTTGCTCGCCAAGGCACTCGCCGAGTCGCTCTTCGGTGACACTGACGCGTTGGTTCACATCGACATGTCAGAGTACATGGAGAAGCACAACGTGAGTCGACTTATCGGTGCCCCTCCTGGCTATGTTGGTTACGAAGAAGGTGGACAACTAACTGAGAAGATTCGTCGTCGACCTTACGCGGTTGTGCTGCTGGACGAAATCGAAAAGGCACACCCAGACGTATTCAATATGTTGTTGCAAGTCATGGAGGAAGGTCGATTGACGGATAGCTTCGGTCGAAATATCGACTTCCGAAATACGATCTTGATCTTGACCACTAACGCAGGTGCTGAGGCGATCAAGAACGAATCGGCATTCGGATTCCAAAAACCCGATGGTGATGCTTCTTATGAGAGCATGAAGTCGCGTGTAATGGACCAAATTGAACGAGTCTTCCGACCGGAATTCCTCAATCGATTGGATGACACGATCATCTTCCGTCACCTGACCAAAGAAGATCTCAAGAAGGTCATCGATTTCGAAATGTCGAAGGTCACTGATCGACTTCGTGAGCGCGGCTTAGAACTAGTCCTGACTGATGAAGCCAAAGAGTTCATCATTTCCAAAGGTGCAAACCTGGATTACGGTGCACGTCCACTACGTCGCGCAATCGAACAACGCATTGAAGATCCTCTCTCGGAAGAACTTCTTCGAGGTGCATTCGAAGGCAAGGACACAATCGTGGTCGCAGCGATCAAGGGTGATGACGGGAAGATAACTCGATTGGATTTCCAAGGAGAATCGAGAGGGGTGAAACCTGTCGTTGAAGAAGCCCCAGCGGCCACCTAAGACTTGTTCTAAAGTTTAGATATATACATCCGGACCAGTGATGGTCCGGATGTTTCTTGAACGGTGGGATAATCCTCAGGAAATGTTGCAGCACCGTGGTGGGTTCGAGAGAGGTACTACTTCTTAATTTCTATGGGCCATGTTTTTGCAGCCCAGCCGTTGTCGCCGTAGACTGTGACTCGTAATTCCAGTTGTCCAACTGGCAAGCCATGCGTATCGAACTCGGCTTTGAAGTTGTCTTGAATTGCGGTTACGTTTTTTCGCGTAATCACAGCAGCGTTTGCGGCATCAAATAGCTGTTGTTGAAGCTCGAGTTTTTCTGATGTCGCTTTTTGGACGGCCGTGCGAAGTTTCTTTGCGGGGTCTGGAATGCGTTTTCTTGGGTAAACGATCTCGATGTCGCAACGCCCGGCAATCGGAGATGTCCCCGAAATGACGAGTACTTCACCTTGACGGATTGATTCCGGTGCCTTGATATCTACATCCAGCGGACGCGATATTCTCAACAGGGGATCACCGAGAAGATTAAACAGGTAGCAATGCTCCTCACGTTCTAATGCAATGTCGTGCCCGGAAGGACTGAGGGTTGTTGCTAATGTATCTAAAAACTCTCTTCGTGAGGGCTTGCTTTTTGACTCCGGTGCAACTTTTGGTTTTTCACTTGAGTTCGATTCGATTTTCGCAATCGAACTGCTTTTGGCGAGAGTTAGAATTTCACCGATCGTTGATCGTTGATCACGAAAAGTGGCTTCCAGCATTCCTCCACCCAAGATTCCCATCCCGTATGGCATGGTGACACGGCTGCCAGCGATTGCTGCGATGGGACCGCCAGGTTGCATAATCATCTTTTCTGCTAGACAACCGTCTTTGGCGTCAAACGCTCCCAGATAACAAGCCAAGAAGACCGCGAGCGGCGGAAGTCCGGTCACCTTGATTTGGGGCAGTTGGTCATCTGTAAGAATCGGTAGCAATCGACCTTCATAGGGAATCATGTCCAACGTGTTTACGAAGCCGTGGCCAAGGTAAATCCAAAGTAAACTGCCGCGGTTTATTCGTTCTATTGCGGTTTTACTAAATAGGAGCGGATTCGGGTAATAGACACTAGTCGGACTCGCTTGCATCATGCTCAGTTGATACTCGAGTGGGACATCCTCCGAAAGTAATTGCCTCGCTACGCTTTCAACGACGGTATCGGTAAGGGCACCGAAACCGCCGACTCCAGCAACGATGTCGATCTGTCTCTGCGAACCATTGAATTCGTTCGCGGTATCGTATTGAATGACTCGATCGCAGTAGTCTTTCAAGGCTTGAGCATTTTTGGCGGGGATGCGGCCAACAATCGTCCGGTGGCTTTCATCCTGCCGCCAGTCAGAATATGGATGGTCACTTGCAATGGTTGGCGTCGAGCCGAAGTGAACAACCACTTTTGAATCTACATAGAACGTGGGAACGGTATCTGGACGAGCTGGAACAACTTGGTTCGGTGAGTAATCTGGCGAATCCGCAGCTAAGACGATAACGTCAACTTGGCTACCTTGCTGTTCGGCTACATTCTTGATCGCCTCACGCGTAAGTTCTGCTGTTGCGGCAGGCGACACCACATGGATTCGATGGCCTTGGCCTCTTCGAAAATCTTCCCATTTTGATAGACTCGATTGCCAAGCTTCTGGAACAACCACAACGATATCTCGAAGTGGGTGTTCTTTGTTGATCGCTTCGACAGCAACGGTTGGGGCTGCCAGTAAAACGCAAATCAAGCCGGCAAAATAAAGTTTCGTGCAACAGGCGACAGCAGGACTAGCTGTTTGGCTAAAGTAACCAAGCTTGGTAGCAAGGTTGAATAGTTGTGATGAAGTCAGGTCTACGTAACTAAGACGTTCGAGTTTGATTTCGTTACTGAGTTGTTGCACAGGAATCACCTTTCTGGGATTACCTTTCCGGAAAAGATTGTGCTTGTGTTATCTCACTTATAGATTTGGATTGGAAGATGAAAAAGGGTGAACGAGCGGATTACATATTGAGCGAGCTTAAACGGCTATACCCTAATCCCGCTGTACCTTTAGATCATTTTGACACCTACTCACTTTTGGTTGCGGTACTATTAAGCGCTCAGACTACGGACAAAATGGTCAACCAAGTGACTCCCGATTTATGGAAGCTTGGGAAAACTCCTGCCGAAATGGCGAAGCGCAAGCCGAGTGAGATTCGCGAGGCGATCAAACGGTGCGGGCTCAGTCCTCAAAAATCGATCGCGATCCAAAAGCTCTCCGAGATTTTGGTACGAGAATATGATGGTCAGGTTCCCGATAGCTTGGAGGAGCTGGAGAAGTTGCCTGGAGTTGGCCACAAGACGGCCAGTGTCGTCATGTGCCAAGCATTCGGGCAAAATGCATTCCCTGTGGATACTCACATTCATCGATTGGCTCAGCGATGGGGGCTAACGAGTGGCGCGAGTGTTGTACAAACAGAGCGAGATCTCAAAAAGCTGTTTCCGGAGGAGAGCTGGAATAAGCTGCATTTGCAAATCATTTACTATGGCCGGGAACATTGTACCGCTCGGGGATGTGATGGAACCGTTTGTCCAATTTGCAAGGCGCTTTATCCAAGACGAAAGACACCCGTAGAAACCCGGAAGTAGAAGTGCTTGTCTGGAACATTAAAATGAGCCGACAGGCGTTCGCATCAGGGGGCTTTCCAATAATGAACGCCCAACAAGGAATGTCGAATAACGAAGTATTATGTTATCTCTTTCGAAATTCGAAATTCCTTGTTCGATATTCGAAATTGTTTTTTTAAAACGCAGGCCTAATGAGTGCCATTGGCCGTTAGCCGCCGGTTGCCTAAGCAGAAGAGAAACCGGACGCTAACGCGTTCCGGCTAATATCAAATTCATGAATGTCCGATGTCTTACTGACCTTGGCTCTTGGTGAAGCCTGGCTTGCCGTCGAAGTTGTAGAGTCCTTCTGTCTTGACGAACTCAACACCAGCGTCGGTGATTCTATCCATCAAAGCCGTGATGGCTTTAGCAGAGACGGAACCTGTTGCCTCGTCGGGAAGCTTGAATCGGCATCGCGTCACATCGACAGTGAAGGTTTCTTCCATTCCACCTGGCCATACCTTCATGCCACGATTCGACAGCATCTCCAGTTTCATGCCGTCGCCGCCGAGCGGTTCCAAGATCGCAGCTAAAGAGTTCGCTGACTTGGTGTAGGCAACGAACACATCAACTCCAACTCGCTCTCGTACTTCCGAGGAACGAACATAAGGTGGGCGTGTCGTCAACGGTCGCGATGGAGCCTTGGAGTAATCCACTTCCTTCAGGATTTGTGGCTTCTGTCCGATGCGGCTTAGGACAGCTTGCGCAAACTCCTTCGTGCCGACCTTTTCTTTCGAAATTCCCTCTTTGAAAATGTCGTAAGTATGAACGCCATCTTCGATCGTCTTGAGCCATGCGTTATGGGCGAGCTCCGCAACGCTTGCTTGGCCGATGTGAACCAGCATTTGGACCGCTCCCAGGAACAGACCGGATGGGTTTGCAAGATTTTGACCAGCTCGTCTTGGTGCCGAGCCGTGGATGGCTTCGAACATAGCACAAGCATCACCGATGTTCGCGCTTCCAGCCAATCCGACCGAACCTGCGATTTGAGCTGCAACGTCGGACAAGATATCGCCGTAAAGGTTAGGCATTACTACGACGTCAAATACTTCCGGGGTATCTGCGAGCTTGGCTGCACCGATGTCGACGATCCAATGTTCGTTCTCGATATCTGGATACTCGGCAGCGATTTCATCGAAGACTTTATGAAACAAACCGTCGGTCAGCTTCATAATGTTGTCTTTTGAAAAGCAAGTAACTTTCTTGCGATTGTAAGCGCGAGCGTACTCGAACGCGTATCGGCAGATCTTCTCGGTGCCCGGGCGGCTAATCAGTTTCAAGCACTGCATGACATCGATGGTTTGGCGGTGCTCGATACCACCGTAGAGATCCTCTTCGTTCTCGCGAACAATCACAACATCCATTTTCGGATGCTTGGTTCGAATAAATGGATCGTAGCTTAGGCACGGTCGGATGTTCGCGTAGAGTCCGAAAGCCTTGCGTGTTGTCACGTTGAGCGACTTAAATCCTCCCCCCTGAGGGGTGGTGATCGGTGCCTTTAGAAAGACTTTGGTTCGTCGAAGGCTTTCAAAAGCGCTGGGTTCGATGCCGGCGAGGTTTCCCTTTAGGTACTGCTTTTCCCCGATTTCAATAGTTTCAATATCTATTTTGGCGCCTGCTTCCTGAATAATTTTCAGGGTTGCGTCCATGATTTCGGGGCCGATGCCATCGCCGTGGGCGACTGTAATTGGGGTGGAAGATGCCATATTGGGGTTATTCTGCTACCTAAATGCAAGGGATGAAAACTGACAGACCACGAATTTATTCATGAAAGCGTACCAGCACAACTAGACGGGCGACTTTATTGCAAAACCTTGGTGAAATCGCCGTAGAATCACGACGAATCCTGAGCTGTAGAGCCTGGTTCCTTGAGTACCTCGAGGCCGATCCCCCGCTGCGTTAGGAGCCAATCTCGAGGGCGAAACGGCCAGGAACCGCGAGGGCTTCAAACCCACCCAATCCTGGAAAGCTCGAAAGTCAAGAAAAGAAATGTTCAAAAATTTTAGAATGCACACAAAACACGTTCTATAGTTCGGCATCCCGAATCGAATTGGAGACAGTTCGACCAGGGAATAATAAGGAAATCGCAGGCAATTACTTTGTTCTACCTCCATCACCGGCGAGTCGAACAGGCAATTTCAAGTCCTCATGACCGAAGAGGTGATTCTCGGTAAGCGGCGTCTGGGTTTTCCTATTGGTTTGTTGCGGGTTCAGTCAAAAGATCGCAACTTGTACGAAAAATTCCAGTTCCCAAAATTGAAAGTTAATCTACCTAAAATGAAAAACTACCTTCGCTTAGTGGCTGTTGTCGCAGTTCTTGCTCTCGCTCCATCAGCCGTACACGCTCAAACAACAGCATCACAAACCTTCACGATGGTCGTACCAAGCAGCATTAGCATTTCCGCTCCTGCTGCAGTCAGCTTAACTCACGATCAAACCGATAATCCTCAAGCATTCCCTGTACAAACATGGACCGTTCGGGGTAACGCAAGAAATGGAATGACTGTTTCGTTTGCGAGCGACTCATTCGTCAACCCAGCAGACACCACATTCAAGAGGAATGCAAAACTGGATTTGGCATTAAAATCCTCGAACGGCACTGGCGCCTGGAACGTTACTGTTCCATCGTCAACCTCAACCGGTACCACTCCTGCAACCGTGACCGCAACAACTACTGGTGTTGGTCGAGCAAGCCTGGACCTGGTCGTCTCTTTTCTTACCGAAGATTTCAGTTCCTTTGTCGCTGGCACTTATACCACGACCGTTGTTGGAACTGTCGTAGCGAATCCGTAGTCAAAACGGACCTTCGCTATCGATAACCGGAAGCCATCAGAAATCTCGGGCGATCTCAAAGCTCGTTAAGCAAAAACTCCAAATGCCCCCGCTGCTCGGTGAATGCCGAATTACGGGGGCTTTTTTGCGTTTGTTACGCAAGATTTTCGGACAACCGAACATTCGGCTTGCCGCAATTGCTGAATGATTGTAAAAGCCGTCTCAACAATGACGAGACTTCAAGATCTTTCAATTTCCAGGCAAAGCTGTTGTTAGTCGATCTTTTCGAAACCCGAAAATGCAACTTGGTGCTGGTGCTCCTTTGTTGCTTCGTCGGATGCCACGGACAGGATCGAATTCATCGCAAAAGCATCGAAGATTTGTATGGAGAAGCTCTCTCAGCCGCAGCGGCAAGGCCCCCAGTGATTCAGCAAGTGACGGCCCCTGATCCGAATTCGAATGCTTGTTCTTGTTCGCAGCAGGAACCAACCCGACTTTATGAGGCAGGGGCAAAGCAAGCTAAACAATTAGAGCATTGCGATTCTATGGATGTTGGTGTCTCGAACATCCATGGTCCACCGAGGCCCAAATCGTTACCCGTTTGGCCTTCGGGAAGCGGTCAGTCTGCCAACCAAGTCGTCCTTGCAAGCGCTGAAGAGATTGTTGCTTCGCCAGCACTACCTGAAGTTCGGGTTTCCGAAGTATTCGAGCAAACAGACATTCGCGAAGCGATTCAGATTCTAGCCACGGCGGCTGGGGTTGAAGTGGTTATTGATGAGACGGTCGGCGGGATTACCAGCGCACAGATACAGGATGAGCCATTCGAACAAGCCTTAGAGAAAATTCTTTTACCTGTTGGATTAGTCTACGCAAAACACGAAGGTAAATATCTGGTTGCTCCTCCAGATCCCGATTCGCCACTCTTCTATCTGATCTCACAGCGCTACCAATACTCACCCAACTTCCACGACGTTGCCAAGCTTACGTCGCTTCTTCCTGCGCGTTTTAAACCCTATCTACAGTCGTCAACCGAACGCAATATCATCGTGGTCGATGCACCGAAGGCCATTGGAGACGATTTGATCGAGCGCTTGCGCGAGTTGGACGCTCCTGTCCCGCAGATTGAACTCGAAGCGATCGTTTGTGTGGTGAGTCCTGACAGTGGGTTTCGATTCGGGCTCGATTGGGGACATGTTGTCGGGGTTCAGGGGGTCGATTCACTCAAAGCAGGTTTGACTGGCCTAACGTTCTCAGGTTCCGCAAGCAAGCAAGGTGTTAGTAACGCCTTCTCGGACTTCGCTGTCACATCGGCGTTTGTTCGCCTGCTTGCGTCCGAGGGCTATATCACGATTCGCGCTGCACCTCGTGTTACTGCGAAAGACGGCGAGAAAGCAAACATCTCGATCAATCGCGAAACATTTTTTAGCCTTCAACCAAATAACAACAGCCTGCTCTTTCAGCAAAACGTCCAAAAGGTTGAAGCGGGTATAAGCCTGGAGATTATACCTCGTGTGCATGGCGACATGATCTCGGTGAAGATCAGTAAAGCCGAGGTTAGCGAAGACATTCGAACGAGCGACTCGCGCTCGGAACTGACTGCGAATCCCTACCCGATTATCAATCGTCGTGTCGTATCAACTGACGTCAACGTACGCGACGGCCAAACGATTGTCATCGGCGGGCTCGTTCAACGCCAAACAGTTGACCGAATCAACCGTATTCCAGGGCTCAGCCGAATTCCGATTGCAGGAAAGCTTTTCCAGACCATTGAAAAGCAAGAGCAAGATGCCGAGGTGGCGATTTTCATCTCGCCTCGAATCGTAAATGACCAACCTTGCGTATTGAACGAGAGATAACTCGATAGCCAAGTACGGCGATAAAATAAGAGAACATAAACGGAGTAAAATTTCGATGATACGTGCATTCATGACACAATCAAAAGCCATCGGACGATCACGCTTGCTTGTGAAGTTCTTAACAAACTTTGCCGCTGTCGTTTTTCTTCTTCATCTCTTTGTCGATCCTGTAATTGCACAAGCTCAACCGGCTACGAAACCGCAAGTTGGACGACCAACGAGTACCACGCGACGCGACCCACCACGTGAAATTTCGGTGACGCAAAGCTTTGAACCCGCTTTTGCTATTGAACCTCTTTCACATCGAATTGAAGGTCGCGCGAACGACGTTATTCCTTTTCAATTCAAAATTGAATCAGCCAATCGTGATGCACAAGTCGAAGTCTCGATCGTTGGGCTTCGGCAAGAGATGAATGGACAGATCTTTCACGATGAAAAAGCCGACATGACGGAACTCATTCGGCTCGTTTCACCAGACAAAATGACTTTGCAAGCGGATAAACCAAGCGTGATTGAGGGCTTGGTTCAAATGCCACGCGGAGAATCCAAGTACCACTCATTCGGCATCTTAGTGCGCGACGTGGGGCGAGGCAACGACATCACTCCGCAGTTCAATCCGGATGGGAGTCAAAAAACACAAGCTGGCATACGATTCGTGACTCAATACATACTCAGGTTAGATTTGGTCGTAGAAGGTATTCGAGGAGAACAAGGTCATCAGCTTCAAGTCGAAGATGTTCGAATGACGCCGCTCGATGGTCGCCCAAGACTACAGGCGATCGTATCAAATCCTACAGGGACTGCCTTTGAATTTGAGTTGCGAGCCAGGCTGCGTTCGTCGCCAAGCGATCGATCTTTCAAGACGCTTCGCTTGGTACTACCTGTTCGGGCAAGCATTCAAGATGACACGCGTTATCAGGGACGAATACTTCCCAAGAGTCGTATTCGGATGGAGGAACTGCTTCCAGAAGCAATTGCTGGAGGCCAATACGAAGTGGACTTGGAATTGTTGTTTGAAAATCGTGTTGTTGATAAGAAGACTTTGCCTATCAGCGTCGTCGCACAAGACTTTCCTGCTCAAGAGGTCCTGATTGCGCAGGTTGGCGAAGGCTTGCAAGTATCACCTGCTCAGATTGAGCTTTCGCAAGCCCGCGGTGGCAGTCGACGTCAAACCATACTGCTGAAGAACACGGGTAAGGATGCAAAGTCGATTACGCTTTCTGCAATCGGGGCAAATCAACTTCCAATGGAAGCCGCGCTAATCCAACCCAATGAAGTGCAACTACCACCGAACGGAAGCCGCAAATTGTCCGTTACATTACGAAGTCAATCCGCTGGTAGTGACACTGTTCAGTACGGGAAATTGATCGTAAGTTCCAAAAGCGATACTCGAGACTACAACGAAACAAAAGAGCTTCCAATGGCGATAGTGCTTAAGCAGCCCGATGCACCAGTCGTTACGATGACTCCCCTGGAATGGGTTGTTGATGGTGCTTATCCAGGCTTCGTGACGACATTAAAAAACAGCGGAGATACCCATCTGCCGTTGCAAGCGCTCTTATCGATTGTCGATTCTAACGGCCGCCGTATGACCATCCCAAGTGGTTTTGGTCGCTGGCTTATGCCAAGGTCGTCTTCGAAGCTTGAGTTTCGAATGGAAGGCCCGATGATACCCGGCGAGTATCAGCTCGCATGTGAAATCCTTAACCAAGATAAACCAATTACCGCCAAACAAGTCTTCACGGTTACCGATTTAGAAAATTCAGCAAGCAAGAACTAGACTTGATCGATTCTTAGGTCAGTGCTGCTCAGGGTTGAGCACGATGACAAGTCATAGGATAGGCTACCAGCCGGTCAATTGCTAAACCGACAGACTGGAAGCCTATCCTACTGCTAGCGGGCTAACGTTTCACCAATAATTCATAGTAGCGTTTGTACTTGTCGCTGCTATGCGAATCGACGGGCAACCTTTACAGATAGCATTGTAATCATCGTAAAGCCACACAATAGAATCGCGTTAGGTTCAGGAATCGCGGTGACGAACTCCAAGCTGGACACGTATCCCGTAACGTTGTTAGTAAACGGATCGTACTGAGGACGAAACAGTAAGAAGCTGTTTTGAGATAGGGCAAGTCGATTTGTTCCCGAGTTATCAATAAATCCTCCCGTATCATCGCCGCCAATAACATTGGGTGGCAGTGCGGTGTAACGCGAGCCACCGTCAGCCACACCAACAGTCGCAGCAATCTCTCCAAACTTCGGATCCGTATCCTGGTATGGGACATAGCTAAATGCAAGGTCGTCCTTGAGGAAGTCAAAACCTCGATATTTCATATCGCGTTCGAACCAAACAACTTGCATGCTTCGCTGTGTTTCGAATGCCTGAGTGCCTCTCGGTGAATCGAAAGCTAATCTTACATTTTTCCATGTAACCGCCAAGAAATCGCCTGGTACCGAATGCTCCAACACTGCATTCGTATTTCCGGTAACCAGCAAAACATCGTCCCATAAAGGGGCGATTAATCCGCCGGGAAATTGATTCTGAGTCGCAGGAGAATCCAGTCGATCAGAAAAGAAGTTTGGGTTATTGGCAAAATTGATGTTGCCGTTCTCGGATACGTTAAACGAGGTTCGAGATTGTCCGTAGAACTTACCAGAGAAGCCTGGTTTTTGGACAAGCACAATTTGATCGACATTTGAATTCGGCGGCCCCTCCTCCGACATAAGAACTGTCGCGTTTGAAGGCGGTACGACAAGAAAATCAGCTTTTGAGAGACTTGCTATACAGTTCGTAAACACAACGACGAACGCAATAGTAAACCTGAAGACGAAATGCGGAAAAAAGGGCCTCGCAGGATGGCAGCTTTGGGTTCCTCTAAACTGAACCTCAAATAAAGAATTCGTGAATTTCATCAATAGCAGACAGTCCATGTTGTTTTCGTTCAGCTTCCGTGCCTCAATCGATCCATTGAAAATGGATTCAAATTGCAATCGAAAATAAGAGGCGAATTATTTGGTATACATATAGGCGCGGCTCCGACAACTGTCAATTACATGAACGCCATCATGCACAACCAAATTTCACTACGAATGATTTTCGCATTAACGACTCTTTTGGCAGTCGTAATTGCTTGTTTTCAGAACCTGCCAAGCGGTGTCATCGTCTCTGCTTTCATGGCGATGCTTACGATGTTGATTGTTACGTTTGCTCTTTTTGCTCTTGCCTTCATGGTCATGCTGCCTTTCGCACAACTGGGCAAGTACCTAGACGATCAATCTGATGATGGGAGCAGTCCTTTCGCTCAAGACCGTCTGCCTTCACAGATTATTCCGCCTGTCGACCGAGGTGCCGAATGAGCTTTATCGGGCAGGAAACGCGGCAGTATTCTCTTAAGGGGCTACAAGCAGTAAACGTGCGCAGGGATGAATCTAATTACCTGATGCATCGTTGCAAATTGCTATTTTGGATTCTGAGTTGCTGCATCATCGGCTCCGATGCCCCGATCGCTTATGGGCAACTGAACGCTGCTATCAACAACCGCTCCGAGCGAGTCACATTGGTCATCGGCGACCCGTCTCTCGGAGAAACCTTAGGTCTATCTGGCTACCTTCACGGGATTGGAAGTGAAACCGAAGGCTATAACGGTTGGGAACTCGTTTTGCAAAACGCGGATGGTTCACCATTTACAGCTGACTTGTCCTTGCAGCTTGATCTCAATATCAGCACTACTGGAGCGGTGAACTATTCAGTGGCAGTTCCCGTTGTCCTGAGTTCTGGATTATCGGAGTCTCGCACACCATTTTTAGTCCCTTTTGGAGATTTGTCTTTGCAGGATGGAAGATGGATCTTGGTCAACTATCGTGTTCGGATTTCGCAAGATGGTAGGTCGCTGCCTGGATTGTTCTCGGAGCGTAAGAATCATCATTCGATCACCCTGAGAACAAACGTCAATTCGAGCCAGATTCCGGTTCCGGGCTTGATCTTATTGAGTAACGAGACTGTGCAAGGTCGGCAATCACAAGACTGGCAAAAAAGTGCTCCCGCAGTCAGTACAGCGAATGCTCGGAATGTTGTCGATGCCGAGCAACTCTTTAAGAATGACTGGGGAGAACTTGTCGCAAGCAGTCAATGGATTCACCCTAATTTTGGACTTGCCGTGGTGGATCGATTGCCGACGAACTGGCTTGAGTTTTCTTCTAGGTCAAACGTAAATGTTTCCACTCAGGATTTTGCAAAACTCGATGCGGCGCAACTAGCAGCGATTCATGACTATGTACTTGCTGGTGGATCCTTCGTTGTCAGTAATTGTGATTACGAAGCGGGATTGGATTCGAACGTGCAAGCTTGGATTGAACAGATCGCTCCGAACCACCTGCAGTCGACGTTGAATCAAAGTACAGATTCTGAAAGCGCAAAGCGATTTCGAACAATCGAAGTCGGTTTCGGTAGTATCACACTTTCGAGCCATGACTTATCTTTTTTTCAGCACAACATTTTCGACGGCATTAGCAGATTGGGATTCAGCAGCCGAAGTGCGAGTCATGTAATGGATTGGTACATTCCGCGTGTAGGGCAGCCGCCCGTGATTGGATTCAGCATTTTTATCTGCGCTTTCGCATTCGTAGCGGGTCCGCTTCTTCTATGGTTTGCCCATCATCGTTTACAAAGGCCGATCTTACTGCTCTTAGTGTTACCGCCACTTGCAATAACAATTGCCGGTGCAATCCTGCTGTATTCGGTATTAAAAGATGGATTTGAAACTCATGCACGAGTTCGATCGGCAACTTGGGTAAATCAATCAACATCACGCGGCGTTAGTCATTCCAGGCAGACTTACTTCAGTGGGCTTCCCCCTCGTCAAGTTAGTTTTTCTTCACGAAGCGAAGTGTGGCCAACCCCCGAAACGTTATCTCGTCGAAGAGGTTATTCGCCGAGTTTAAACATCGGTTTGAACTGGGGTTCGGATTTCCAGTCCTACAAGGGATTTCTTACGCCTCGAACACAATGCCAATGGACTGTAACTACTCCGTTAGACTCGCTTCCTACTTTTGACTATGTGATAACACCCGAAACTGGCAAGCTCACGAAGATTCAAAACGTGATGAAAGACGATTGGATTGTCGGGTTCTTCTGTGACAAGAATTCTAAACTCAGTCGCGTCGGCCCGACCGCAGCAGGAGAACGAGGAGTTCTATCCGATGTTGTGGTGGAGAAGGCGCTGATTGAGATCAGAAAGCTCACCCGCCCACTCGCGTTTCCTACTGGCTATCCCACAACTGGCTCGCCATCGATTGGTGCTTGGATGATGAATTCATACGATGTTAATTACAATTCGGCGAATGCTACTCAAAGCGAAATGGAGCGGAAACTCGAGATGTGGTTGAATGGTAGCGAATTCCTGAAGCCGGGTGGATTTATTTTGCTTCTTCGCAGCGCGTCCTATCTTGATCAGCCGCTTCGCGAAACGGTCCGCGAGTCAGATTCGTTTCATGTTCTGACAGGAACTTGGTGATTCACAAGATGCCAAATAAAAGCAACACAAACGAGTCCGCAAGTCTTGGCTCTTTAAACACGTTAAGTGTTTCTTCTGCTGTCGATGCGATCGCCTATACGCCCACTTTCGCAAAAGGGTTTCATCAAGCGTCGACACCGATGATTGAGGTGCGCCGGCTTTATAGAACCTTTGGAAAGACTGAAGCGGTAAGCGATCTCTCTTTTGAGGTGATGGCGGGGCAAGTGTTTGGATTTATTGGCCCTAATGGTGCGGGCAAAACCACATCGATGCGGATACTTGCAACCCTGGAGCTGCCAACCTACGGGGACGCAATGATCGATGGGTTGTCGAGCATCAATGATCCGGATCTCGTTCGCAAGCGAATGGGTTTCATGCCCGATGGATTTGGAACTTATCCGAACATGGATTGCGTGGAGTATCTCGATTTTTTTGCTCGTGCGTACGGACTTGTTGGCAAGGATCGGATTAACGCCGTCAAACGGACTCTCGCTTTCACGGGGCTTGATAAGATCGCTTCCAAAAGTATTCGCGGTCTTTCCAAGGGGATGCGGCAACGATTGTGTCTTGGCCGCGCGATCGTACATCAACCGAAGGTCCTCATCTTAGATGAACCCGCCAACGGACTTGATCCGCGTGCGCGAATTGAATTGAGGCAATTGATTAATCAGCTTGCACAGGAAGGAGTCGCGGTCCTCGTTTCGTCGCACATCCTGACGGAGCTTGCCGAGATGTGCGATCAAGTCGGGATCATTGAACGAGGCAAATTGTTAGCAGTAGGTAGTGTCGCCGATATTCAGGCTGCTTCCTCAAGCGGTCGTGAAGTCCGAGTGCGACTGGTTTCGCGAATGGAAGAGGCTTCGCAGTGGCTCGCAAGTCAAAGTCACGTGTCGCTGGTCACTGTCGAGGGAAACTCGATTTCGCTTCAACTAGCCGGCGACGTGTCTGACCAATCGCGACTGTTGCGTGGACTTATTCAACAGAATTTCGATGTGATCGAATTCGCCTCGAAGGAACGTTCACTCGAAGATGTCTTCATGCAGATAACAACAGGAGCTGTCCAATGAGCACGATTTCGGAAGGCCAGACTCCAGACTCAGATCCGATTGCTGTCACACATTCGTCCACAATTCGAAGGCTTCTCGATGGCGAGTCTTCTTTGGATCGTTGGCTTGTTCAAGCAGGTGATTGGTGCAGTCCTATTCTAGTAAAAGAGACCCGGCAATCGCTCAAAAGTCGACAGTTCCAATGGACGTTCATACTTTTGATGGTCGCCATTGCGGGGTGGACACTCTTTGCAATATTGACATCGGTTCCTGCGATCTACTTTCAGCCTGCAGGCCGATATTTGCTTGCGGGATACATCTTTATTCTCGTTATTCCTGCTTGTGTGGTTGTGCCCAATGCTGCGTACCGCTCGATGGCAAATGAGCTTGAGCAAGGGACGTTTGATGTGCTTACGCTTTCGCCTCTTTCTTCGTTTCAGATTGTGTTAGGAAAGCTTGCGGTGGCGAGCGTGCAAAGCGGGTTTTACTTTGCCTCGCTCACACCTTGTTTTGCTCTGACCTATTTGCTTCGAGGCGTGACATGGATGTCGATCTTTTTGCCTTTGGCAACGATCGCCGTCGGGTCTTTGATTTTGATTTCAGTGGGGATACTTCTGGGGTCCTTGGATCGTGCGCGTCGCTACTCAACGTTGATTTCGATTGCCATGATCTTGTTGACCATCGCAGGTGCTTTCACGTTGTATGGCATGCTGACCGGGTTCGTGTTTGAAATGGCAAATATGAGTGGCGACCCCGATATTCAGATCGCATTTACGTCCATGTTGTTGTTTTTTCTTTGGCTGATGACGTATGTCGTGCTTATCATCTTGGCTGCATCTGCGGCTATCGGTATGGCAAGCGAGAATTACTCGACAACCATTCGTTGGTGGGGCCTATTTCAAAGTCTCTTTATGGTTGGACTTTGGGGAGCAGGATTTGGTTTGATGGTTTCTCTGTCGCCTAGCCGAGGATCTGCGAGCATTGTTCGCGAGGCCGAACAAATGCTGAGCGTTCTTTTCATCATTCAAGCTTTGCACTGGACGGTTTTGGGAGTCTTCTTTGTCTCTGAGAGAGGAGTTCTGACACCGCGATCAAGGCGTAGGCTGCCGGCAACAATGTTGCAACGGGTGTTTCTTTCGTGGGGGAACCCTGGTTCTGGAACAGGATATGTATTTATTCTTTTGTGCCTTGCCGGAGTTATCCTTTCAACGTTTCTCTTCGGCTTGTGGGTTATCATGGACCCTGGAGTATCGGTCCGCCGTTATGCTACTTATCAAGCCGGATATGGCGAGTTTCATAGCATCACCATTGGGACGATGGTTTGGTGTTGGCTGGCGTTTTATCTGGGGCTTGTTCGGTTGTTTATGGTCTGCTTTGCGAAGAATCGTGCAAACCGATTTGTGCTAGGTATTGTTTTGCTGCTGCTTTTTCAATTCATCGGGATTGCAGGCACGCTTTACTTGTCGACTTTGGGATCGAACACCAATACCCCTACCTTCGAATGGTATTCGATAGCGAATATACCTTGGTCGATCGTTGATAGTCAGAAGTTACCGTCTGGCGCATTGGAGGCACTGATGCTCTTTTCGGCGATCGTTATTGTGTTGAATTGGTTAACGCTTTCACGAGACTTAACTGTTGTTAAACTTGCCGTTCCGCCAAGAGTGAAAGAGGCTCGAATCGAAAGCAAAGCGATTGCCGTCGATGAATTAGATTGAAGGTGGCATTGACCAACAGTTCTGTGTCTCTGTGTTTCCATTCCATACGATTTTTCGTTCTTTTGGTCGCATTGCTCGAGCCTTATTTTAGAAACACAGCGGCACAGAGATCACAGAGGAGAAAGAAGGTATTTTGTGATTCTCGAACTTAGAAATGGTTGCGTTCGGCGGGAAGTCACCTGAAAGCTCCAATTTTCCTGGCCCGTCTAGCATGAATCGGTTACGGGGCTTTACAATGCTGCACATCATCAATTCTGTTTTGTTGGGAATGGAGTTCTCGATACAGCTTTGATGCAAGGACTTTTTTGGGAATAAAACGCAAACTCGATGTCATACCCTTCGAATCCAGCAGACAGACCTGACCCTATGGAAAATGCTCCTCCAATGCGTGCCCGAGTTCCCGAGCATGTCGCTGCAGGACAGATCAGCACTGGAGTCATCGTAGTTACAGGGGCGACTGAGTTTATCCTGGACTTTGTTAGAAATCTTCCGCGGCCAAACATTATTGTCGCTCGAGTTGTACTGCCGCACCAAGTGATGCCTCAGTTCATCGAAGCGCTCTCAACGAACATCGGCTTGTATCGCCAACGGTTCACTGATTTAAACGCCTCACCAAGTGGCACTACGGCGATTCAAAGTTTTTCCGAGCCCAATCCTGTTCCCTTCCCACCGGCGTCGCCTTCGGATGCAAACTCCGTCACTCCGCAGACGGGGGCAAGTGGCGAGTCTTCAAAGCCGCGTCCAAGTGACACCCCTACGGCATCGCTTTTCGGAAATCCAATCGATATTCATGCGGGAGCAAGTGTTCCCAAGGAATCTGGCATCAATAAAGGGGAATCCGGTTCCCAGCCAGGGAATCCATCCGATCCAGAGTCTTTGCCGACTCCTCCACCGAAACCATCGATAACACGGCATCCTTCCCCGCAGGAAGTCTACGATGAACTGAAGCTGAAGGACGAATTGCTAAGCGGCTCTTATTCCAACGCTGTCATGATTGGGCATGGCCCTCACGAGTTTAGCTTCGATTTTATTACGAATTTCTATCCTCAGTCGGCAGTCAGTTGCCGCGTGTTTATGGCGGCTGGGCATGTCGGACGGCTTTTGGATTCTTTGAAAGCCTCGTGGGATCAATTAAAGTCGAGAATGGGCTGAGTCTCGCTTCGGAATTGGGAACTGGTTTCAAACTGCTTCGTCTATTGAGTCAATGCTGCTTGTGGAAGCAAACCCTTTATTCGATGAAAAGGCGGTCGTTCAGGCGATCCTTCAAGGGCAGTCGTATCGATTCAACGAATTAGTTGTCCGATACCAGGATCGGCTGTTCAATGGCTTGTACGCGATGCTGGGTAATCGTCATGATGCGGAAGATGTAGCTCAAGAAGCTTTCGCGATGGCGTATCGAAAACTGGCTAGTTACGAATCCAAAAGCTCGTTTTTTACTTGGTTACATCGGATCGCTTTTAATCTTGCAATCGACCACAAACGACGTGAAAAACGCCATAAACATCCTCAAGAACTCTCCGATGGAGATTCGGGAGTTGGTATGGAATTGATGGATAACCGCCCAGGTGAAACCCCGATCGAACA
The DNA here is from genome assembly GCA_027487375.1 of Planctomycetaceae bacterium. GTDB lineage: Bacteria > Planctomycetota > Planctomycetia > Pirellulales > Pirellulaceae > JAIYDQ01. The sequence goes on from JAIYDQ010000292.1 coordinate 20,481, forward strand.
AATAGAACGAGAGGAGTCGTGTACAAGGCTCTACGCGGCTCTTGCGCAGATCGATCCCGAGCGTCGGGCGGTTCTCACGCTTCGCGATTTACAGGGGCTCAATTACGATGAAATCTCTCTGTGCTTGGGAATACCAGCAGGAACCGTTCGAAGTAGGCTTCACCGCGCGAGACTCGAATTGAAAGAAGTCCTTCTCTCGCAGGGACAATGGAGCGAAGTTCAATGATCGATCAACCAACCAATCAGAACACACCAGATGACGTATTCGATGAGTCCTTGCTGTCTGCGTATCTGGATCAAGAGCTGACCGCAAGTGAACGCTCGCTTGTTGAGTCACGTTTAAGTGAAGACGCAGCGCTTCGAAAGGTATTCGAAGATCTTCAGCAGGTTCGTCAATGGATTCTTTCCAACCCGTCGGAAGACAGGATCACGAAACCGATTCAGGGCGAGTGGGACCGTCAACCTGGAGCAACGGTAGCTAGCGTGTTGATGGCAACTGCAACGACCGATAATGCGCAGGCCGATTCAACCGTGAATGCTGAAACGCATATCAGCAGTAAAATGAAATCTGGATTTCCTAGTAGATCTTGGTGGAGCCTTGGTTCGTTGGCAGCGAGTCTTCTTGCGATTGTGTCCGGAATTTATCTGCTGCCGTCGATCCTTCGGTCTCCGTCAGGCGAGCTCGCGAAATCAGTACCAACCAAAGTTTCACCAGCCGTTGCTGATGATTTCAAATCACCGCAAAGCCCCGGTCCAAACCTTAAACCAAACGCGAGCCAAGTTCCAAGCGTGAATCTAAGCCCGCAAACTTCTCAAGTAGCATCTGATCCCGCACCAAAACAAATTGCGCCTGGAATCGGCCCTTCCATGGATGCCGCGGCAAGCTTTTACTCGCTTCAAGAGGCAGAGGTAGTGAAGCTTGCAGTGTTGCCTAAAACAACTGTCTTCATTCAAGCAAGACGTAGCGGGCAGTCCCAGTTCAATACGCAGTACCAACAGAATCTTGCTGTATCAGATAACGCTCGTGTTCAAGCGAACGCGTCCTCAGCGCTTCCGCCAACAACTGCAAATTCTCCAACCGTAAGCCAAAGCGAAGGGAATGCTTTGAGATCGTTAGTTGAAGATGCTTTACCAATGATTGCAACAAGCGATGCCAAAGCTGATTCCGAGAGTACTCTCGAAGCCGCCGCAAAGGATAAGTCGCTGAAACTAAATGGTGAATCGAAAGCCAATCGGAATGAGGCTTCGTCTGCGATGGGAGCGCCGCAAATTGGAGTGGCTGATCAAATGACTGCTGATCAAGATATTATCGAGGCAGTGATGCCACGCTCTCAGATCGCTTTCTTTTTAAACGAGAACCAGTTGGATAAGCTGGTTGAAGATGAGATATCACCAACAAAACCTGAAAGAAATGCTTATGTCCAGGACAGGCTATCTCGTCAACGGAGCGGCAGGAGTGTGCAGCAATACTTTGGTAATGGCACCCAACAGATCGCACCCGCAGAGTTGTCTCAAAAAATGGACAATAAATCGCTTCAAAAAAATCAGGAGATGCAGAGTGCGGAAATTCAAAAACCCGAGAGCTTGTCTCGTGCGAGTATCATTGATACAGCAGCCGGTTCCTTATCGAACGCTCAATCGAGAGCTAAGGAGTCAACAGATTCTCTTAAGCCGACTGAGATTGGCGAAAGTGATGATTGGGTACATGTTGTCATCGAAGTCGTTCCCTAATACGTGTCGACATTCGACAAAGTAGTTGCCTACTAATGACCTTAGACAATATCGAACTGCCTTTGAATGATCGTGAGCTTCCCTCCAGAGTCCGTGACTTCATATACGAGGCAAACACCCGCGTCGCCGCGTTTATGGAGGCTCGGCCCAAACCGCTTGTCGGTTTCTTTCCGAGTTGTTTCGAGACGGTATATCGAGCATTGCTAGAAATCTCAAACCGTCGACTGACTGCCGGGAATTCCTTCTGCGAATGGGGTAGCGGTTTTGGAGTGACCGCATCGATGGCCTCCATGCTGGGATTTGATTCTTATGGAATTGAGATTGATCCAGAGTTGTGTGAGGTTTCGCGAGAGTTGGCTTCGCAATTCAATCTCTCTGTGAACTTCACTACCGGAAGCTTTATTCCCAAGGGCTCGGATCGTTTGATTGATCGCGCTTATGCAAATTGTCAGGGTGACATGATGATCGTGCCGCATACAGATCATAGCTACGAAGATATTGGAATGGATGTGCGTGATTTTGATCTGATCTTTGCTTATCCATGGCCCAAGGATGCGAGGCTAACAAGTGCGTTGTTTGACAAGTTCGCGTCGAGTGATGCTTTGCTGCTGACTTACAACGGCTTGGAGTCTCTTCGGCTGCAACGAAAACGTGCGTAGCCCTACACAGTTAGTAGTTTGGGACCATTGTCCCGAACGGGCCTTGATGCGGGTCTTGGACGGGACGATGGTACCATCCTACACATTAATCGCGCGCTATAGATATTGTCGCGTTGGCGTGGCCATGCTGTCGTTGGCACGGCTGAGAATTTGAAGAGCGCGATAGGTATCTTCTAGGTCGCCCGTTTTGCGAACAAAGCTAGTAACTGTTCGGTGGAACTGCTTAAAAAGTTGCTGCCCTACGGATAGTTCAGTGTCGAGGACTTCTTGATGTCTTCCGGCATCGTCAAACCAAATTAAAGTGCTGGGTAGATCGACAAACGCGAGTCCCTTCTCACAACTGACTTGAACGGCTGCAGGAGGGCGAAACGCGACTGCTTCTCCCCATTTACCTGGGATGTAAGCGCCACAAGAAATCTGCGCGAGGATTGCATCAGGGTCTGTCTCGGGATCACCAAAGCCGAGGCTGAGAACCTGGTAGTCGCTTTTGGTGACGTCTCCCGGGCTCGGATGCCGAATAGCTTGTACCCACGTCGGTTCTGCGCCAACGATGTATCTGCACCAATCAATCAGTTCTACCAATTCGCGTTGGCTCCGTTGCTGAAGCGGCTTTTGCGATCGCGGAGCTTCCGGTTCGCTGGGGAGCCGGCGGTGACAGAATAGCAACCGTGGCTTTCCTAGTCTCGTTGCCATTAGCTCTTTCAATCGCAATGTTGCAGGAGCGAACCGCCTAGGCAGCTCCATCATGAACGCGATGCCAGACTGGTCAACATGCGTCTTCAGCTCAGAAGCAACCTCGGGTAATAAATCGACGCTCGCACCACAGAAGACCGCTTTACCAAACTCGCAAGCGGCCAACATCGGCTTCAGTCCGTACCAATCAGATTCCAGGATCATGACTGCATCGATATCTGGTCTGGCTATCATGGACCGAAACCCATCGGAACGTTCGGCTCCGAAATCTCGGGCTACGTTATCTGCCAGGGCTGATACCGAGCTGTATACCGCTCGGACATCAAACCGATCCTGCATCAACCTCAGAGAAGGTTGATATCTCGCATTCCATTCGGTTCCTTGGCCGATGAGACCAACTTTTAACCGCATAAAGAATTACCTATCCGCTTGTAAAAATATGAACAAAGGACAGGTTGGGTCAAACGGAGAGGACAGGATTCGAACCTGCGGTAGAAAGTAAATTCTACGCCGAATTAGCAATCCGGTGCTTTCGACCACTCAGCCACCTCTCCAATTCATCTCTATATTCTGTCAGAAACCTCCGCCGATGCAAGCCCGGTTTCAGCCAGGGCAACTTAGTTTTATGGTCCAGGTCGATTAGCCGTTGGGCATAAGCAAAATGTACTTACCTTCGGTTCCATTGAGGTATTGACCGCCGAACAAGGGATGTCGAATGAGGAAGGAAATCAAGTATTGCCTCGTTATTCGACATTTCTTGTTCGATATTCGACATTGATTTTGATCACGCAGTCGAAAAGTGAATTGCATTTGTCTTCAGCCCAGGGTTTCCTAGGAACTGGGGGCACTCAATTCGGCTCAATTGCGCGAACTCAATTAGTTACCAGCTCTGCGGCTTCCGCAAGCATGATTGCTAGGAAGCCGGCATTGGAGTTCGCTTGGCTGCTCGTCCATCCGCGTCGGAATGATTACGTATTCTGCTCTGCCAGACTGCCGCTCAGAAGCCCCAGACCTAAACTAAGAGCAACTCGTAAGAGTATTAAGCTTTATTTCTAAATTTGATTTTACGTAGCTGCATCCCTTGGAGGTGCAGGAATCTCGCGTCTCGGAGAGGCGGGTCTGTGTGCTCAGAACCAAAGCCTAATTCGACAACGCCACGTTGAACCTGAAAAGCAATCACAACTCTGATGGCTTACAGCCTTTAGGGGCTAAGCACCTTGGATGCTCCAAAAGCGGCTAAAGCGTGGACTCCAGGGCAAAGAAGAGCTGTCCACCTAATCTCAAGGCTAATCTCACGGCGTTCTTCGCGTCTTAGAAAATCGCTTGTCGAGTCGATATTGGTTTTTGAGTTTCTCAATAGCCTGGGTTGGGTTAGATAGATCAATTTCCTCACGACTCTCAGGGGACAACTGCAGATAAAATTCCATCAATTCGTCGTTTGATGGTGGTTTCGCCTCGTCCCATCCACCAGATCTTAGCAACCATGCCATCATCACGAGCATCTGAGATTCATAGGCAACGCCACGGAACAGCGTACTCGATTTTTCGCTAAGCCCTTTGCACAAGCTTTCACAAAGCTCCTCATGGTCCGGCAAGATCATGGTGGAGTGTTGTGGCAGCACATACAAAGCGAAGTAAAGCAATCGCCCAAGAGGGGCATCCTTCATAAACGGCATAGCTTCTCGAAGACGATCCTCGAATTCGTTTTGCCCCCAGTTCACAATCGCTTCTTGTTCCTCTTTGGTCAAATTATCGGTGTGGTTGATGGCAATCGCATAGTAAGCATCTTGACGCAGTCGAATTATTTGGCGTTCCAGCGGTAGTGAAAGAATTTCATCGCGATGATTCGAAGGCATTGAATTCAAGAGCGCGATGAAAGCAGATCCTGCTTTAAGTAGCTTTTCGTGATCTGGTTCCTCTTGAATCGCGAGGTAATACTTGAGATCGTTCATCGATGCAAAATCAGTTCGCAACAGTTCTTGATGTTGTTTCCACAGGACGCTTTGCTGCTGAACATTCAGTCCTGCGACCCACTTTCGAACATTACTGAGCTGTTCAAAATAAGGCGGATCGGGCAGCATTCTGTCGATTACGCTTTGGTCATTGAGTAGATCTTCCCAGTATGGAATTTCAGTCAGAGCTTTCAGCAGCTTCATGTCCGGGAATGACTGCAACGCCGGAAGATAAGCTGCGACAGCCATAGTTCGCAGCTCCAGTTTTTGTGAGAAGACGCGCACTCTCCATCCGATAAAGCTTCCGACCAAAATTGCAATACAGCCAACAGTAATCCATCGTGCCGCAACAGGTTTTGAGTTCCACCAACCAAATCGAGGCTTCTTTGCTGTGGAATTCAAGGTTGCAGGCTCGGAAGAACTTGCCGACTCTTTCTCAAGGTTGACCGCAACCATTTCCATCGTGGTCTGCGTGAAGTCGGGCTTGAGTGTTGCGTTGGGTAAATCACCAAGCATCTCGAATGCCTTGCGAAGCTCTGCAAGTTGTTGCCGTAAGCCAGATTCAACGACGAGGCGACGTTCTAATTCTTGACGTTCTGCTTGAGTCAGCTCCTGATCTAGATATGCCGAAAGCAGTTCCTCGTCTGCTTCGGATATTGATAGATTTGTCATGCTGAGTCTCCTTTTGCGATCACTTGCTCATTGTCTTCTACTCCATTTTCGTCTGTCGACGCAGATTCTGAAATGCTTGTTACGGCTAGCCCTGAACCTTCATCCATGTAGGGTTGCAGAAGCGTTTTCAAGTTCACTCGTGCGCGGCTTAAAAGCGACTTTACTGCTTTCACGGTAAGACCCATCGTATCAGCAATTTCTTGGTACGACATGTTCTCGAAGCGACTCAAAATCAGGGCGACTCGCTGCCGTTCACCCAAAGCCATTACGGCTTGTTGCACGACTTCGGCTCTTTCGCTTCGATCCACAATGCGGGTCGGCATCGCTCCACTGGCTGCTAACGCGATGTGCTCAATTCCGACATCAGTCGTCGATGAGTTCAACGGGAGACCGACTTGATATTCTTTGCGCTTCGAACGATCGCGAACGTTGTTGCTGGCGACATTATTGGCGATGCGATAAATCCAGGTGGTAAACTTTGCGGTCGGTTCGTAGGACTTCCTCGAGCGAAAGACTCTCAAAAAGACCTCCTGCACCAGTTCTTCGGCAACTTCTTGCGAATGGACCCAGCCCATCATCAGCCGAGCTATTCGCGACTGGTATCGAGCGACCAGCATCTCGAACGCAACCGCGTCATCATCCTTAATTCGTAGCATCAGCAACACATCCGGATCGATGTTGGGTGAGTTTTCTATTTTGGCCGGGAACAGCGGCGGTGTATCGTGCGAGGACGGCAGGGGACTAGACTCCGCGATTACGAGTAGGTTTACAAACTCCTTGCCAAGTTATTATTGCCGGTGTCGGTCTCATCTTAAACGCCCCGGGGCCAAGAAAGTTTCGTTTGCACCGGAGGAATAGGGTTCAAAAACAAAAATTGCAACCCGAATCGGTCGAACCAAGCCGAATGCGATGGATTAATCTGCTTCCTTTGCCTAAGATTTATATTGGCAAAGTTTTGTTCGAAAGGTGTTATGACAGCGTATTTTCTCGTTACTCGCGGGCCAGATTTAGATCATCGGTTTAGCCTGAATAAGTCGGTCGAAAACAAGATGGGACGCGGACTCGGTTGTCAGGTACAACTGAGTGACCCGTTGACGTCGCGAGTGCATGCATCGGTCTCGTGGCGGGATTCACAGTGGGTTTTGACTGACGCTGGATCGAGGAATGGCTCGCTGGTGAACACCGCCAAAGTCGACGAAGCAGTTCTGGTCTCTGGCTGCAAGGTGCAAATTGGCGGAACAGAACTCGAATTCTTTGACGAATCAAGCAAGGTTCGCGACGACTTGACGATTGACACGATCAATCTTGCACACACGCTCGGCGAAGAATCGGCATCCCTTCGAACAGCATTTGGTGCCCTACGCGACCGCAAGCGACTCGAAGAGATGCTCGATCTCTACCAGTTGGCATACAACTGCCTCACCATGGTTGATCAGAACCAAACAGTAGAGAACGCCCTGGAAGTGATTCGCGGTAGAACTCATGCAACGGTTGCGGGCTTTCTTGTTTTAGATAACGACGGAAGCTTGCGACCACAGATAATTGTTCCATCCGACGGCGGTGAGTCGCGGCTGAAACTGAGTTCAAAACTGACCGACATGGTATCGCGACAGATGACCGCGATTTGGGGACAACACAACAAAAAGCGAATACCGGGCGAAGGCGTCTCAAAGCAATACGCAGATGCCATTTGTGTGCCTCTACTACAAGACAAAACAACCATTGGTGTGTTGCACTTGTATCGCGACGTGGAGCCTTTCGAAGCTCATCACTTCGACTTTGCGATCTCCGCTGCGGCGATTCTAAGCGCTTCGCTATCTCGATCGAGATCAGAGCAAACATTGCAAGCCGCTCACGATCGCTTGATCGAACGCAACGCAGACTTTGACGAACTGCTCGGCGAAAGTAAACCGATGCTGCAATTGAAAGAACGCATTGTTCGTATCGCCCGAGCAAACGGTACAGTGATGATTCGTGGCGAAAGCGGTTCAGGAAAAGAGCTAGTCGCACGAGCCATCCATCGCGAAGGAAATCGTTCTCATCGACCCATGTTGAGCGTCAATTGCGCAGCGATTCCATCCGAGTTGATGGAAAGCCAACTCTTTGGTCACATCAAAGGTTCATTCACCGGCGCAGATAAAGATCATAATGGATTCTTTCAGCAAGCCGATGGTGGCACGTTGTTTCTCGATGAAGTCGGTGAGCTGAACTTAAGCGGACAAGCTAAGTTGCTTCGAATATTAGAAGGCCACCCATTCCTGCCTGTCGGGGCAACGAAAGAAGTGCGAGTCGATGTTCGTGTACTCACCGCAACGAATCGTGACTTGCGAGAATTCGTCAAGGAAAAGCGGTTCCGAGAGGATTTGTATTATCGATTGAGCACCTTCGAGTTGTGGACACCTCCTCTTCGCGAGCGTGAAGGAGACATTGCTCTTCTCCTGGACCATTTCTTCGACCATTTCAAGCGAACCCATGGCCGACCGAAATTAAAGCTGAGTGATTCTGCACGCAAGAGACTACTCGACTACGCGTGGCCCGGTAACGTGCGTCAGATGCGAAACGTTGTTGATAGCGCGACCGTACTGGCTGTTGGCGATGAAGTGCGAGCATCCGATCTCGCGCTCCACGATGCAAGCTTTGATACGCTTGATACGTTGCGAATCGATGATTGGGAACAGCGGCTTATTCGTGAAGCCTTGAAACGGACCCGAGGTAGCATTCCTGATTCAGCAGACCTACTCGGGATTTCTCGAGCAACGCTCTATCGAAAACTAGAGACCTTCAAGATCTCGAAAGATGGTGATTAGCCGCCGATTCAGTGCGCTACCATGCTTTTCCGCGACCTTCAGCGCGGGTCTTCGCATCTGTATAAGCCTCTGCATCAGATGCCGACTCTGTAAGGTTTACGCCGCAGTATTGCAGCAGAGTTCCTTTTTCAAATTGCACATTGCGTAATGCCAATTGGTAATCGATGCGAGTTTGGTGATATCTCAATCGAGCATCCAGAAGTCGGCGATGTGTATCTAGAAGGACATCCAACGCCGGATCTTGACCTGATTCTGAACGAGCCTGTAGGCTTTCAAGTTGCCTAACTATTTCAACGAGTCTTTTCTCTTGAAGCTGCATCGAATCGAAAGCTCGCTTCATTTCGTTGATGGAATTGCTCAGACCATACAGAATGTTTCGCTCTTGCTCCTTCAGAATCTCAGCGTCACGACGTATCGCCAATTGCGAGTTTCTTACTGCCGCGTGTGCCTTTCGAAACCCAACTGGTAGCGAGTATTCGACACCAGCTTGCCATTCTTGATACTCGCCGTCCAACATATTCGAAACCGCGTCCAACTGGTCATCGTAATTTAAGAGATCTTTGCCGAATCCGCGAAATCGATATCGACCGATCAGATCTAGTTGTGGCTTCAAGAAGTTGCGATTCGCAATCAGCTCAAGCTCTCGCTGCTTCAACACCCAGCGTTGGCGTCGGATCTCCTCGCGTTTTTCGAGTGCTTCCACTGCGGAAGCCTCCCAGTCGACAAGAATGGGTGCTTGAGTTGGGTCATCCATAGGACGAATAATTTTGCCGTCATTGATGTCGAGTCCGATGATCAGTCGAAGTCGTCGTTCGGCCACTCGGAGTCCACCCGTGCCACGAAAACTACCACCAGCACTACCGTTATTTGTCTTCGTTCCATCCAGTGGCCGACCATTGATAGCGTCAATTACTTCGGATTCAAATCGATAGTATTGCTCCATCGCCTGCGCGGCATCCCCTGTTCCTTGGGTGGCCGTCTGGTTCTCAAGTTTCTTCGCAGTGATTCTTGCGATGTCACGTGCGTCTACTTTGGCTTCTAAGTCGCGATAAGCAAAGTGTAAATCCCAGTAGGCGTTCTCAACATCCGCAACGAGATCACGTACACCTCGGTCAAAATCGGTCATGGCAATATCGGTTCGAATGCGACCGATTAACACGCCGTTGATCTGGCCTGGTCGCGCTCCTGGCCCCGCGATTCGATTAAACTGAGTTCCGGCGCCTTGGAGTAAAGGTTGCCGAACTTCTGATTCCAGTATTTGATCAAAGGAGGAGGCTCCGATCGCATTGGATAACTGGTTGTTGCTGTCATAAGTTGTGAGATTTCTCACGCTCATCAAACCGCCAGTTGCCGATCGTTTGCGAATGGCTGCGGAGTAATTGTGAAGGTCCTGACGAAAGAATCCTTGGTTGCCGAAAAATCGATTGTTGAGTCGGCGATCGTTATTCTCAAAATACGCAGACGTTTCAAAGGTTGCGTCGAACTCGGAAAGGGCTGCTTCTTCTCCAAAACGTGGATCAGTAAAGGCCAGTGCTGGGTCGTTCCGAGTAATCGAAACTTGTGGAGACCTCAGAACAGTCCCTCCCAAATCTCGCATAACTCTCGAGTTTTGAAGTGCAATTTCTATAGTCTGCTGTAGCGTGAGCTCGATGGTGTCGGTAGGAGTCAGAGACGTTAGATCGATATCGAGGGGGGAGCTCCCGACCTGATTGCTGTTTGAGTAATTGCAGTCTAGTAGTGGTTCGCTCGATGAGAGTTGTGCTGGTCCGCAAGATGGGATAGTGGATTCAGCACATGGACAATTCTGGTTTTTCGAATCCGCACAAAAAGGCAGTCTCTTTGAAAAGGCGCGGCATCCCGTGATTGACGTGTAAAGCACGACGAGGACCAAACTAATCGTCCTCGCTTTACTCATAGAATTTTCCCTGCGAATGATCTTGTATGCACAACAAAACGAAATTGCGTTACGCTTACAATTCCTAATGTTTAAGTTCGGTATCGATCATGAACGTCGTGCAGATTATTCTCATCGTAAGGATTGAATTGCCGTAGTCATTTTGATGACCTTTGACCGAGTTTCAATAATGTGTAACGATATCGCAGTCTTGGTAACATGGATAATCTGAGTAGCCCTAGCGAGATTGCGAAAGTGGATCAGCTTTTGAATGAGCTCGATCGCTTATCCAAGCTCGATATTCAGCCTTCGAAGTTTTATTCAGAGCTACTTCGTCGACTAAATCATTTAGTTGGAAGTTCTGTTTCATGGGTAGTACATGCATCTTCAGACTCGAAATGGCATGTCCTTGCATGCGAGGGTGAGGAGTCTCAGTTCGATTGTTGTGGATGGCTTTCCCAAGAACTCAAAAAGCACGCGCAGGTACTCCCTGTTCAGGTCAGTCAAAGGGATCACAGTGGGGCATGGATAGGTATCAGCTTAAGGTCGATCGGTTGGACATCGGGCGGTATTGTCATACGTATACCTGCATCCATTCCACCGGCAGCCGATTCAGGTATCGCAGAACTCTTAAGTGCCTTCTGCGAGATTGCTAACTCTTTTCAGTTAAATGGACCAATCCAGCGATGGGAAAGCCTTCGCGGTCCACTGCGATTGATCGCAAACGATATCGTTGCCAGCGATAATCAACACGAGGCGTCGCGAGCATTGGTCAACGGAATCCGAGCTTTGCTGGACGCGGACCGAGTTGCCATGGTAAGGAGCCTCACTAGAGGCGGTTCTGGAGGGCAAAACGAAGTTTCTGTTCTAGCCATTAGCAACGCTAACCTCATCAATACGAGCTCACCTGTTGTTCAAGAATTGTTAGAAGCTGCGAAGTCGATCCTGGTTTCACGAAACCCGAACGATACGCTTGCGAATCTTGCGAAGCAACAGGCGATGGCCTCCTCAATCGCGATTCCAGTGTCTAATGCGTCTAATGAACTGGCTGGGATCACTTCCACCGAGATCGCGCCAAGAAACCAAGAGTTGCTTATTGTTCAATGGGCCGACTCCGACCGATACTTGAACGCTGC
>JAIYDQ010000445.1 GCA_027487375.1 Planctomycetaceae bacterium
AGTTGGCACGCCAAAGGCATCTCCGCCATCGTCTGCGTAGCTTGCTCCCTCACCCGCGTCTTCCGAGTCTCCGAAAGGATCCGAGGATCGAGCTCCCGAAAGCGGGTCGCCCATCTCAGTAGAGTCTTCAATTTCAATAACCTGGGAGCCGCTATCTTCTTCTACGTCAATGCCGTCCGAAGGCGATAGTTGAAAGTCTTCGGCTGCTGCAAAGTCGATCCCGCTGATACCAGACCCAACTCCGCTCTTGGGATCGCTGCCACCAACGTCGCTTCCGGAGCCTTCGCTTCCTAAGTCGAGGCCTGAAATGCCTGTTCCTGCGAGATCCAGCGGTTCGTCTTCCAGTGAGAGCCCGCTGTCGGAGGGGCTCATCAAGTTAATGCCAGAGTCTGCTGACAAACCTAGATCGCTACTGCTCCCCAATACTAAGTCGTCGTCCTGATGACTGGAAAGTTCTAGCCCACTATCAAGCTCGATTGCGCTGTCGCTATCGTCGCTCTGTACGAGGTCAGGCGTTCCTCCGAGATCGGATGTTTGTAGTCGAAGATCTGAGCCTCCCAGCACGTCTGAATCGTCGCGCGCTGGAGATTGCTTCTTGCTTCCAGCGGAGCTACCCGAACCGCTCTCTTTTGGCTCAACAGAAAGCTCAAGATCACTTCCGGGCCCAAGAGATAGGGAGCTTGCGTCGATTTCCATCTCGCCGCTATCATCATCCGCAAGCCCTAGTAGTTCGTCATCATCTTCTGCGAATCCTCCCAACGGTGGAGTCTGGGACGCTCGATTGACAAGCCTTACACCGCTACCGCTACTTGGGTCTGGCACAAGCGTAACATCGCTGCCAAGCTGCAAAGCCCCGCTGTCTTCTTCTGATGGCTCAAGGGACAAGTCACTCTTTCCCGAGTCGACGCCGCTCAAACCAGTACCACTTTTTCCTGAGAGCCCGCTTAGACCTGAACGCTCGGACAAAAGAATCGACGACCCGCCAGCGTCTTCATCCAAAACATCGCCGCTGCGCTCTTGAAGGACTCGCTCGATTTCATCTGTTTTGAACTTCCAGCTCGAGCCGTCCCGGAAACCAAAAATCTCGCCGCGAGACCTCAGCTCTACCAAGGTTTCTGGGGTCATGTTTAGCAACTTGGCTGCTTCGTCCAAGGATACGTAAGTGGCCATAAACAGGAATTCTTCGATTAATGCGAAATGAGAGAAACAGAATTTGATCAAGACTAATCGACAGACGACACAGAATCCAGCATCTACTGTGTGAGAACTTCGTAAAGTTCAAGGATTAGTTCAGTTATTCTAGATGTACCGACTATCGGAGTGGTACTACCGCGCGCTAAGCGCCGCAATCGCCACATGTTCCCTTAAGAAATACGGATTCAATTTGCCGAGGTTTTGCCGGGGGTTTTCCTTTGGTTTTAAGAGAAACCTGTACGTCAGGCATGCATTCGACCTTCCCACAATCGTTGCACATAAAATGGGGGTGGTCGCCAGGGGAGTGACCGCCTGCTCCCTTGATCTCGAATCTCCAAGCGTGGTCGCCAGCATCGATCCGAGAAAGCAAATCTGATTCGGCTAGTTCCGTCAACACCCGAAAAAGAGTTGATTTATCAAAGCCCATAGGAACCAAGTGGTCCGAAATTTCCGCGTGGCTTATTGGCCTTTCCTGTGCGCTCAGATATTCCAAGACTGCCAGTCTAGAGGGTGTACTTCGGAGGGATGCGTTCCTGAGAAGTTCTCGCGCTGATTCAACTGTCAACAGTTGCGATTTGCTTTTTCGGTCGGTTGATGCCACGGTACGGATCGCCATTCAGGAATAGAATCACCAAAGACAGAACGCCACAGACTACTGAGTCTACCATAAAGTATAGCAATGTGATGATGTGAAGACACCCTCACGGAGTTGCTATACTAATTGAGTTGAACACGCTTATTAACTTCGTGTTTCGTCGCAATTTTAAAGATGGTGAAAGGACACGGGGCAGATGTCGTAATACAGCTGAAGGCACGAGATATTGTTAACGTCCCCAGCGGCGTCTGAATTCTTGCGAATTCCGCTACCCACAAGTCAAATTGTGCTAAAGCACGAAATCGACCGCGTACGCTGTTACGCAACTCGGATGAAATGCCGAAAAGCAATTCATAAATGGAAGAGAGAATCCACCGAGAGCCTGATATAAAGTGTCGACGCGCAGTGCGATTTGGAATCACACGTTACACCAACACGTTGGAAAGATGCGACCTACTGAGGGATGCCATTTTAACAACGTCATGCGTGGCATCACAACGTCGTTCGGTTCTTAACAGCAAAAAGCGACATCGCAATTTGCTGTCGAGAACGAATAAGGTTTGAGAAGCAAAAGAAGGGGGGGACGGATGTCCTACTTCTTTTTCTTCTTCTTATCATCAGCTTCGTCTTCCTTCTTGACCTTCTTCTTCTTCTTCAAGGAGATCTTAGGAACACGAACCTTTGCCATGCCGAGAACAATGTTCTCCTCGGTCCATTTATCTAAATCCATGAGTCGCTTAATGCGCTCTGCACGGTTTAGAACGTTTCGAGATTTAATCGATCCGGCACGGACCTTTAAGCTTTTATCAAGTGTCATTATCAGAATCTCTACCAGTGAACCAATGGGAGGGCAAATTGTATCGACCCGCTCCGAAGCCCACAAGTCGGGAACTGCGTGAAATGCAAAACTCGTGATTTTGATTTGACGCTATGTATTTGGGCTGTCTCCAGGCCCCTGCTCCGGAATGCCTGGATTTTCTGGGTTTTCTTTATGCGTTCGAAAATGGGGCTTCGGAACGGCCGAAGATCCGTGATAGGAACGCGAGCCCGGAAATGCCTCTCGCCGATTAGATGCGTCTGAAACTGGCGGGCTTTGTGTGGACTCGTACCAGGTAGCCAGAGAAGATCCATCTTCAGAAAATCCGGTATCAACGACAAGCGGCTTGAGTTCACCTGGGGCGGTTGGACTGGGGGGCTCCGGCTGATGATGGTGATGGTGTAAGTGATCATGGCCGTGCGAGTGGTCATGATCGTGTGAGTGGTCATGATCGTGTGAGTGGTCATGATCATGTGAGTGGTCATGATCATGCGAGTGGTCATGATCATGAAGGTGGTGGTCGTGTTCGTGGCTGTGCGAATGATCGTGGTCGTGTGAGTGATCGTGGTCGTGTGGCTGAGCTTCAGAGTTGAAATCTTCGGGCCAGTACGTGGGCGATTCAATTTCGAACGGGTGTGTTGTCTTATTGTCGGGTTCGTCGAGCTTAAGGTGTTCCAGTGGAATGGATTCCATTTCGGTAAGGGATCTGCTGGCTCTTTCGAATCGTTCTTCCTGTTCTGTTCCAAGTTCGGCGTGAGTGAATTCCCATTGCCGAATAGCTTCACCGAAGACTAATGCCAGTCGCAATTGGTGACGAAGCGCAATCTCTCTGCAGTCCTCATATTCTGGGGAGAAATCGGAGGTTCCGTCGGGTCTTTTGGAGACCTTACCGCGAACCACGCCCCACGGTGTATCGACTTCGATGCTCGCCCTGGGGAGCGTCGTGCGATGTTTCTTCGAGTAGCGAATGCCAAGGGTTCCCGTTTGGTCGAAAAGAATTTGCTCGGCAGTCTCGCGGTCCTCCGGATGGACAAGGACGGTTAGCAATGTCCCTGGGCGCCCTTTTTTCATTTGGACGGGTGTGGTGAATACGTCTAAAGCACCTGCATTTAGCAAAAGCTCGCTCGCAAAGCCAATTTGTTCGCCAGTTGTGTCGTCAAGATTGGTTTCCATAACGAGGATTGAATCGTCGGACTTGGCGGACTTTGGCTTGGCTCTGACTGCGGTGCCTATTAACAATCGAAGCATATTGGGCTGCTTTGTAAGGTCCTTCGTGCCAGCTCCGTAGCCGATTCGCTCCCATTGCATCGCAGGAACTGGTCCGAAACCCGTGACGAGTTCGGCAAGAATGGCGGCTCCTGTTGGGGTAGTAAGTTCTGCGGGGATATTGCTGGCAGCTATCGGGACACCGTACAGGATTTCGGCTGTCGCAGGAGCGGGAACGCTGACGATTCCGTGCGCAATTCGAATTGTCCCGGTACCTACAGGAACAGGAGCTGAGTAAGCGATTTCAATTCCCAGTGATTCCCAGGCGACCGCAACGCCGACAATGTCCGCGATCGAGTCGATGGCACCAACTTCATGGAAATGGACTTTTTGAATATCGGTTCCATGAACCTTGGCTTCTGCGACGGCGATGCGGTAGAAAATAGCGTTTGCTAACTCTTTCGCACGCGACGAAAAGTTCCCCTTGGCGATCATGGCTTGGATGTCTTTTAGGTGCCGATGAGCGTGTTCTGGGGGATGATTGATCGCGAGCTGCGTTGCCCGGAAGCCATTTTTCTTGACTTGGCTGGTCGAAAGCTTCACGTGCGGCAGGCCCATTGAATCAATCGCTTGCTGCACAAGTTCGAGACTTGCCCCCGCGTCGAGCAGTGCTCCGAGGGTCATGTCCCCGCTTATGCCACTGAAGCAATCGAAGTAGGCAATTTTCATAGGATGTCTAGGGATTTTGGTGTTGTGGAATCGAGAAGGATCTCTATCATAGTCACCCCGAGGTCAGGTGACTCCCAGATTGTGGAAGATCCGAATCTTGTTAGATCAATCGTTTTTGCACTAGTTTGGAAGAGATTATGAAGGTTGTATCCTCAATCGGCGCTCTAAAGTATCGTCACCCTGACTGCCAAGTGGTTCGACGACGCGGCCGAATTTACGTCATCTGCAAAAGTAATCCACGATTCAAGGTTCGACAAGGCAACGCCAAAAGCAAGCGAACCAAGCGATAAATCCATCGATCGACAGGAGTTGATCGTTTGTTCTCTTTCGAATCACGGATAGCGGAGTCTATGCGTGGTTTGTCTACGGGGGCTCGCTGGCCAAGTTCTTTAGGGTTGGCGGAATCTTAAGCTTGGTACGAACAGAGCGTGCCGGTTGCAGGCTTCCACTGGTTCTTAAAACTAATCGTGGGCTTTCGCACGAGCTTAGTTGGACAGCCCTACCTTGCGCTGGAGTCCAGGCTTTAGCCGCTTTTTGAGTATCCAAGGTGCTCAGCGCCCAATGGCAGCACTCCAGCAGAGTTGCGATTGATTGTCTCAGGTTCATCGTGGCGTCATCAAATTGGGAACGGGTTTGTCGCGGTGTGTTACCTAAAAAGTCTCTGGCGACGACGTCGATCTATCAACCGACTTTTGTTGGGATGCGCAAGCTAAAGACAGAATCGGACTCAATACAAAATTGTGGAACATTTGTCCTGAACCTGTAGTGCCAAGTGGCATAGTATCTGCGTCTAGCTTACAATCCATTGAGCAAGTCGGTTTCCTAGACCGAGTTTGACAAGTGCCTATCTCAAATTTTACCAGACAAAAATGTCCATTTTTGTGAGTGCAAGCATTTGTCAGACAGCCCCTACCTTTCCGTCCTTGGAGTAATGTACGAATGAAGAAGATTCTGTTCAGTGTTGCTGCCATCATGATTTTCGGCAGTGCTATCTCGACCCCGGCCTTCGCCATCAAGCAATTCGGCGATGCATGGAAGGAGTACTATGAAAAGACAAGCACCAATGATGGCTTCAAAAAGCTAGTAGCCGATGCGAAGTGCAATGTTTGCCATATCCAAGGTGAGAAGAAGACAAAGCACAATCCATACGGTGAAGAGGTTGAAGAACTTCTGAAGAAGAAAGACTTCCCTGCCGATCGATTCAAGAGCGAGCCAGCAAAGTGCAAGGAAGAAATCGAAGCGGCCTTCAAGAAGATTGAAGCGATCAAAGCAAAAGATGGAAAGACCTACGGCGAGAAGATCAAAGCCGGTGAGCTTCCTGGCGGTGATATTGAAGGCAAGTAATTGCCATGAGACTCTCAGCGATTGAGAGTCGATTTTAAAGGTTTTGCATTCGAGACGATTTTGCTCAAAAAGACCACACGTGTCGTCGTCTCGAGTGCCTTTGGGAAGTGGTCTGTCGGTTAGGTGATTCGTAATTGACAGATCCGAATTCATCCTTCGGTTACCGATAACGCTTCATTTTTTGAAGCCCTCCGAAGTTTTGCGGTCATATTCAAATGGTAGATCGCCAGTGAGATTGGGTTCCCATCTGCCCGCCTCAAGCACTCGCCCTGATTTGCTCCCTGTAACGAACTCCCCGTCTATACTCTCCCACACTCTCCCTAGGTTTTTGATAAGGACTCTCTCATGAGATCGATTTGTTGGTTGTTGTTAACGATTTGCGGAAGCTTGATGACTTCGACCTGTATTGCGCAGGAAGCCAATCCACAATCAGATTTGATTTCATTGTTTGACGGGAAGTCTTTGAATGGTTGGAAGGTAAATGAGCATCCAGAATCTTGGAAGGTCGAGGACGGTGCAATCGTTTGTTTCGGCGAACGCAGTCACTTGTTCTACGAAGGTGACGGAAAGCCGTTTAAGAACTTTCATTTCAAGGCCGAAGTAAAGACTACTCCTGGCAGTAATTCCGGTATCTATTTTCATACGAAGTATCAAGCTGAAGGCTGGCCCAAATATGGATATGAATGCCAAGTAAATATCACCCAGCGTGATCCGAAAAAGTCTTCAGGGCTTTATAGCGTCAAAGATGTCGCTGATCCTCCAGCGAAAGACAATGAGTGGTATACTCAAGAAATCATTGTTCAGGGAAAGAAGGTTACTCTCAAGCTTAATGGTCAAATCATGGTTGAGTACACTGAACCTGACAATCAACCCGCGTTTTCGACTAGCTTTGAACGCCGTCTCGGTGAAGGCACGTTTGCCCTGCAAGCTCATGACCCAGCAAGCAAGGTTTACTTCCGGAATCTCACGGTAAAGCGTCTCCCGGATTAAGCCTTTCGCATGACTTGTTTGGATCGATCAGTTCGGAGCAACCCTACAAGTACTCTTGTTCTGCGGCTGCGCAATGGTTTTCGAATCGCTTCGAAGATGGTTGCAATCGCGGCACTATGTTTTGTCGGGGTAATTCAAAGTTTTGCTGCCGATTCCACTAAGCTTGCGACGCTCGATGTCCAGCGCGATGACGATAAGACTTTCCAGATTGCAAACATCCAGATTGGGATAAACCAAGTTTGGAAAGTTGGATACCCGTCACGATTTGCCTTTGATTTGCTGGATGTGTCCTGGGACTCCATGAACGAGTCGTTGGGGACCGCAGTGATATCAACTGTTGATGGAGAAGGGGTTGGAGTCGACTGTGAAGTACCGATGTCGCGTGAGCAATGCTACCCAGTCGAAGTAGCAGGTCAGAAGCGAATCCGATTCGAAACCACGGTTGTTCATGGACGTGCTAATCGACCGATAAGTCTCGCCATTCAGATTGCGGGATCGGATGAAACTGCAAGTTTGATTGTTGTCGGGCCTAAGAACCTGGCAGTTGAGACAAGTGGTAAGAGCCTGTCTATCAATCAGGAATTGCGTGGTAAAGTCTTGCCGGCTACGCAACCATGGGTCGTGGGTATCGGAAGCGATTTGAAGCTAGATCAAGTCGCCCAGCAATCAGCTCAAGGGCGCTTGCCTTCATATGTAAACACCGAGATTCCCGATGGCTCGTTATTGACGAGTTACTCCCAGGCATACAATGGTATTGATCTGCTTGTGTTACCGACAAGTCCTTCAGATGTCATTGATTCGATGACGGCTAAGCAGCAAAACGCTCTGCGGGACTGGGTGCGAATGGGTGGGCACTTGCAGGTTTGGGCAGGAGCAAATGCGAATCGAATTGCTGATTGGGGTTGGCTTCGCGATGTGTTGCCAGCACGAGTACAAGGTGTTGCACCGGAGAGCGATCCTGGCACAATTGAGGCATTCCTTACATCTCAAGTCCAACTTGGGCGACTTACGCTAGGCCGCTTCACCGTTGGAGATGGTATTGTCGATTTGCTTGATCGAACGAAGCTTCCATTGATCATTCGTGGCGCTTATGGACTTGGCCAAGTTCAGATTTGCGCAGCCGACTTGAATCAAGAACCGCTCGTCAGTTGGCCTGACCGAAAACTGCTTCTTGAGGAGTTGCTGCTCGATTCGATCGACTCACCTCGAAAGATTCAAACTGGATCGGCTTCACAAGTGGCTTTGGTAGGTTACGACGACATGGCAGGGCAATTGCGATCTTTTCTCGATGATTTTCCTTCCGTGCAAAGTGGTAATCTTCTTGCTGTCGCAGCGGTGGTTGCGCTTTTGGTTGCTCTGATCGGTCCGCTAGACTATTTCGTTATTCAACGAATACTTCAAAAGCCGACTTGGACTTGGTGGTCGCTTGGACTTTGGTCAGCAATTACGCTTGGGGTGGTCATCGGATTGGTGCAATGGTGGAAACCGGATCGAGAGCTATTAAACTCAATCGAGATTGTCGACTTCGATTACGCTACCAGATCGATTAAAGGTTCTGCGTTTATGAGCCAATACGTGGGCAAATCGGGGCGTTATGATTTGGAAGCGTCCAACAGGCAACTCATCGCGCGCACGCCGGAGTTGCAATCCGAGGCTGAGCAGAAGAAGTATCCGATTAATCTCAATTGGTTTGGACAACCAGGCTCGGGGTTAGGAGGATTTGACTCGAACGTGCGAACGGATTTCGGATTTCCCAGTTATCGATTAACGGCCAACAGCAGCTTGGACCGGTTAGGAATTCCTACGTCAGGGACGAAAGCCTTAAGGGCCGAATGGAGCGTCTCGGAACTTCCGGAATGGCCCCAAAGCAGTTTTGAAGTCGCACCTGGGTCCGACTTTTTGCAAGGAAGTTGGATGAATCCTTTAGCTGACGACGTGCTCGAACCCATTCTCATCTATCGCGGTTGGGTGTACCGATTACCGAGCAAGATTCGTAGTGGGAGTTCGATATCAATCCTTTCTGGCGATATTCCCAAAGACCTTGGACGATATCTTCAACAGCGTCAATCGGTCAAAGACAGCGAGACCGGGCAGCCTTGGGATCCCTCAAGCAGTGTCTCGGCTGTGCGGCTTTTTGAAATGCTCGGCTTTCATCGCGCGGCAGGCGGCATGGGGTACACCGGGCTTAGTCATCGCTACTTGAAGAATCTTGATTTTTCCCAATTAGCGTACCTAAATCGGGCGATCATTCTCGGAAGGATAGAGGAGCCGATTGCGAGCCTCGCCCTCAAGCGAGCCGATGAAAAACTGGTTGTCCGTAACGCAAACCGCAACTTCTTTGTTCGGTTCGTTCTTCCGGTGGAGCAACGCGCGCCGTGATACCGGTATAATGGTTTTGCAAAAGTGCGGAGTCAACTCATCGAGCTATTTCGATCCCAGTGTCGGATTTGCCGTAATTTGCCTCGTTTATCCAGCTTCGCATGAAAAGCAAAATGAGAGATCAAGATTGAACAAGGATAAACTGTGAGAGGGAGTGGACTTGAATTGACCTGATTGTCCCTTTCCGCCTACGATAACCACGGGGCTCTCAAGGAATATCGATGCTTATGAATAATGGATTTGGCGATTGCCACCTAGTGCCCGCTTTTCGCGTTAGGCGTTGGTTGATTGTGTTGGCGTTCTTCGAAATCTTCTTTGCAGTGGGCGTTTCATCGTCGCTTATTGCTCCGGCAGGTGCTCGAGCCGATGATATCGCTGAGGGAGATGGACTGATCCTGAAGAAGAAAGGATCAGGCGCTTTTGGCGGGTTTGGCAGCAGTTCATTCGGCGGACTAGGTTCCAAGTCAAAAGAATCGTATCGGTTCTCAGCCTCCTTCACGCTGGATGATACTCGAACCAAGGGCGAGATAGCCGTTACATGCAACTTGGAATCGGGCTACTACATCTACTCGGTTACGCAACCAGCCGGTGGGCCGATGCGTACGACAATCAAAGTTAGAACGCCATCCATCACCTTAGTTGAGCCATTTCAAAGCGACACTGCTCCCAAGGTATCTGAGGGGGAACGTGGCTTTGAGAATGTCAAAGTAGAAAAGCACTTCCAACAAGTCGTGTGGAGAGCCCGTTTCGAATCGGCACATGCGATTGATCCAACTAAGGAAGACATTCAGCTGTCCTTGAATGGTCAGGTATGCCGGGAAGGAGCATGCATCCCTCTTCAAAATCAATTGATCATTGCGGTTTCAGGAAATCGCGAGGAGTCTGCGGGTATTGCGACCGAAACATCTGTCGATGCGCCACCTAGCGGTATTCCTTCTTCGGGCCAGGATGTGATCTCCGAGTCGCAGATCAGCTCGCCTCCAGGTTCGAGTGCTGCACCTGTGGTGTCGATGCCTTTCCAGTTTGCGGATGATCTCGGCAATTCTAGCGTCGAATCGATGTTGCCGGGGGCTTTCAAATCGCCCAAATCTCGAGTCAGTTGGCAAATCGATTTGTCACCTAGTTCATCGGCTCCGGGATCGATGGCCGAACTCGTGTTAACCGCTGTCACTGACCCTCCGTTCCATCTTTATGAAGTCCGACCAACAGACACCAGTACTGAATCGAGTACAACGATCGCGATTACTGAGAAAAGTGGATTTCGAATGGGAACCCCCGTTCCATCCGAGCCTCCGACAAAAATCGAACTGATTCCCGGAGAACTATCGATTTCTTATCACGGTCAAAAAGTATCTTGGAGAATCCCAATTGAGATTCCACTAGGAACCCCCGAGGGTGATTATCCAATTGCAGGAAAGGTTGGTTATCAAGCGTGTACAGATAAGTCTTGCGAAGACCCGCTGGGCCTCCTTTTTTCGGGAACACTCGCCGTTCGCAAAGGATCATCTGAAAGCCAATCGGCAGGCCAACTTGCAGTTAACCGCGAAACAGATGGCAAATCAAACTCGGGATCAGCAACTGGCTTTCGCATCGAATCCATTCCTCACAAAGAGGCATCGTCTGCACCCACGCGATTGACATGGATAGACGCAAGTTTACAAAGCACCACGGGCGGCAAGGCTTTGACAACTGAGGCCGCGGTGATTGACGCAAGCAAGCCCATCTCTTTTGGTGCACTGTTTGGTTACTTCGCTCTCGCGATGGCTGGTGGATTGGTGCTGAATCTGATGCCCTGCGTGCTGCCGGTGATCGGGCTAAAGATTATGAGCTTTGTTCAGGAAAGCAAACAGAGTAGTTCCAGCGTGTCTATTTTGAACCTTTGGTATGTCGCCGGCATACTAAGTGTCTTTATGTTACTCGCAACAATCACAGTGGTAGCGAGAGAGGCGTTTGGTACTACTTTTGGATGGGGTAGTCAGTTTGGTTACTTTGGATTTCGTGCTGCGACCACCATGCTCATGTTTGCCATGGCATTGAGCTTTCTTGGCGTCTGGGAAATTCCAATTCCTGGCTTTGCAACCAGCCATCAATCAAGCCAACTAATGCGTCGCGAGGGTGCGATCGGAGCCTATTTCAAAGGCTTGCTGACAACTGTTTTGGCGACACCCTGTAGTGGGCCGGGACTTGGTGCTGTTTTCTCGCTCTCGATTGATCAAGCGCCTTGGGTTATTCTTTTGATGTACTTTGCAATCGGCCTTGGGATGAGTCTCCCTTACATTTTGATCGCGATGAACCCAAGTTTGTTGGCTTGGATGCCTAAACCTGGGCCTTGGATGCAAACTCTCAAGGAAGTACTTGCGTTCCCACTTTTGCTCTCGGTGGTTTGGATGCTGACGACGTTTAGTGATGACTACCGAATCGCTATGCTGACTTGTTTGATCTTTGTTTGGTTGGCATGTTGGTGGATTGGGAAGATTCCTCCGTGGTCTGAATGGAACAGAAAGTTCATTCATTGGACTGGAGCCCTCTCGGTTGCTATAGCCGGTTGTGTTTTTGCAATACAGCACCTTGGGCCATACAAGAACCTAATCGACTGGCAACCTTACGATGAGTCCACTTTGGTTTCTTATCGGACGCAGGGCAAAGCAGTCATGATCGACTTTACAGCCCAGTGGTGTGCGAATTGCAAAGTGAATCTTGCGACCGCCATTGAAACGGAAAAGGTCGCCCAAGTCATTCGGCAAAATGGAATCGTTCCGATGATCGCCGACCACACAGAACTTCCTGATCATATCACTCGAAAATTAGAAGAACTAAAAAGTACTGCAATTCCTGTACTCGCAATCTATCCAGGCGGTCTATCCAGTCAGCCAATCATTATGCGAGATCTGCTTACCGAACAGCAGGTTCTCACCGCTCTCGAAAAAGCAGTAGTCGAACGGGAGAGTCGTGACGCAAGCTCTAATCCGAATCGCCTGTCACGTACTGTAAGTACTCAATCGACTACTGGAGGCCAGAGGCAATGATTCTAATTCAACGAGTTTGTAAGCTACTTCTGTGCATCGTTTTGTTCTGCACCTGGATGATGATTCTCACTCCCAAATTACAAGCGGAGGAGTCCCCGCCGAGTAGATTTGATCGCACAAGACCGGTCGCGGCCGATAAAAAAGTAGAGCCAATCGACCCAGTAAAAGCGGCACAAGAATTAAAAGCACGGGAGGCCGCTCGCGCGCGAGGGGAAGTTACTTTCGATGATCTGAAATTTGACATCGAAAAAGATGGCGAATTCAAAGAAGGAATGATTACGGATGATATTCATGAGATGGAAGGAAAGGTGATCCGATTGCGCGGGTTCATCTTGCCCTCGTTCTTGTTCCAGCAAAAAGGCTTCAATCGCTTCGTGCTTGTTCGAGACAATCAAGAGTGCTGTTTTGGTCCCGGTGCTGCTCTATATGATTGTGTGATGGTCGAAATGGAACCAGGTAAGACGGCCGACTTCACAACGCGCGTGGTTACTGTGAAAGGGGTTTTCTCTACCGATACAAAGTCATATCGATATCCGGACGGTCCCCCGTATGCCGTATTCAAGATTATCGCCAGCGAAGTGAAATAACATCGAAGGGCGTTTTCTCGTAGCAGATGTCTTAACGCATCTGGCGACCATCGCGTTGCTGTTGCTTTTATCGACTTCTGAATTCTGAAGAATTCAGCTACCAGCATCATGCACTCCCAATCAGGAGCGAGACTGCTGAGACAAGATCTTCAGCGTTTCCTGCATGTCTGCAGCAATCGGTGAAACGAATTCCATGGCTTGCCCGGTTATGGGATGCGAGAAAGCTAACTTGTGAGCGTGGAGCGCATGCCTGGAAATGACCACATCATCGTCGCTTGGCTGGTGTGGCAACCCCAAGGACTGCTTGCGCAGCAATTGGCCTCGAGTCGCTTTTGCGTGCCCGGCATAAAGTCGGTCGGCGAGGACTGGGCAACCAATATGGCTTAAGTGAACACGAATTTGGTGCGTTCTGCCTGTCTTTGGCAATACGCGAACATAGGAGTATCCAATGAAACGCTTTATCACTTCGTAAAACGTTTCGGCATCGCGACTCGACTCGTGCCCGGCACGGATCGCCATTTTATCTCGTTGATAGGGGTGGTGCCCAATCGGAGCACGTATCCAGTCCCGATCTAACTCCAGCGAACCAACCACGATGGCATGGTACTCTTTCGAAACTTCGCGTGCTTCGAATTGGGCTGAGAGTTTAAAGTGGACTTCGTTACTCTTTGCAATTGCGATAACGCCGGTTGTGTCGCGATCCAAGCGATGAACGATACCAGGACGAGTCGGACCGCCTGCGTTGCTTAGATTTTGAAAATGAAAAGCCAAAGCGGAGGTCAGCGTTCCATTCCAGTGACCTTTTGCAGGGTGAACAACCATCCCGGCAGGTTTGTTGATGATGACGAGATATTCGTCTTCGAAGAGAATGTCTAAGGGGATATCTTCAGGAATCGGCCCGTCATTCGGTACTGGCGGAAGATCGATTGAGATCTTTTGGCCAGTCTGAACACGAAACGCAGGCTTGACCGGACGCCCGTCAACTCTTACTTTGCCAGCGACGAAAACGGTCCTCAAGAACATTCTGCTGTATCCGTCGCATTTCATCGAGACATAAAAGTCCACTCGCTGATTCGCGGACTCTTCGTCGACCTCGAATTCCATTCGAGTAATCGACGGGGCGGATTCTATGTCGGAGAGACTCGCCGGGATCACTCCAGGCTGATCAACAGACTCGTCAAGTTCGATGCTCTCAGAGAGCTCATCCCGCTCGTTCATGTTGCCCGGACGGTCTTCGTTAGGCGTAATCATGAACCGCTTTCGGGGGCGGCTGGGCTGGTTGCTGGACTGCTGGCTGGTGGATTGGTGCTCGGTGATGGTGGTGGTGTTTGAATGCTTGTACTTTCGGGGGTAACCTCTGCCTTGGGAGTTTCTGGAGGCAAGGTAAAGCTGCTTGTGGATTCAGTGGTCGGCGCGGTTGCTGCTGGTGTTTCCGGTGTCATTGGCTTTTCTGATGGCTGTCCGGATGCCGCATCAGTGGCCGGGGATGCTGTACCCGAAGGGGCTGGTTGAAAAGTCATCTCTGACAGAGGTGTTGTATTTCCAGGAGTTGTAAACTGAAGGTCTGGCATTCCAGGGAGATTTTTTAGGTTGCCTGGTACGTTCACCGGAGTGGGGGCTGCCGGGCGGTTGGCTTGGAACCAGGTAAAGAATGCTTTGCCATCTTCGCTTTCAATGAATTCGATGCGACGCTTGACGTCCTCGACTAGGCCTTCATAGACACCTGGGGTTGAAAGAAGTCGTTTGTATTGAACGAGAGCTTCGGCCGATTTGCCTTGGCTGTCGAGCGCCTGGGCTAATCCGAGTGTAGCTCGACTAGTCAGAAGCGGGTCCGTTGTTTGAGCCAGGACTTCTTGGTAGCCCTTGGCGGCTTGCGTGAAGAGTTCGTCCGATAGATTACGGTCCAAGTAAACCGACGACAAAGCCCGTGCCATCAAGGAATCCGATCCGGTTTGCTGCGCCCAGAGTGCTCCTTGGGTGCCTGGGTAAGTTTGGGCAATCGCGTCTAATTGATCAGGACGCCCGCCAGCAAAGTAAAACTCTGTCCACGAGTCTGCGGCGATTTTGTCGGCCGTTTGCTTTCGGAGTCCAAATGCAATTCCCGCAACGACCAGCACGACGATAGCTGCTGCAAACCATTTCAGGTAAGGCTTCAAGCTGATAAAAAACTCTTCTATGCGATCCGCGAGAAGGTTGCTTTGAAGCTCTTGTTTTTTCTGGTTCATGAGTTTTCCACGCCGATGCGTATCAAGTCAAAATAGGTCTTTATGTAATTTTCGTCGCTGAAAATTCCGTTTTCCCGGTTCTTCAGCTGTCTCAATTGGCTTCAACGAGAAAGCAGAATATAAGACGCATTGCCGTTTGGCTCAATGCCGGCCTCGCAACGAATTCTATAGCCAACCTCGTCGACGAAACGACCAAGCCAGCCCAAATCCGATGATTCCCATCACCGTTAACGCGAATGGATAGCCGTATTGCCACTTCAACTCCGGCATATTCCAAGGTGACTCGGTGTCGAAGTTCATTCCGTAAACTCCCGCAACGAACGATAGCGGAATAAAGATAGTGGAAATGATCGTCAAAAGCTTCATCACCTCGTTCATCGAGTTACTAACCATCGACAAATAGTAGTCGCGGAGATCGGAGGTGAGTTCGCGGTAGGTATCCACGCTGTCAATCACCTGAATAACGTGATCGTAGCAATCTCGAAAATAAACGTGCGTTTCTGGTTCAATCAAATGCGATTCATGGTGGCTGATCGCGCTAATCATCTCACGATGCGGTCGAATGGCCCGACGAACGTCCAGTAGTTGCCCGCGGAGTTGATGTACTTGATGCATCTGCTTGGTTTGCGCTTTGGCTGTTATTTGATCTTCTAGCGCGTCTACCTCGTCGCTCAATCGATCCATCACTGGGAAGTAACTATCGATAATCGCGTCCAATAAGACGTAGAGCAGGTAATCGGGTCCGAGTGTCGCTATCTTTCCGTGTCGCATTCGGAGTCGCTGGCGAATGTTCTCCCAGCAATCTCCAGGTCGCTCCTGGAATGACAAAACCAAGTTCTTCTTCAAGAAGAAACTGATCTGCTCCGAATTGGAAGTGTCGAACGTATCAAACATCCGAGCAACCACGAACAGGTAATCCTGAAAGGCGTCCATCTTCGCGCGTTGATGAACGTTTACTACATCTTCGAGAGCCAGCGAGTGCAAACCAAGCAGCTCGCCCAATTGGACGATTTTGTCTGCCGAGCCTAGCCCTGTTACTTCGATCCAAACACTTGTATACCGAGCTAGGACTTCGCTCAAATCACTGATGTCAGTAATTTCTTGCTCAAAAAATGTCCCGGGCGATGTCGCTAAGACTCGAATGACGGTCTTTGCTGAATTGGGATCAGAGACGACTGTGCCCGGAGCTGCACCAGGTACGCCGCGATGGCGAGATCGCTTCCGCTTTCGATTTCGGTTTGTGCGATCATTCGTTTTGTTCAAGCTGATCAAATCCTCTGAAAGCGTCGAACCACAAGATAACAAACAATCGCGGCGACCAAACTAGCTAGCCCGTAAACAAATCCATGTTGAGGCTCAACAAAGTAATGAGCCGCTGACTCCGCTGGCACAGGAAGAGTTTCGTGTCCAGGATGAGCAAAGGCATTCTGGAATGATGTCGCGATAAAAGAAATGAACAAAACGAGAATACGCACGATGAACAAATTTCGTTAAGGGGAAGTACCAGTTTTCAAAACCAGGATCACTTCGTAGAGCATCTTGGCAACAGTCGAGTGGGCTTCCGAACATCCTGCCGGAGATGGTTTCGGAGGCTTTGAAATGCAATCTATGAAAATGTTTGCAACACGCACGGGACCGAAAGGCAGATCGTTTAGGAGAGGATCATCCGGTTCGTCATCTAAACAAAGTTCTGCCGCGCTATCGACCGACGCGAGTCGTTTGCTTTTGATTTAGAACTTTTTGAAGATCATCAACAGGAATTGGAATCCCTTTTAAAATCCCTTCTAGTACCAAGTTTCCTTCAACGGCACCTTGGAACCGACAAACGATCAACCGGTTACGCCGAGCCTTCAAGAGTTCGCACATAACAACCAAACGATCGCCAGGAACGACGGGGTCGCGAAATCGAACTTCTTCTAGCCCGCCGAAGCCAACCATGCTGGTACCGAGAAGATCATACTTGTGAGCGAAGTAGCAGCACACCTGCGCGACAGCCTCAAGCATCACCACGCCAGGCATGAGTGGCATGCCTGGCATATGGCCTCTCACCCAAAACTCTTCGTCGGTGATCTCTTTGTAGCCAACGCAGGCGTTGCGCACGGGATCCTCGTGGATGATCGCCGTCAACTGTTCCATTTCGAAACGCTGAGGGTTCCACTTTCGGATTTCTTCGGTATCCGCAAGTACGCGGCTGAAGTCCAGTGTCGTCGGATCAACAATCCAGTCTTTGGAACTCACTCAACGCCCTTTTCAAAGGTCTGCGATGAAAAAACAGGTCTACCGGAAAACTCCTAGGTGCTCCGTCCAGATTAGTTTTTTGGGCAAGACGAATAGCAGTCTCGGCTTCTATCGTGCGACTCGGCATCGATACACAGGCTGGAAGCCTATGCTACACCAGTACCAACCCCAATTTCTAAGTTGGACAAAGTACTAGGTGCGGATCTTCTTACGCTTTGCCTTGCGGGCCTTGCTATTGGCCGCTCGTTGGCCATGGTTGGCCTTCTTCAATTTTCTATGTGGCTTTGTCATGATTTCTCTCAAGAGTCAGTGTACGGGTGTTTACGAGTGCGCTGATTTCCTCTGACTGAAGAATCTGCGAATCGCGAAAAATAACATCTTTTGCCCTCGGCGCGAAGTGATAACGTCGGCAGTCAGATAACTTATTTGCAAATCTGGCGAATGATTTGTGTGAGATGAAAACAGAGGTAGCTGAATTCGCAAGATTTGAGAAGTCGGAGAAAGTAATCACAAAATCAAGTCTCTTCAGATGATGTAGGACTTTTGCTACGTGGCTAGTCTTCTGCCAGAAACGTCGACTCGAGTTTTCCCGTCACCTGGACGACTCGCCCAAGAAGTCTAGCGTTTAGTTGCTTTCCTCGGTTTGTCGTGCCGAACTCACCATCTTTTGAATCAGCGGCATCACAATTTGGCGATAAAGTCCCTCGACAGCCGGAAAGCTTTTCATCTTTTGGAACGCATCATAAGCATTTTTTCCTTCTGATTCGCTCAATGGTATTTGTGCTTGATGGCCTTGTGCATCGATCATCGTCGCCATGTATGCTTCTTCTTTGTGGCTGCTGCCAGTAGGGACTATGTCTAGGATTTGTGCTGTATCCGGATCAAGTGCCCCTGGGACGGGACCCGATTTGGGTTGATACATATCCCGTTCGATCCCGAGTGAATTTGCGACCGCATCCGCCGTTTCCTTCACGGTTTGGTTGTCGACGAACCGATCGAGTTGCCGAATCTTTGTATCGAGTTCGGCTAAGGCTTCCTTAGGAGCTTTGCTGGCGGCTGTATCTACGTGAGCCTTCACGGAAGATGCTATTGTGGCCGACATGGTCGCTTGCTTGTCTTCTGACTTGGTGATTCGCTCTGCTTGGGAATTGCTTCCTTCAGCTAACCTAGGAGCCGAATCCGAGGGGCTAGGTGATTCACGCCGAGGTACATAGATAAAGACGAGTACAGCAAGCAAGCAAAGATGGAACGCGATGCTTAGACTAATCGCGAGATGGTTTTTGCTTCGCTTTCGCGATTGAATTCTATTCGACTCGTGTTCGATGACCATTCAGCAAAAGATTCATCCTGCTACAAGTACCTTGTGTAACCGAGTTCAACGAGTTGTTTGACTACTTCTCGGACTCGTTCCTCTTCGCTCTTTGGAGCAACCAAAGTCGCATCGGACGTGTGGACTACGATTGTATCTTCCATTCCGATCGTTACTACTAGATGATCGTCATTCGTTCGCACGATCATGCCACGCGAGTCGATGGGTAGATATGGTCCTTGGACTGCGTTGCCGTGCTCGTCGGGAGCGATCAGACGAGCGATCGCTTGCCAGCTTCCCACATCATCCCAAGAAAACGGAGCCTCTAAAACGGCAATCGGTGAATAACGCTCCATCACCGCGAAGTCGATCGATTTCCCCTGAATCTTTGCGAAGTGCTCGGTGAACGTTTGTTGGAAATTGTTGGTGCCGATCCCTGCTGCAATGTTGGCGATGTGGCCAGACATTTCTGGCTCAAAGTTGCGAAGCGCTTCTAAGATCGTGGACGCCTTCCACATGAAGATTCCGCTATTCCAGTAGAAGTTACCCGACGAGACATACTCCTCAGCGATCTCTCGCGATGGTTTCTCGCGGAATCGCTGTACTCCGAAAACGGAAGTTCCTGCTTCTCCAGGGATCGCTTCGCCGCGTTCAATGTATCCAAATGACTCGGCCGCATAGTTAGGTCGAACCCCAAAAGTTACGATCAGTTCAGGTTGTTTTTCGATCAATGCCAAACCTGCTTTCACGGCACGATGAAATTCCGCTCGCGGCTCAATAACGTGATCTGATGGCATCACAATCATGACACCTTCTGGGTCGGCTGCGTAAACAAGCGATGCTGCAACACCGATACACGGCGCGGTATCGCGTTTGTATGGCTCGCCGACAATGTGCTCTAAATGTAGATCTGGGATCTGATTGGCAACGGAATCAGTAAGCTGTTCATTGGTAAGGACCAGAACGTGCTCGCTGGAAACTAGTCCTTGTAATCGATCGTAGGTCGATTGGAGCATCGTCCGCGGACCGGTGATGTTAAGAAGCTGTTTTGGCGTCAATTGTCGGCTGGCAGGCCAGAACCGCGTTCCCGAACCTCCCGCCATGATTACAGCATGCAGCATCAAATGATCCTTACGTCAATGTTTTTGTTAACTTTTAGGTTCAGGGAGCGACTCCCAAACCATGCTGGGCATCGCGATGAGTAACAGTTTGCCTTATCCACAAGCCTCCGACAACTGAACAATCCTGATACAACCCGAAGAGTTATCGTTTTAGTTCCGATTGGGAGGATGATGCGAGTGATTGGGCGCGATAAATCGGAAGATAGCGGTAGTATACCTCCAAGCACAAACAACTCATTGTCGTGCTGTAGACGCGGCCACCATACCCGGCCCAAATGCAGTTTGGATTCCACGATCCAGCGTCGTGGCCGACTGTGGCTTGAGTCTTCAGTATTTGGGATTTCATGGCCTGATTCCAGGTCGGCCAGGCTTCGTCTTGCAATTGAAACAGCGCGATCGACGCATAATACCAGTAATAGAGATTCTCTTCGCCCATGCCAGGGAGCTCTTGAAGTAGGTATTGCTTTGCCTCGCTGATTGCCTCGGGAGAAGTTGGCTGTTTGAGCATCAGTCGAAGAGCGAGAGCTTCGGCTGTCATCGCGCGAGTAGGTTGCTGGCCAGGGATCGGTCGATAAACAGCCAGTCCGCCATAGCGACCCACGCTGACTCGGGAAATAAAGCCATGCATCTTCGGCATTGTGTCAGCAGGAAGCGTAAAGCCACCGTTTTGGCTACTTAGCAACGCCATTGCCTGCCAGCCGAATTGGCTTGTGTCGCCCGGATCATCCACCGAAAAAGCTTGATAGCGCCAGCCACCCGTTCTTCGATTCTGAGCTTGAAGCGTGTATCCCAACGCCTTTTGGATCGGCTCGACCAATCGACGATCGCCGGTCATCGCGTACGCCTCCGCTAATGCTAAGGCCGCCATTCCATGTGAATACATTCTCGCATAAAAAACATCGGAACTGTTTCCAATCTGCTTCAACCCTGCTAAGTCTCCCGAAGGCATTTGAGAGCTGAGCAGAAAACGAAGTCCCGCTTCAACTTGTGTTTTGTAGGTTCCCTCAGCATGCGTGTAGCCGGCTCCGAGAAACGCTAGAAGCGACAGACCCGTCATCGCCGTATCGGCCTTCGCGCCGGTTCCCGCTCGATCACGCTCCATGGTGCGTGTTTCGCGTCCGGCGTTGTGTCGCGCGGCGTTCCAGGATCCGTCCGGTTCTTGATTCAGCGCTAACCATCGCAATCCAGCTTCCACCGACGCCTCTGTTGACTCATCGCCGCCGAATTGCGAAGCCGCTGCAAGTCGAGATTCCGAAAAACGAAGCTGATACGACTCGGGTACCTTCTGTTGGTCCTGCCGACGCGTTGGTTTGGTTTCCTGTGCTCTGCTATCGTGCAGAGCAGAGAGTGCGGATTCGCTTGAGTTTGATACAACTTGAGATGCTTCCGGTAACGCCCTCTCACCAATCGCTAGAACGGTTTCACTCGGGACATCCTGAGGCACAAGCGGAGCGTCCTTCGATTCAAGTACGGACGGCAATAAATCAGTGATCACCTCTTCCGATAACTCATCTGGCAATCTCTCTGGTGATGCGGGTGTTAGCTCCTTGGTTAGCGTTTCTGACGTGGGCTCTTTGCTGAGAGGGGCTTCCAACTCTGGATCTACTTGCGCCGTATCAATACTTCCAAGTTCCGATGGTTGCTGCATCTGTTCTTCACTTGCGACATCAAGCAGTGAAGGAGGAGTAACCATCAGAGAGGGAGCTACCAGGATATCCGACACGACCTCAGGCATCGAATCGAAAGGTTCTGTTGGAACATCCAGCCATTCGATGCTATCCGTTGAAAAAGCCGAGTTACCGCCTGTTCCTCCCGGAACCCCAATGGTCACAACACGCGTCCCGTAGGCGTACATCAATAGCCAGACATGGGCAAGTACTGCCAAAACAATGCAATTTGTCAGTGGCTTATTCTGGCCCCATCTGGATCGCGACACACCCCACAAGCCAACTGCGATGATTGCGCAAACGACACCTAACGAGACTGCAAGTATCCTGCCAGTGGATCCTACGACGGGCGTAGCCAACATTTGTTGTTGAGCGGCAATTAAGAATAGCCTAAGCGATAACTCGGTCATCCATTCAAACCCTCGCCTTTATCGCGACATAGTTGATTGCGATGTCGTGAATGAGAGTCGTTGAATTCCAGCTTTCTTAATTGCTGTAGCAACTTCCATGACTCTTTGAATCGTCAGCGTAGCGTCGCTCCGCACGGCGACACTTGTTTGGGGATTCTGCTGCCGCAACTGATACATTACTTGAGTTAGCTCAGGTAATGTCATCGTTCGATTGTCTAGCGATACTGCACCATCTCTGAAAACACTGACTGTCTTCGTGGAGGATTGTTGATTCGAGTTAGCTCCGTCCGCAACGCGAGGAAGATCTAGCGCGACGTTGCTCTCCATTTCAGTAAACTTGGTGCCTACCATGAAGAATATTAGCAATAGAAACACGACGTCAATCATGCTGGTCAGATTGATCGTGGGCGCTTCGTCTGTGTGGACTTTGAGTGGCATGTGTTGTTGAATTCGAGACAAAAACTGTTACGCACCTACACACTACGCTGCTCGTCGTGTTCTTCCACGTGACCGACCATTGTCCAATTCCGCTAGTCCTTCGCTGCTGATGACGTCCACAACCTTTTGAGCATATGCGTCCATCTCAATCAGTAATCGATCGGTCCTGCCAAGGAAATACATGTATGCCAAGTACGATGGAATAGCTACTAACAAACCTGCAGCGGTCGTTATTAGCGCTTCACCAATTCCACCGGCAAGCAATTCCGGACGCCCCATGGCGTTTGAACCTGCGATCGTGTTAAACGCTTCAATCATTCCTAGGACCGTACCGAGCAGACCTAACAAGGGTGAAACATTGCTTATAGCACTGAACACTCTCAGATGTTTACGAAGCTGATTTGTGACTCGTTCTCCTGCATCCAATACCATCTGCTCCACTTCGACTGCGGGCCGACCGTAACGCTTTAAAGCGGCCGCACAAATCGTCGCGATGGGACTTGGATTCTTCGCGCAGAGATCGATTGCTTCATCACGATCCATTTGTTGTTGTTCTAATTGCTCTATAAGTCGTTTTACAAATGGCCTCGGAATGACTCGTCCTGGTCGCAAGTAAATCAAACGTTCAAAGAAGAATACAGTCATAACGAATGAGCACAGTGCAATCGGATACATCAACAGACCACCTTCCGAAAACATCTGAAGCAGGCTTCGAACGGGGATCTTTCCTTGCTCTGATTTGTCATCATCGGTTGCAGAACTGTTCGCCCCGGCCAACCCAGATGAACCAGAATTCGAAGACTCGGCAATTCTCGCAACGGGCCCGTTAACAACAGGGCTACCCATGGTGACCTGGTTGGTGTTGCCCGAAGTTTGATAGCGTGGTGCTGGCTGCCAACCGTTGCCATAGTTGGGGGAACCGGCTGGCTGCATAAGCCCGGTTTGTCCCAACGACGAACCCGCACCAAGAATGGTCAGCGCAGCGAAACCAATACTCGCTACGAGAATCTTGTTTACTGCAGTGGAAAACAGTTGCGGATATGAATACATAACCAGGTTCGCCATCAATCTTAAAATCGATAGCTTTCAAAGAGAGGGCTGCGATGCCGCATCGCGAAAGCTGTGTCGATGCGGGTCGTTGGGAATAACATATCTATCGACCGAAACGCTACAGATTCTATGACGGATTTCTTCAAGATACGATTAATGCGGCGGACGCGTGCATTCTGCAACGACAGAGGGCGACGCCACCGCGGCAATCTGCGTCGACTTTTCCGATAAAACAGTATTTTCCCTTCAGTGAATCGTTGCTATCTTCCGAACTATCAACATGAGGAGAGAATTCCTCCGGATCAATTCTTCGTACAGACGTCGTCGTGCAAAAGCCGCCCCGTGGGATGTACTACCTGAAACCTGTGTAAGGCCAACCCAAAATGAAATCTCATTCGTCACCAATAATCATCAAAGCGGTCGGCTGCTTGCTATTACTCGGCGTCTTTACTGGTTGTGCTACCGTGCTGGGAAGCAAGAACTCAATGGGAAGCAAGAATTCAGAACCAGTCGACGGAATCGACACTCAAGCAATGCGAGCGGCTGGATATAACTTCGACGATATGGGAACGCAGAAGCCAATTCCTACTGACGCGCAGAAGCCATCGGTCGTCCTGGAAGTTCGCGATGGGAAACGTCATTTGGAACGAATCCCGATGACTCCCGACAAGCCAATGTTCATCCAAGATGTTATCCACGACGCGAAGCTTGAGGAGAAGCTCGGGCAAATAAAAGTCGCAGTCCTTAGACCGATGGGCGATTCGACTCCACCGATTCGCATGGAAGTCGACATGGAACGCGGCGGAAAAGGTGTCGTCAAATGGCAAAACTACGCTCTTCAACCAGGTGATCAAATCGTTGTCAGCAAAGACACTTCGACTTGGATGGATGGAGTAATGAGCTCTGTTATTCCATCGCGACGCTAATGGCTTGTTGAACCAATATAGATTGCGTAGCTAAATTCTTAAGAATTTAGATGCCTTATGGCATCTGCTAGACATCCACACTGTCTCGCAGATAGCTAACTAATCAACGATCAGGCTTGCCGACTGAGCGGGCATGGCGTCCGATTGTTACAGCGACTTCTTTTACGCGTTCACATCGAGATTTCCATCCCGTCGCGACCACGCTGCCATTGGAGTTCCACTTGCCGCTCCAACTGGTACTTGCTCCAGGCGATTGCGCGCGATCTCCGCGTATCGAGATGTTTGCGACGATGAGGCTCCATCTCGGAACTGCCCTTGTTGTTGATGAAAGCCTCCAGTCGTCGCCCCACTGAACTCCCCAGGCGGAACAACTTCGACGCGAAAATCAGCGATCGTTATTCCCTGATCTTTTAGGCTCGCTTGAAGCTTGGGTAAGTTCTCGAGCAAAACTTGTTTCGCTGCGGAGTGCTCAACTTCGATCGCAGCGATGACTTGGCTATTTTCAACCCGCACCGTTACTTGAAGGCTTCCTAGCTCGTGTGGATGCAGTCGAATTCGGACTGGAGATGAACCATCCTGCAACTGCTCAATTCCAGCTAACGCTCGCTGCAAGACACGTTGTTCTTGGTACTTCGTAAGTCCAGTCGAACCAGCTGTTCCGCGAGACGAGCCGGAGGATGAGGTGAATGCTGTAGTACCAGGAACCGCTGAAGCACCACTGATCCCAACATTACTAATCGTTTGAGTAACATTCGTCGATGTGGATGCCCCATTGTTTGCAGAGGCGTTTGACGCGGCACTAACCGCAATCGACGCCCGCGCTGATGCTTGTTCGATATTTGTTACCGTAGAAGTGCCTTGCGAAAGTCCGCTCGACGAGCTGACGGTACCTTCCCCGACAACGCTCGAGGCAGTCAATTCAAAGCTCGCGTTTGTAGTAATCCCGCTACTAATGTCGCTCGTAGAATTTGCTTTACTAGCCGAGTCCAATGCAGCATCACGTTGTTGGTCTTGAGCCTGGGATTTGCTGTCGGCATCACCTTCGAAGCGGGATTCCTTTCGGCGTTCATTGAGAAATTCAGCCCGTCGCGAACTCGTTGATTCAACTTCGGATTTCGATTCGTTTTCAGCGTTCGTAAGTGAATCGTTGGGAAGAGAGTCTTGTTTGCGTTCGTCGGTAGCTTCTTCATTCGCGACCGTTGGTGCACCAGTTACACTGTTGTCGAAGGCAGCTTCCGTAGTTGATGAAATTGCGGTTGCTTCGTCTGTTCTCTTTCTTCTCTGAGAATCAGGCTTTGTCTCGCCGGAAGCTTGGACGGATTGGCCAATCTCGTTAGCTGAGTTATCGTTCGTGGGCTCGACCTGCGTGGTAACTTGTGAAGGGACTTGCGTCGTGTCGGGGCGTTCTTCAGCCAAGGAATCATTGTTGAGTCCCAAATCGGATTTCGCTGTGGGGACTCCCTTTGGACCGACATCAGGATCCGTGATCGAAGAATTTTTGTCAGTGACTACCACCGTCGGCTTTTCTGAGCCTCTATTCGAAACAATATTCGGTTCTGTCGATGGCTCGGAAGTGGTTTGAATTGCCGATGATTCTTCGGTTTTCGGTGTGGTAGTGTTCGTGTCTACAATTGTTGTCTGTTGTAGAATGGCCACATTAACAGAACCATCCGCAGTTGCTTCTGTCAAATCGTCTGAAGATTTTTTGTCATCGTCTTTCAGATCATTCTTCGAATCCGTCGACGAAGCTTCTTCGTTTGATTCCACGGGAGCAATAACCGCTGTGGAGACTTTGGTGGTTTCCGAATCGAGGACTGTCGAGTCGAATATGGGAAGCGATAGAAGCTCTTCGAATAAACCGGTAGCAGAGTCTGATTGTTTGAACGATAGGCTGTACCGATTGGCGGAGGCATTTGCTCCGCTTCGATCAGTCGATAGAACTGCGCTCGAACTTCCCGAAACGGGATTCGTTGTTGTAGCCATTTGATTGCTCCCCCCGGAACAACTTTCGGTACAGTATTTTGTTTTGACTGTCTCAGGACTGCAGTAACTTAATTCGCTTGAGTCGGGTCATTCGGTGGATTGTTCGAATTCCCCTGCGATGCTGCTGCGCCGGACTTTTCTTCAAACGAGCGGAGTTGCTTCAGAATCTCAGCTAGCTTTAATAGCTCCGGTTCTGTCGAGAATTCCGCTAGTATCTTCTTTCGTTTATCTTCGGGCATAGCTTTAATAATAACCAACACATCTTCTAACGCATCGTCTACCATCATGCGTAGTATCTGGTCTTTCGCCTGCTCTGGCGCGAGTAATTCTAAGATTTTCTGGACATCGCTTAAAGATTCCGCTTCGCGACCTTCTTTGAAGCGTTTCACTTCCGCTTCAAATTCGACAACACGAGCTGAGAGTCGTTCGTCTTCCGTGTCCAATCGCGCTTGCTCTGCAATCAGTTGCCTTTGCCATCTTTCAAGTGACTTTTCGCGGCTGTCCAATTCAAGACTCGATTCGTTCTTGGCGGTGAGAATTTCCTCGCGCGTTGGAACCGGTATATCTCGAGCCTCTGCTAATGCATTTTTTAACCGATCGCCAGGGATATCGATCCCATTCATGAGAGCGATCATTTGAGTCAGCGAGTCTCCCGTGAAATTCCCTCGCATGTAAGAAAGCAAAATGATGCAACCCTGCGCTACGAGTGTTGCAGCACAGAACCACAAAAAGGCTGACATTAACTTCTTCATCATGATTTATTGAGGTCCATCCAAGACAGTGCGTGTATTTGACCATTCGTCCAAACGGCCCTGAAGTCGAGCAGCATCGATAACGAGAGCTTCTTGTCGGTATTGCTCCTGCAACTTTTGTAAGCTTTTTAAAGACTGTTGTGCTTTTAGTAGCAATGCCTCGCGGCGAGTCTGTTCTTCGATCAGTGTCGCTCGTTGACCTTGAAGGTGTTGAATCTGTCCGAGCAGCACAAGTTGATAGCGTTGAATCTCC
Organism: Planctomycetaceae bacterium; assembly: GCA_027487375.1. Classification (GTDB taxonomy): domain Bacteria; phylum Planctomycetota; class Planctomycetia; order Pirellulales; family Pirellulaceae; genus JAIYDQ01. The sequence continues at coordinate 27,240 of JAIYDQ010000445.1, forward strand.
GTAAGGTCGCGTATTGATATCATGCCATGCGAAACGGATTGCTGCTCTTTATTCATCTCCGCGATTTCTTGCTGGTTCGCGTGAATACGTTCATCAACGATTTCGACTGCCCGCCGAACTTCGTTGACCAGTGCGGCTGCCGCATCGCGTTCCCGTTCGCGAAGCAATTCAATGGAGTTGAAGCGATTTGCCTTTGTCATGCTGCGTTAGCCAGTTTTGAGGGACCGACTAAGTTTTGCATTGCCGCAAGAGTATCCTTGAATGGGATAATGTCTCGCTGTTCTTGACTTAAGAAAGCTTCAATCGAATCTCGCATCATAATTGCACGATCGATATTGGGATTGGAACCCTTGGTGTAGGCGCCAATATTGATTAAGTCTTCGTTCTCTTGATAGGTCGCCATGAGGGCTCTCAATTCACGAGCCCATAATCGATGTTGCGGATCGACAAGCTGGGTCTGCAAACGACTTAGGCTAGGCAGTATATCGATCGCAGGATATCGACCACGAGATGCAATTGCACGCGAAAGATGGACGTGACCGTCGAGCAGACCGCGCAGAGCATCACTGATCGGTTCGTTCGCATCGTCCCCCTCAACCAACACAGTGTAGATCGCGGTGATACTTCCCTTAGTGCTCATCCCCGTACGTTCGACCAATTGTGGTAACATCGAAAAAACACTTGGTGGATAGCCCCGCGTGGTAGGGACTTCACCCGCGGCAAGACCGACCTCACGCTGTGCCATGGCGAATCGCGTCACCGAATCCATTAACAGCAGGACATTCTTCCCTGCATCGCGATACGCCTCCGCAATCGCGGTAGCTGTCTTGGCCGCTAAGATTCGTTTGGGTGCTGGAGTATCACTTGTCGCAACAACGGTGACGCTCTTTTGACGCCCTTCTTCAGCAAGGTCTCGTTCGAGAAACTCCAGTACTTCTCGCCCCCGTTCGCCGATCAACCCGATAACAACAACATCAGCAGCGGTTCCTCTTGCAAGCATCCCGAGCAGTGTACTTTTACCGACGCCAGATCCAGCAAAAACACCGATACGTTGTCCATAACCAAGCGTCAAAAAAGCGTCGATTGCGCGAACCTGCGTTGGTAGTACGCGTTTGATCGGTGGACGATCTAGCGCAGGGACTGGCATCGCATCACATGGCACGCGTATCGAAGGCGCTAATGGACCGCGATCATCTATGGGAGTACCAGTAGCATCCAGCACACGTCCGACCAGTTCCAAACTTGCTGGCACGGTTCGTATCGTTCGGTGCAAACGAACACTATCTCCTTGGCTGACGCCATCCATCGGCGAAAGCGGTGCAAGTAACGTAGTTGACCCATCGAATCCAATCACCTCCGCATCAAGATCAGCGCCCTGTCGACGTTGAATTCGAACGATCGCTCCGATAGGTGTTGGCAAGCCTCCTGCAACAATTGTCGTGCCGCGAATTGCTCGAACGCGACCTTCGACAGAAACTGTCATGCAACGCTCGAGGAGCGTATTCCATTGACTTGCATGAGGAACTTTCGGAAATGGTTTCACTGAAGTTCCTCTTTCAATCGATCTAGTTGGGTTTGCATTTGCTGGTCGATCGTCGATTCGGATGTTTGCAGAATGAGTCCGCGAGGCTGGACAGACTCGTCGGGTACGAGAGTGATCGCGACTTGCGTACGAAGTTGCTCTAAGGTGGATTCGAGTGATTGCCCCAGGATCTCGATATCGCTCGGATGAATCCTCAGCGAGATTTGATGTGTTCCTTGGACCAGTCGCACAGAGTCCTGGAGCCATTGGAGGAGAATGCTTGGGTCTGCATCAATTTGGCGACGAACAAGTCGCTCGGCGATGGCGATAGCAAGTGGGATTGTTTCGTGCTGCCATTGCCTTAACCACTGATGGGTCGCTTGTTCAAGCTGATCTCCAAGTGTTTGAATGTTTTGGGTCGCAGCTGCGATTCTTTGATTGGCGATATTGTCTGCCATGGATTGTGCCGAACTGGCAAGGCTCTGCTGGCCATCGGCGATCGCAGTCTTCATCGCCGATTGACGAATGTCATTGCTCTCCTGGCGAGCCGTTGCGAGGATTGCGTCGGCCTGCTCGCGCACGGTTTGTAAATACTCACGTGCACGATTTGCCACATCTTCAAAGTTGAAGATTTCGGTCTGCCCTCGATTCACACCTTCTGAAAAATATTTGCCTTTAAGGACAGTTGCCATAGCTGATTTGCTTTACATTTTTTAGAGAGTTAAATTCTCAATTGACTTGGTTGATTTCACTCTTTGAAGTAACGCTTTACGGTCGCAGTTCGTTTGTAATCTCAACTAGGCGGCTAGCTGTCGATATGCGTATGTTGGAGCAGAGATTACACCCGATCGCATTAATTCGTTCGCTTTACGCGTAATCTCTTCCCTCGCGGCAAATCGCGATTCAGCACCTACTTTTTTCATGGACTCAAGTTTGGCCCGCAATCGCCCCAGATTATTCGGATCGATCATAGATTCGAGTCGTGTACGCAACTGAATCGCCGCGCCGGTGAGTGCGATCAAGATCGTGTCTGGGTCAGAGTTCCGAAAAACGGTCGCAAGCGACTCGGGCGACAAGTCTTCCAGGTCCTCGAAAGCGAGTAACGAATTGTCGGCTGCTTCGGTGGCCATGTCCTCGGAGAGCTGGTTACCTGCGATCGCTGACGAAGCAGACTCTTGGATGGTCGGTTGAGCGACTGTTTCTTTACGGCTATCTGTTGGCATCGACCCAGCATACAACGAGATACCAAGCGAGTCGGCTAAGGTTGAGTTTTCAACAATTAAATCCTGCTCAACCATCCGTCGCTTAGACTCAGGAACAATTGCAAGTAACGATTGGATGTGTTGGACATCGGGTGCATCGGGGGAGAGTTGGCTCCGATAGGTTGAAAGCTTTTCGCGAAGCGTTTCATGAATATCGCGCATAATCGTCTGGTCTATCGTGTCCAGGTTTGGAATTGTCGATAGGGCCGACGCGGCCAACCGGCTCGGCAGCGCTTCGAGGATCGCTGCTCCCAATTGTGTTGAGACTTGCTTTAGGACAGTCGCGACGACGGTGGGTCGCTCATCGACAAGCAACTTTGCGATATCCGCACCACTACTTGCCGGAAAACCTTCCCATCCCGAATGAGTTACGAATGGCTCGATCGAGTTTGAATTGACTGGTTCAAATTCTGAATGATTTTCTTGAGATAGAGATCTTGATTGATAGTCGATATCAACCTGGTCGTGCACAGGATCAAAGTCTTCGTCCAGGAGTTCAGCTGCGGGATTACCGGAGTCAAGATCCTCTCGGCTTGATTCATAAGGAGATGTAGAACGAGGCCATCGACCGTTTGGTGAAGCAACCGCTGAAGCTTGCGATGGTTTTCTTGCCGAAGCATTTTGCTTTGACGAGCTTTGTGTTAGCGATTGAAATGCCTTCAATGCCTGTTCACGCTCACGCGGATCGACATTGCCCAAGCGAGCAATCTCTTGACGAACTAAGCGAGCTTGATCGGATGGAATCTGCCCTAGCAATCGAAGCTTTGTTTGAGCGTCGACACAAGTTAACACAATTGCGACTTGCCGAATCCTTTGCTGTGAATTCGATTTGGTCATGTTTACAAGTACGATCGTCTGAAAGGGGGGAGCAATGTTTCATCGTTCTGTTCGCGATCAGCATCGCGACACGAAAAAAATCCTGTGTGTTCTTAGACTTTTTTGCGACTTCGATTCAAGTGCAAGTTGCGAAAGTTATCGCCGATCGATCGTCGCGGCGATTGGATAACTGATATGCCTTCAGAGTGAAAAAGCATAACAGCCCAATTGGACAGCGCCAGGTTTGCGCTGGAGTTCGGGCTTAAGCCGCTTTTGGCAGATCCAAGGTGCTCGGCGCCTAAAGGCTGTACTCCAGCACGGGTGCGATCGATTATCGTGCTCAACCTGGCGCTGTCCAACTAAGTTCTGCGAACTAGAAGTCTGATAATCATGGAAGCGCGAGATTCGTCGCTGTTTGCTTAGAGGGACGCGACTTGTTTTCAAGAAGCTTAGGCTGGTGACTTTTACTAACAACTTATTGAACCGGAGCGTCTCCCGAAACCTTCGATGTCTTCGTTAAATCAAACTCGGTAAGTTTTGCTTGGTCGGGTGTCGGGCGCTGAGTCAGTTGCATAAGCCGCTCGGCCTTCATCTCTGCAGTTGCCTCTCCTGGTCTCTCGAAGGCAGGCGGACTCCCCCAAAGAAAGCGTTGATTCGTGTGTGTTGTTAGTTCCAAAATCCATTTCGAGGCAGAATGCGAACCATCCGGGCTTGCTGATGGATAAACGTAAACCCGTTCTAGGCCAAGTTGTTTGCGATAATCCTTCAGTAGCCTGCACAGCAACAGTGCAGCTTTGATTCGCACGTCGCCATATTCTGCACCTACCTTGCCAGTTGCCGAGGCGTTCTTTGCGTATATCAAAAAATATTGCAACACTTCATCGGATTGAAAGTCTCTCCACGGCAACAAGACTCCATCCGCATCTACTGGGACAAAGGAGGCCGATTTGTTCTCTGCCACGGTGCCTGCGCTTGCAAGCTTCTCGTCGTCCGAATCACCTTCAGGGGAGCCGCCAGTTCGAATTTTCAACTGAGGTGCGCCGTTGTTGCTAGGTGTTTCCCAATAGATCATCGCGATGGGCTCGCGGTACTCGACATCAATTCTGACCTGGCATCCAGATAGTTTTTGCACTCGAAAAACTTTTCGAATCCATGGATGAGTTCGATATGCGTTGAACACAGTGGAAGACATTTGGCGATCGAGAACCGAAAGTCGTCCTAAATCAGCTCCTTGGAAGACTTCCGTTGTTACGTCCGATTTGATCCAAGGTGGCTTGGGAGTGATCAGGATGTTTTCAGCTTTGAGTCCATATACGGCCCGGTCCAAATTGGGGGCACCATATTGAATCCAGGCAAAATAGCCGCCGATTAGTAGAAAAAGCGGCCCTACAACACTGAACCAAAATGTACGAGGCACGCTTCCCACGCTCGTAAGCAATCCCGACCACCTGGGGGTTGGTGCGTTTTTCGGATTGGCCACTTTCGAGAGTCCTCGGTAAATAGTTCGGTATGTCGATTGATCAGATCGACTCCAGCACATCCATTCTTGAGAGACTGTTACTTACCAAATCCTCAAGTGCAACTGCAATTGCACTCCAGTCAGTTTGTAGACGGAAGATATTGCTCGATCGATCAACGCTAGCACTTGGTCGCTCGTGGCACCTGAGTTAGCAATCAAGTAGTTAGGATAGTTTGGCGATAGCTGTACGGCTCCTTCAGAAGCGCCTTTCAGCCCTGCTTGCTCGATTAAAGTAGCAGCCGAACAAGTGATCGGGTCGATAAATGGAATTGCACAAGCGACCGATGTTATTGGTTGGTTCGCCCGCTTTACAATCCAAAGAGTCTGCATCCGATTGGTGAGCGTTTTGATATTCGCAGGCTCTAGCTGGAATTCGCAGTCGAGAATCACAAGCTCATCTAAACTTGATTTCCCCGTCGCAAAGTGCAACTTGTCGCTAGAGCGTTCTACTGGTTCGCCTGAGGATGTCAAAAGTCTAGCCTTAAGAACTCGTTGGCCAATGTCTCCGTTGAGCGTGCTGGCGTTCGCATGGAGAGCTCCCCCGACCGTCCCTGGAATTCCCACTAAATGCTCCAGTCCGCCAAGGCCTGCACCAACTGCATGAGCGATTAAATGCGAAAGCTTTGCCCCACAACCGCAGCGAACGCGATTTGAATTAATCGATATCTCTGAGAACGCAGGTGAAGACAGGGAAACGACCATCCCATCGAATCCTGCCTCGCGAACAAGCAGATTCGATCCTCCACCAATCAGCCGAACCGGTATCCCAAGCTGGCTGCAAAGCTTTAGTATCTTTACCAGTTGCTCCTCTGATGTTGGTTCCGCAAAATATCGCGCAGGTCCACCGATCTTCAGCCAAGTCATGGGGCCTAGCGGTTCATTCTCGTGAACCACATGCTCAAACCCACTCCCATCAAAAGGGTTGCTCGCTAAACTATTCGAAG
>JAIYDQ010000461.1 GCA_027487375.1 Planctomycetaceae bacterium
AACCGCTAAGTACGTGACCTGCTGTTCGAGCAATCGATGCTGTTCGCTGTGATAGGAATCGCGAGCCTCGTATACGTTTGATGAATCGACTTGCGATGGAGTGGCAGATTGCGTTTGTTGGCCATCCGTAGCGATTGATTCTCTCCTCCAAGAATTCAATGCGTCTTGAATCACCATCCGGTCTTGAGCATCCAACAACGCGATTGGGAATCGTTCTTCGCCTTTTTCGGTCTTCAAAACTACTTGCTCGAAATTGAACGACTTTGCGTGACCTTTCTGAGCTTTGATCCACTTGTCAAAATGCCTGTCGCTAGGAAGTGATACCATACCTAAGTGCTCGACAAGCCTAACGTATACCGACCCTTCAGACACGAGATGATTCGGAGTTCGCTTACTGTTGATGTAAAGGTTCCCGTTGCGACGCTGAATTTGGAGAGTTGAACGCTCAAAACCAATAAGTTTCGCCTTAAGCGGTTCGTCACTACTCAGATTCCACGTTCGTTCCGTTTCGTTCGCATCATAGATTTCGGAAGCAACTGGGACTGAGGGGGAACTCATGGAAGGTTCCGTCGCTTGGACAGCGCCCGCGAAGACAAGACTTCGAACGAGTAGTAATAATTGCAAGGTCGCCTTGAGTGATTTCTTCGATAGGATCATGATCGTACTCTGTTTTATGTTTCAGGATTCAGCGATTGGTTTGAGGGTAAAATTAGCCACCGATAGGACGCGATCGAACGCATTTTCCTTACGCAAAGACACCTTGGATTTTTAAGAGACCGATCTGCGGGAATGAGAATGGAAACGATATTGGAATTTTCAATATCGTTCGCCGGTAATGGAGAAGCCCGATTAATCGGTCAATTAACTGGTATGTGGGAATCGCGTCCGTAATTTAGGTAAGAAGTTGTCATCACGAAACGACTAGGGGCTGTGGACTTTGATCTTAGAATTTGTCCGTTCCGGATTTAAGTAAAACTTATACTGGAATTGCCAACCTCTCGGAGAAAGGGTCACCAACGTTGTCGATGGTAGGCGATAGCCCTACCGTTGGCGTTTTTTCGACCGACGAGAGGAAGTAGAGTGAATCGTGGATAAGGCTGCGGCGATTGATCCTGATGACTGGTTGGTACGATTGAGGGAGGGAGCCCAAGGCCGTGATGCCGCAATTGAAGAGTTGCGTCAATACATGGTTCGCGGGCTTGCGAAGTCGTTAACCCATCGGTATGGCGGCAAGATCCAAGTTGACGACGTTGCGCAGGTTGCGATCCTCAAAGTTCTGAATTCATTGGATTCCTTTCGTTCACAAAGCAGATTTACGACTTGGGCGATGTCAATCGCGACGCGGGTTGGAATTAGCGAGTTACGGCGTCAGCATTACCGCGACGTTTCGCTCGATTATTCAGCCGACGGCGATCGAGTTCGTGTTGACGTAGAAGACAAGTCGGCATCGCCAACAGAGAACAATGAAGAGCGAAATCGATTGTTTGTCATGCTACAGAAATTGATCGATGAGACCCTCACCGCCAAGCAGCGAGAGGCGATTCGAGGCTCGCTTGCTGGTTTGCCGATTGAAATCATCGCAGAGCGTCTCAATAGCAATCGAAATGCGATTTACAAGTTGGTCCATGACGCTCGACTCCGGCTCCGGCAGGGTTTCGAAGCGAGTGGAATTACAGCAGAAGACATATCAAATACAATTAAATGAGGCGGTTTACTATGGCTATTTCCTATGATCAAGTAATAGAGTTTCTTTCATCGATATCGATCGTGGCCCCAGATCAATTGGACTGCGGTGGATGTTTCGAATTGTTTGCCGAGTTTGTCGAAGCTGAGGAACGCGGCGATAAGCTAACGGAACCTCTCAAAGCGGTCCAGAATCACTTGCGACAGTGCCCGTGCTGTGCGTACGAATACGAAACGCTCGTGGAAGCGATCCGTGAGGCAGATAAGGAGTCGGGGGCTTAAGCACTCGTGGGCCTACCCTTTGGCGTTGACAGTTTCACTGTGTGCTTCCATCGGTCTAGCATTTTAGGTGCAAGTTACCCCGAACAAGTAGTGTTGGACTATCGACCACTGGCTACTTTTTCAATCTTTAGCTCCAAATTTGTTGAGCTTTTTGCCGCGAATTCCTTAGGTTTTTGCAAATTTCTGATCTTATTTGGCGGTAATCCGTAAGACGGAGAAAAACGATGCGTCTACTAGTACCGAGCCTCAGTTGTCGTGGCTCTGAAATCAAAATTCGCCCTCGCTAGTTCACTTACAAGAGATTTAAGGTTTGCTATGAAACGCCTCATTTACATCGCCCTTCCATGCATCGTCGCCTTGACTTCGGTTATCGGCTGTACAGGTTCCGACAGTGCCACCATGACCAAAGATGCGTCGATGAAAGCCGACACCATGATGAAAGAGGGCGAAGCCATGATGAGCGACGCGAAAATGAAGAGTGACGCAATGATGAAAGAAGGCGCAGCCATGATGAGTGATGCCAAGATGAAGGGCGAAGCGATGATGGGTGACGCGAAAATGAAAGCCGACACGATGATGAAGGACGGAGCAAAAATGACCGGTGATGCGATGATGAAGAGCGAAACGATGGTAAAGGATGCGGCCATGAAGGGCGAAACCATGATGAAGGACGCTGCCATGAAGGGCGAAGCGATGATGAAGGACGCTGCGAAGTAGTCGCGGTGATTTTTCGCCCTCACCCTTCGCTCATGCGAAGGAAGTTTGCCCAGGGACCAGCGTTTGGTTATCTAGTTGGCCCTATTCAAAAACTTGACTCTGAGTCTCTCGTATCCGTCGCAGAGTGAAGGTCGACTTTCTCGATTGAACCTCCAGGATTTTTTTAATGGAAAGCATCCCTAGGATTTCGGACAGTGAGATCACACCTCCAAATTTGTATTTCAATCGTCGGGCTATTATGAGAGCGGCTGCCGCTGCGGGCAGTGTTGCGGCTACCGCATCGATTTATCGATGGTTCAATCCGACAGGTGTTGTAGAAGCAAACTTAGGACCGGCTGTCGAAGTTCAGCAAGCGGTTGAAACCGAAGCGGAGTTATTGGCTCGTGGGTGGCGAGTCGATGAGGAGAAAACCTCGGAACGAAACATTCTCAACTACAATAATTTCTACGAATTCACAACACAAAAGGAAGCGGTTGCAGCTGCAGCGGCCGGGTTTAAGACTGATGGTTGGCAGATCGTCGTTGATGGCTTGGTAGGCAAGCCACGAAGTTTTTCGATCGACGATTTACACGCGATCAGTATGCCACAAGAACGAGTCTATCGCATGCGTTGCGTGGAAGCGTGGTCCATGGTCATTCCATGGCTTGGCGTTCCATTGTCGCATCTTCTAGAAGCCGTTGAACCCATGGCAAATGCGAAGTACGTCGCATTTGAAACGCTGCTCGACCCGGTTCGCATGCCAGGACAGCTTACGGACGTCCTCCAATGGCCGTACATCGAAGGGCTTCGTATGGATGAAGCCATGCACCCCTTAACGCTGCTCGCGACAGGGCTTTACGGCAAAGCATTGCCTCCTCAGGACGGTGCTCCGGTACGATTGGTCACGCCTTGGAAATATGGATTCAAAGGAATCAAATCGATCGTAAAGATTACGCTCCTTTCGGACCAGCCACCGACAAGCTGGGAACGCTACGCGCCGAGCGAGTATGGTTTCTACGCAAACGTGAATCCTACCGTCGACCACCCACGTTGGAGTCAAGCGACAGAGCAACGGATCGGCGAGTCGGGCCGTCGGAAGACCCTCATGTTCAATGGTTATGAACAACAAGTCGCAGATCTTTATACCGGAATGGACTTGCGTAAATACTTCTAGTTCTTTCGTATCTATAGACGCCCTTTTAGAAACATCGATATGAGTCCTTTGAGCTTCTACCGCAATCTCGTCATTGTTAATGGAGCAGTGCCGCTCTTGGTGCTCGCTTGGGATGCATACAAAGGGCAATTGGGTGCCAACTCGGTAAACTACGCATTGCACGTAACCGGTATTTTGTCGTTAGTATTTTTGTTTCTATCGCTTGTGATGACTCCGCTTCGATGGGTTACGAAATGGAGTGGTTGGGTTGCCTTTCGCCGATCGCTTGGATTGTTCGGCTTCTTTTATTCAGTGCTCCATGTCGCAATCTACGTTGGATTCGATCGAAGCTTAAGTTTGGCCAGTACGCTTGAAGAGATATGGATGAGACGGTTTCTTCAAGTCGGAACGGCTGCTGTCTTATTGATGGTTCCCTTGGCGATTACTTCGACTAACGGAATGATCCAAAGCATGGGACCCAAACGATGGAAGCTCCTGCATCGACTTGCATACGTCGTTGCCGCTCTGGGAGTGATTCACTACTACATGTTGGTGAAATCAGACGTTCGTCAACCAATTGCCTTTGGCGTTGTTCTAGCAGGCTTGCTTGGGTCTCGTTTTGGTTGGCACTACTTTGACCTACGCAAGGCAGCTAGCAAGTCAACACGTTCCGTTGCAACAGCAAAGGCGGGTAGCGTCGAGAAGAAGCGAAAATTCTGGTCTGGAGACTTGAAGATTGCTGCGATTTTCCAGGAAACACCCGACGTTCGAACGTTTCGATTCGTAGCTCCCAAGGGAGGAGCCCTTCCATTCGATTATCTTCCGGGCCAATACATGAATTTGCAACTAACCATCGATGGTAAACGCGTCAACCGATCCTACACGATTGCGTCGTCACCCACACGAGCGGATGCTTGCGAGCTGACGATCAAGCGCGAGCCCCAAGGAACAGCATCGCGACACATGCACGATCAAGTGAAGGTCGGTGACACAATAAAAGTGTCGGCCCCAGCGGGTAAGTTTGTCTTCACAGGAACGGACTCGCAGTCAGTGCTTTTGATCGCCGGGGGAGTCGGAATCACGCCAGTGATGTCGATGGTCCGTTATCTTACAGACCGTGTATGGAATGGCGATATCTATTTTCTCGTGGTTGCGAAAACAGAGAAGGATATCATTTTTCGTGAAGAGATTGAGTA
>JAIYDQ010000142.1 GCA_027487375.1 Planctomycetaceae bacterium
CACGCCTTGGAAAAGCAACCTGGTGAGGACTACCTAAGGACACCACATCAGGAACTCCAAGTTCCCAGAATCGTGCGACTGGTGCTCTATGATAAGGTGCCGAAGTCAACAGTACGATTTAACCGCAAGAATCTATTTGCCCGAGACGGTTACCGTTGCCAATACTGCGGGCAAAGCAAGCCAATTAGTCAACTGAGCTTGGATCACGTTGTCCCTCGTTCGCAAGGCGGTCGAACGTCTTGGGAAAATGTCGTATGCAGTTGCACCCACTGCAACTCCAAAAAAGGAGGGCGAACACCGGTTCAAGCTGCGATGCGATTGTTAACACATCCGGCAAAGCCTCACGCGAATCCGGGCATCGTTGCAACGCTTCAGGACCCTCGCTACGCCTCGTGGAAAACGTTCCTTCCCGCTACCGCGGTCGGATAGCTATTCGAATTTACGCGATTTGGTATTAAAGATGCTCCACGAACAGTTTCAGCCTAGTACGAGCAACATTGGCCGTCGAATTGACAGCCTATTAGCTTCGGACCTACAATTGGATTGCACACAGTTATTACTCACCTGCCTTGGACTATAGGAAAACAAAATGGGCAACGCTGCCGAATTTACTGACGCTGGATTTGAAGACGATGTCATCCAATCCTCATCTCCTGTGCTTGTCGACTTCTGGGCGCCGTGGTGTGGCCCTTGCCGACAAATTGCACCGTTGATCGACGAACTGGCAGTTCAATACAACGGGAAGGTGAAAATCGGCAAGGTAAATGTCGACGATAATCCTGAAACTGCACAAAAGTACGACATCATGAATATCCCGACGCTTTTGCTGTTCAAAGACGGCGAAGTAGCCGAGCGATTCATTGGCCTTCCGCCTCGAAGCAAGCTGGAAGCAGCCTTGCAATCAGTTTAGGCTGACATTACTGATTCAGAGATTTGGCATTTATTTCCAGCCTGTGCCCATCGCGAAGCAGGTTGGAATAAGTCGCTATCGCAGCATCAATAACGCGAAAATACGAGATTCTGAAATACGTCATGCCCATCAATTGGGAAACAAACAAGCGGTCAATCTCGTTTGGATCCATTCCCAAGGTCATGGGTATTCTAAACGTTACTCCGGATAGCTTCTCTGACGGCGGCAATTTCTATTCAACGCAACTCGCCGTTGATCGAGCGTTGCTGATGGAAGACAACGGAGCGGACATCATCGATATCGGTGGTGAAAGCACTCGTCCCTACGCTGAGAGCGTGTCTGCCACCACTGAGCTGCAGCGCGTCCTACCAGTGATAGAGCAACTTGCTGGGCGGCTTTCGATTCCTATCTCCGTGGATACTTCCAAAGCTTCTGTAGCGAATGCCGCTATCCAATGCGGAGCGGAGATCATCAACGATGTTACAGGACTGTCTGGCGATCCGGAAATGATCCGCGTGGCGACACAAACCCAAGTAGCAGTTTGCGCCATGCACATGCAAGGGACTCCGCAAACCATGCAAGACAATCCAACCTACGAAGATGTCGTAAGCGAAATCTACGACTATCTAACGCAACGACTCCAGCAACTTTGCGACGCAGGAGTTGCAAGATCGAAGATCTGCTTGGACCCTGGAATTGGATTCGGCAAATCACACGAGCACAACCTGGAGTTGCTGCGCAGCGCTTCAAAATTCCTCGAGCTTGGGCAACCTATCCTGATTGGTCACTCGAGAAAAGGCTTCATCGCAAAACTTCTTGGTAGCAAGTCCGCAGACCGAACCGCTGGCACTTTGGGAGTCTCGCTGGCGATGGCAAAATGCGGAATCCATATTCTGCGCGTTCATGACGTCGCACAAACCCGCGACGCCCTCGTACTCTTCGAAGCCAGCGGCGGCCTGGCTTGAGTATGGTTTGGCATTACAAGCCAATCCGCAATACGATCCTTTTTAATCGGCAACCGTGTTTCGAATTTGCATCTTGGGCCAGCGCAACAGTTGGATCGAACGCCATCGCAAGTGCTACTTGGGGACTTCCGATTTCTCGAGCACTCCATCGCGATTCTTATCGAGCTTTTCAAACGACGAAACCAACTGCTTCGGGATTTCGCTCTTCAGTAACCGATCATCTTGATCTGTATCCAACATCAAAAAGATTTGCATCGCAGTAGGTCGCTTAGGTGCGGCACCCTTCTTCAGTTCTTTGCCTCGACCAAGACTTGGATCAACGGGGACTGAGATGTGGAAGTAACCAATCATCATCTCTTCATAAGTTTGATCGCCCCAGTAAACCCATGAGTTCGGATCAGGATTATTCAAATTGCCTGCGGAGTTATCGAAGCTGGCTTCACAGAAGATCCGCGTTCCCGCAGGAATCTTCAAAGGTTCTTTTAGCCGATATTCGGTTTGCCAATTGAAGTCGTAGCGTGGCACGTCGATCAGGATTTCTTTTCGACCATCTGGGTAGATCGCGCTGTATCGAAACGACCTGCCTCGAACGTGCATATGCGGACTCATAGAGAGCAATTCGCACTTGGGAAGTTCTTCGGGCTGCATGGCCGCTGTCTTATAGTTGGCTTCGTTGGGGGGAATTTTTAGCTCCGGTTGAACGGAGCTTGTCGTCTGCACTTCGTGCGTCACGCTTGTTGCATCAACCGTCCAGAAGCCAACCTTACTCAGATCCGTTTGCGGGGTCCCGTTGGGAGTGTAATGAATTTGAAAGACCAACTCGCTATTTGCTGGAATGCGTTTCGCCATCCCCTTAGGCATCATTTCTACACGTGTTCCCGGTACATAGCCTGCAAGAAAGCCACGTTCTGCATTCAGGGATTTCTTCTTGTTTCCTTTGTCACGCACAAAGACCAAAATGTGATGCACGATGGATGGGTTACCAGGTACGATCTCCATCCCATTGACCCATGTATCTTCCGTCAGCTTGGGATCCGCGACAAAGTACTGATACTTGACATCTCCACGAGCAGGAACTTCGAATGGTTTCTCATTCATCGGAATGACCAAGTCGGGTTCCCGTGGAAGCTGCCATCCTTCCACAAACTTCAACGGCTGGGGCTCTTGGCTCGAGTCACCACGTGGTGCACCCGCCATTACCCACTTTTTGATTGTTTCAATTTCTGATTCATTCAGCCGACGATCGTTTTCAAAAGCCCCGTGTTCTGGGCTAGCGTGCCAAGGTGGCATTCGGCGATCGTCAACTACTTCGGCGATCATATCAGCCCAAGCCGCAGCGTCGTCGTAGCTACTCAAATCCATAGGCCCAATCTCACCCTCACGGTGACAAGAGATACATTTCGATTGCAGAAGGCGACTAACCTGATTTGCGTAGGTAACTTCAACACCCTCCGATTGATCTTTACTTTGTTGCTCGTTGGTATCGCGAGGCCCACGACCTATCAAGCACCCCGACGCGGGAATCGATGTCAAAAGGATCTTACGCTCACCCAAGATCGATTCAATCGCATCTAATAGCTCCTGTTTCGTTGCCGAATCTCGTGAATAGCCGATCCCATATTGATCATCAATCCGACCTCGATAACGCAAGCATCGCTGTTGATCGATCACGCAGACCTCAGGTGTACGCGTCGCACCAAGACTATCCGCGAGCGTTTGTGATGGGTCTTTAAAAAATGGAAAATCGAATCCATATTTCCGAGCATGCGCATTCATTTCCGCGAGGCTATCTTGAACGTTTGAATTGACCGCAACAAAAGCGATCCCCCGTTGATCGTACTGTTTCTGCAACTCAACAAGCTTCGCAGAGTACAGCTTCGCAAGCGGACACTGCGTACCGAGAAAAGCGAACACAACAGCCTTCTTTGATTTGAAATCCGATAGCGACCATTCTTTACCGAGCGAATCTGTTAAACGAAACTCTGAGACAACGCTACCTATCGAAACACCTGGATTTGTGCCCATCTTTCGATCGCCAGTTATCGATGCCGATTCACTCGCACAAGCAATAGATGACGACCACCCAGCGATTGGGCTCAGCGCACAATCACGGAAAATCCACAACAGAACCGAAAGAGCTAAAACGAATCGCATGGATTTATATGCAACACAGTGCGCAGAAGAGTTTGGGTTTCGCATGATTTCACCAGCCGAATGTTTGCTATGATGGAAATGATTGGTAAGACGATGTCTTCGAAGACCGAGTACTATTGTGGCAATAATCGATCGGTGTGAGAACCCGGATTTTGATGAAGCTTTCGAGTGCTTTACAGAAATGAACTGATTGGTTTATGGAGTCCCGGCTGATTAACGTAGATTTTTTGGTTGGTCGCCACGTCAGCTATGTCGTCGCATTGCTATTTCTTGCCTGGACGTTCGATACGGTGACAGCCGAGTCTCCAGACATGGTGACTGTCAAACCTGATTTAATTGTTCCCAGGTGTTTGGAGGCAGAACCAAGCGCTGGCAAACGCGTCTTCTGTCGCTTGTCAGATTCGAAGTCACTCGATGTCTACCATTGCTTGTATCTTCCTGTCGATTGGAAGCCTGAAACCAAGTATCCGATTCTGGTGGAATGGGGTGGCAATCGTTACCGAAGCGTGACCAATGATGAATCAACAGGAAGACCAGAAGACACTTGCTTGGGCTACGGATTATCGGCCGGGAAAAACTGCATCTGGCTGAGCGTTCCGTTTCTTAGTTCCCAGGGAAACCAAATCGCAACCACTTGGTGGGGAGAGCCACCGGAATATGACTCCACGGCCACACTTGCATATTGCAAGCAAGCTCTTGATGATGCATGCCAAAGATTCGGCGCAGATCCCAAACGAGCAGTTCTTTGCGGATTCTCTCGAGGAGCAATCGCCTGCAACTACTTGGGACTAAGCAATGACGAATTCGCGGGACTGTGGCGCGCCATGTTCGTTTGCAGCCATTACGATGGAATTCGAAAATGGCCTTTTCCCGATAGCATGGGACAACCAGCAATCGACCGCCTTCAACGACTAGGAGTCCGACGGCAGTTCGTATGCGATGAGAACGTGAGTCAGCTTCATCAAATCCAAGTCCACATCGAACAACGCCTTCAAAACGCAAATGTAACTTTTCAGCATACCGGTTTTCGCAATCACTCAGACGAATGGATATTGCGTCCCAGCGAGTCACGCGTGAAGGCCCGCGAGTGGTTACAAGCGGAGCTGAAGAAATGATTCCGCATGATTGATCTCGCAAGCAACTCCCATAGCGATTGGCAGTCAAAAAAAATCAACTTCACGCGTCTCAGCTTTGACCACGAAGTATTACTGCGGTCCAACCAACCTTGAACGCGAATACTCCAAGTTCCAGGCAGTTTACATTAAAGGAATTGTTCAAACTCCTCATTCATTCTTTAGACTCTTCATAGCGACCACTCTCTACACTCCCTACCTAGGTGGCGAAAAACTATAAAAATCGAAAGCGAAACTCCGCTTCAAATACCATCTTTTCAATGAGAAGTTTTGTCAGTGGCGTCTATAATTCTACGTTCGGATTGGAAACTGGCGATCAATGGACACGAACTCGATCTGGATCACTCTTTTGCCCGCGAAAATCATTAACTGCACACGATCGCGATTCGAAGCAAAACCTGTTGTGTTCCCCCAAAACCATTTAAAAACCAAGAATTTTCCCCTAGAAACCAAATTTTCAGAATTTCAATCCATGTGACTCTCGTACTCTCCCGGGACATGCGTCTGATCTGCTTTTCGCACCTGCAAAGGAATCCCATTGGCTTGCTTGAACGCTTTCTCGGATGCCTTGGAATCGAATACCGC
The DNA here is from genome assembly GCA_027487375.1 of Planctomycetaceae bacterium. Taxonomy (GTDB): domain Bacteria; phylum Planctomycetota; class Planctomycetia; order Pirellulales; family Pirellulaceae; genus JAIYDQ01. The sequence goes on from JAIYDQ010000142.1 coordinate 5,748, forward strand.
GGGAGTAATCCACCTAATCAACACCTTAAAGGGTCTTGTGAACCGCCATCCACTCGACTAACGTGGCACCGGCAACAGTCTCTTATTCATCTATTTTTGGCTGTTTCTAAACTGCTGTGTCAGTGGGTGTTCAATCTATTTGTCATGCGGATTGTGCTCGTTTTTTTATTCATTCTATTTTTAGGAATTGACTTATGAATTTAGGTATCCATACATGGTTTTCCGCCTCGATGATGATTGCAGCGTGGATGGCGATGCCATCGAACGCTTTTGCGCATCTTGAGATTTACAATGTAACGTTAAGCGGTCCAGCCGAAGCGCCGCCCAATGCATCACCGGGAACAGGCGTTGCAACGGTAGAGTTCGATCTAGACCTAGTCACTCTTAAGGTCTCTACAAGCTTTAGTGGACTTCTAGGAAATGTGACCGCTGCGCATATTCACGGTGCAACCGCAATTGCTGGAACGGGCACTGCGGGTGTGATCACACAAACGCCAACGTTTAGTGGCTTTCCTACTGGAGCAACTTCTGGAACGTACACCAACACTTTTGACCTTACCTTGGCATCTAGTTACAACGCGGCATACATCACGGCAAACGGCGGAACCGTAAGCGGTGCCTTGAATGCCTTTGTCCTTGCAGCTCAGTCTGGCAAGGCGTATTTAAACATTCATACTACTTCATTTCCAGGTGGAGAAATTCGCGGATTCCTTACCGCGGTTCCTGAACCATCAAGCGTTGCGCTTGTTGGACTCGTGCTGGGAGGCATTGCTGTTCGCTACAGACAGCGAAAATCTTCGGAAGAAAAAGTCTCGAAATAACTTTTGCCACACCCATGACATTGACAAATAGCACGTAAAGCTCTGATGCAAAGCAAATTTGCACAGAGCTTTATCATTTATGTGAGTCTCAAGTCGCAAAGAGTACAATCGTTTCGAAAATTGCTGCAGACAATCTGCCTTCAACGCAGCATGTATACGGGGCGCTACTGGACTGACGACCGCGTTCAATTCGACTAAACCGAGAAGGCTCAGACGGAAGGCGAGACGAAAGAGCTAGAGCTATTTGTCCTTGGACGCACTGAGGAACATGTTGTATTGCCGGCTACCGAGATTGACTCGCACCGCACCAGCGGGATTGATCGAGATGCTTAACTCCCGGTCAATAGATTCTCCATCAGCCTTCACGTTAAAAAGACGTATCAAGCCGGCTTTCTCATCGAATTTCCAACTTGCATCAATCACTGCGGGAGTCGATTGATTTCCTAGCAAATCTTCAATGAGCTCAGGCGGAATGGGCTGCCTCTTATCGTTAACTTTGTTCTCGATAATCACATTTGTCTCATCAAATGCCCACGAAAGGTCGCTCTGGATATCGGTAAGGCGACGTCCCGATAACCTTTCGGAGGTCACCGGAACATCGCCCCCAGTCGTTGGGGTGTCCTCACATCCGCCGAAACAACAGACAGAAGCTAAGACCAAAGAAAGCGCGATTGGCAATCCTCGACAACCGCTTAGAAACTTGAAAAACATAGAGTTAGGTGTCCCGGTATTTGAGCGCAGCGTTGTTTAGGGTTAGCTGAATGAGTTTGAGTCCGGCGTCACAGGAAACAATGCTAAAGTTGAAGGCCGGCTACATGCCTTGCAACATCAGCCACAAGAGCAACGTAAATCGAATGGAGCGGTTGTTGAGCTCGGTCATCCGAAGAGCTTAGCAATCGGACTGCCGTTGTCCGTAATTGGAACAGGGCGATCTCCGTCGTAAAGGTTTTTGCTGTAATCGACTCCGACCGCTGCGCAAATCGTTGCGAAGAAGTCAGGAACGGACACGGGGCTCGAAACAATTTTCTTCGAAAGCTCGTCTGTTTCACCGTAAGCACCGCAATGATTCAAGCCGCCACCCGCTAGAACACACGTGAACGCCTTTCCTTGATGTCCGCGACCTCCACCGCTATCAAACTCGGGTGGTCGTCCGAATTCTGTTGTAATCACGATCAATGTCTTGTCCAACAATCGCTTCTCCTGGAGATCGTTCATCAGTGCAGCGACGGCCGTATCGAGCTCTCGAATCAGCGCGTGCTGCTGAAGGATTCCTTGATTATGGACATCCCAACCGGCGCCGTTGAGGAAATTCAAGTTATGAGAGACTTCGATAAAACGTACACCTCGCTCGACCAATCTTCGGCTGAGCAAGCAACGTTGACCAAACTCACCACCGTACCGATTCCGAAGGTCACCGGGCTCTCGATTGAGATCGAAAGCTTGATTGAACTCGGGGCCGCTAAGCTTCTGACTCAGCGCGATTGCGTCATCGTAGTCACGGAGTCGCGTATCGGCAGTCGAATCGGCATTTGCGTGAAGCGTTTGCAAAAACTGCTCGCGTCGTGATTGTCGGTCTGCTGTAATCTCGGCAGGACGCGAGAGTCCGGCAGGACCTTGGCTGGTATCGGTAAGATATAGATAACCACTCTTTGCCCCCAAGAATCCGGGACCTCGAGTTACGTTAGGATAGCCAATCAAAACGTAGGGTGGAGCACCGTCGACTGCCGCACCACGTTGATTGGCAATGATCGATCCAATCGAAGGATACGTTACGGTTCCTCCAACGGATCGACCTGTATGCATGCGGTTGGTTGCCGCCGCATGCTCGTCAATGACCTCATGGTGAACTGAACGAACCGCTGTAACTCGATCCATCACGGAGGCCATCCCGGGAAGATGTTCGCAAACCTGGACTCCTTCCACAGCCGTATCGATTGCCTTGTAATAGGAGCCCGGAGTCTTCTTGCTGGGATCTCCTTGTCTTTTCGGATCGAAAGTATCAATCTGCCCCATACCACCGCCAAGCCAAATCGAGATTACGTGCTCGGCCTTTCCCTGCAAACGTTTCCCATCCGAA
>JAIYDQ010000347.1 GCA_027487375.1 Planctomycetaceae bacterium
ATTTGCGATAGACCTTGTTGCGTTCGTGTACTGTCTCGAACTCATCAGCCAGTTCACCGGGCGATTCACTGCTCCCGAGGAACAGGATACCGTCTGTGTTGAGCCCAAAATGGAACATCGACAAGGCTTTGGTTTGAGCGGCAGGCTGGAAGTAGATCAAGAGATTGCGGCAAGAGATGAAATCTAAGTCGGTAAACGGTGCATCTCGCAATAGGTTGTGAGGCGCGAAGACAATCATTTCTCGGACGTCATTTGTAATTTGATAGCCGTCGTCGTGTCGTACAAAGTAACGTTGTCTTCGCTGCTCCGAAACACGTTTCATCGATTCTTCGCGAAAGACTCCACGTCCTGCTTTGAGTAGCGATCGCTTATGAACGTCGGTCGCAAATACTTTAAGCTGTGGAAGACGCCCCGCAGCTTCGAAAGCTTCGTGAAACAGAATCGCTATCGAGTAAGCCTCCTCACCTGTTGCACATGCTGATACCCAGACGCGAATCGTCCGATCTAAAGCACGCTTTGAAATTAAATCTGGCAACACCGTATCTTTCAAATACTGGAACGGTTCTTCATCGCGAAAGAACTGTGTGACTCCAATGAGCAGGTCTTGATAGAGTGTGTTTAGCTCTGATTTGTCGCGACTAAGCTTTTCGGCATAGCTGTCAATGGTCGTCGTATCTGACAAAGCGAGTCGACGGCCAATCCGACGGAGGACGGTTGCTTCTTTGTAAGCAGAGAAATCTAAGTCGTATTCATGTCTAAAGAGTTCGTAAATCTTTTCTGCACCGCGAAGCCCCAACCTAACTTGTTCTGTCTTGTATGCTACTTCGCCATCTTTTTTGGCTTCTAACGGATTGGCCGCATGACTTAACAGAGCTTTACCGATTTCGTGAGGTGCAAGCACCAAATCAACAAGACCTGTAGATTGTGCGCTGAGTGGCATCCCATCGAACTTGGCTGTCTTTTCGCTTTCGCAGATCACCAGACCGCCAGCTTGAGCAAGGTCGCGAATGCCCCGTGAACCGTCGGAACCACTACCAGAAAGAATGACGCCGATCGCGCGCGATCCACATTCGCGAGCGAGTGACTCGAAGAAGCGATCGATAGGAAGCGTCAAGCCCTTACCAACATCTTTGTCAATCAGATGCAACTCGCCCCCTGCGATGATGATTTCCTTTTTGGGTGGCAGCAAGTAAACGTTATTCGCTTCAATTGACATCCCGTCTTCGACGCGATGGATGCTCATTTGGGTATCACGAGCTAACAGTTCATTCATCATGCTTTTGAAGTCGGGCGAAAGATGTTGAATGATGACGAAAGCCATTCCAGTGTCGGCGGGTAAGTTCTGGAAAAGCTTTTCCAAGGACTCCAATCCGCCAGCAGAAGCTCCAATGCCAACAATAAATGATGGTGCAATTCGTCGGTCAGAAGCAAGTTGTTCAGCTAGATTCATTCGATAGTTCTCCTGTGATGCCTGCCGATGGCGGAACCGTGTCGCACGCAGGATCAATGTGAGTTGCTGAATGCACGCATCGTGCCAATCGAATCGTGTAGAATACCTTGCCTAAGATTGGATCGTATCTGCGTTTTGGACCCAAAGTCTGACGACTTCGGCAACACAGATATCTCAATGATCCATGCCAGAGACTTTTGGCGGTTGGCGATTGCCATATAGGCTGTAAAGAATCGGAATGAGATTTACGAACAGCAGCGTTACAAACATGCCGCCGACCACTACGATCGCGAGTGGTTTCTGTGTTTGTGATCCAATTTTCGTCGCTAATGCAGCAGGCAGCATGCCAAAGATTGCAGTAAGCACCGTCATGGTCAAAGGGCGAATGCGGTGTTCAATCCCATCGCGAAGAGCCTCGTAGAGCGGCATTCCTTGACTGCGGCGTGAATTGAATCCTGATACCAAGATCAAACCGTTCATCATGCCAACACCAAGAATCGATATGAAACCAACACCAGCTGAGATGTTGAAATTCGTGCCCGTTGCAAACAAGGCCCACACGCCTCCCATGCAGATCACAAAAACGTTAGTGAAAACCACTGCTACGTCCAAGAGTGACCGCAGGGCCAAGTATAGTAGCACGACAATCATAACCATCACAATGGAGACGACGATCGCTAATCGCTGCACAGCATTTTGCATCTCTTCAAATTCGCCAGCCCAATCGACGCGATAGGGGGCCTCAATCATCGGCTCAATTTTCGATTGAGCTTCGGCAACCGCGCTGGCCAAGTCTCGACCGCGAACACTAAATTTCACAGCGATCAGCCGTTGGCCTTGTTCACGAGCAATTGTTGATGCTCCGGCTCGGGTGAACAGTGCGGTGGGGTCTCGCTCGCCCGCTTCGTTGAGCGGGGTCACCAAGTCGCGGAGCCGACGACGTGGTATTAGACTTGGTAACGGAGTATCGATACTTCCTGTAACGCTAGGTTGATTAGTAGCCGATCCGGAGATGGCCAGCGTTCCAGTTCCGCCACCCGAAGTCGATACAACTCGGTTCTTCAGTACATCAACGGGAATATCGAGAATCTGTTCTTCATCTGCGCGTAGGTGAGATGGCCAACGAAGCGTGATGTCGAAAGACTTTTCACCCTCGACCATCTGCGTCATGACCTTTCCCCCCACGGCGGTACTAAGTGCATTCTGTACGTCGGCGATACTTACATTCCACTTTGCGCACTTATCGCGATCGATAGAAAACTCCAAATTGGTTTGCCCCATGATGCTGAAGACCCCGACGCTTTCAATCCCTTTTATGCTCCGAAGGGCTGTGGCTGCCATTTGAGCCTTGCGTTCGAGTTCGCGGAGATCCGGTCCAAAGATTTTGACTGAGTTTTCGCCTTTCACTCCCGAGAGCGTTTCCATCACGTTGTCGCGAATACTCTGCGAAAAATTCCAGTCAACTCCAACCACGGAGCCATCTAAATCACGCTGCATCGATTCGATCAGTTCCAACTTGGTTCTCTTACGCTGCGGCTGAATGTAACTCCAAAAGCCGGTTTGCTTTGCCACGGTGGGCCAGTCAGGCTCGGGCATCAGCGGCACAAAAATCTCAGCATTATAGAATCCGGTTGGATCCGTCCCGTCATCGGGTCTTCCAAGCTGCACCAGAACGGCTCGAGATTCCGGATAACGTTGCAGTTTCTCTTGAGCCACCGCAACTTGATTAGCAACTTCATCCAACGATACACCTGCAGGAAACGTCCCGCGAATGTAAACGTTACCTTCTTCTAGTTCGGGCATAAACTCGCGGCCTAAGAAAGGAAGTGATGCGGCTGTTCCAAACAGCAAGCAAAGAAACAGACCAATCAAGATGGCTCGATGGTTGAGAGCGAAGTCCAATTGTCCCAGGTAGAAATGCTTTATGCTTCGGACCAGAAAGTTCTCTTTGGCAACCTTCACATTGCCGAGAAAAATACGACAAAGCACAGGCGACAACGATAGTGCTAAAAGCAACGCGCCGCCGAGTGCAAAGGCATAAGCATCAGCCATTGGCCCGAAAATCTGGCCTTCAGGCCCGACCATTGTGAACAGCGGAAGGAGTGCACAGACCATGATGAGTGTCGAGTACAATAGCGGTCGATGCACTTCGCCAGCCGACTTTAGGATGTTTTCATCAATTGACTGATTGTCACCTTGAACCGAGCTTAGCCGACTATAAATCCGTTCCACCATAATCACGGATGAATCAGCAATGATCCCAAAGTCAACAGCTCCAAGAGAAAGAAGATTGGCGGACAAGCCTCGAAAATACATTAGCGAGAACGCGAATAACAGTGCCAATGGAATGTTGACAGCGACAATCATTGCGCTGGGAAGATGATTCAGGAATACGAGCAGCACAAGCGTCACCAGAATCATGCCTACTAACAGATTCTCATTGACTGTTTCGGTTGTTTTATGAATCAGATTGGTTCGGTCGTCAAAGACTTCGATCTTTACACCCGGCAGCAACGCTCCACCAGCGTTGAGGCTTTCTACCTTGGCCTTTACATCCGCTAGCGCTGGCAAGGATTGCTCACCCTTACGTAACAACACAACTCCTTGAACGACATCGGAACGATTTTCCCATTGACGATTACTGCTCGAATCAGCCGCTGGCAATGAAGTATCAGGCGTAGGTTGAGCTGCCGTCGGATTGATTCTTGGAGACAGACTTTGCTCTGCATTAGGTACGCTTACACTGACCCGGCCTTGCGGTGTTGCATTACCGACTACGATCCCGGATTCCGCTGAACTTGACTCTGGTCGGATACTTCCTCCTTCAACTATATCCCCGATGCGAATCGGCACATTGTTTGTGGTAGCCAATACAATTTGGCGAATTTCGTTAAGTCGTTTCTTCTCCTCTGCCCGAATTTGATTGCTTGCATCGATTGGATCTTTGAGAGTCAAAACTCCAGAGACGGGATCAATACCGTCGCCGATCAGTCCTAAGCCGCGGACGACCTGCACCGACTGTGGCTGTAATAAATAGTCACCGCCAGCGTTCATGTTACTACTGGCGATAGCGTCTTGAAGCTGATCGAGTGTGATACCGAAACGCCGCAATCGATCTGGGTCTGGTTGCACTTCATAGCGTTTGATTCGGCCTCCAAAACTGACAACATCTGCAATCCGGGGTACTCTGCGAAATTCGCGTTCAAGCGTCCAGTCCTGAAGCGATTTCATATCGGCTAACGAGTAAATTTCTTTACCGTTCGCGTCGACCGGATTGCGAAGCCAATAGCGATAGATTTCGCCGACGGGCGAGGTGGGGGCGATTTGTGGTTGCACGCTGGGGGGAATATCGGCTAGGCCCATGCGGGTCATAACTTCAAGCCGCGCGTCTTTGAAAGTGGTGTTGTAATCGAATTGGTTTCGCAAGTGAGCGAGTCCAAACAGCGACTTGGTACGTGTCGTTTGTAGCCCCGGCATTCCAGCCAGTGCGACCTCCAACGGAATCGTCACCTGCCGCTCGACTTCCTCTGCCGAAGCACCTGGATATTGCGCAACGACTTCAATGATCGCTGGGGCTGGGTCGGGATAGGCTTCGACGTTGATGTTTATAAATGCGTAGCCGCCGACGCCGCAGAGCACTAGCGACAAAAGAATGACCACCAATCGATTCTCGATCGACCATTTGACAAATGACTCTAGCATAGATTGATTATTGCCACATATATTTGCAGTTACTGATAACTCGAAGCCTACGCGACTAGAGTGCACCTGTCCCAATTTAATGCTGCGCAGCGGCTCCGCTCTGTTGACTCCACACATCGGACAGTTCAAGCAGCCCGCGATTTAAGATGCGTTCATCAGGCTTAATCCCAAGTTCACCTTCGGATGAGACATAAGCCTTAGAAGATGTCCTGCGTTTGAGTTGAACTTCGCGACGTTGGACTCGTGTAAGAGACTCATCGAGTGCCAGGAATACAAACTTTTTGGCTCCCTCGTCGATGATCGCGCTGTTAGAAAACTCCACTAACCCCGTTTGATTCGGCTCGGCGATCAATACTTCGACGAACTGGCCGACTTGAAGATTCCCCATCGAGTTATCGATCCACCCTTGAACGATGGCCGTATGCTGATTGGGGTCGATGACACTGCCGATCGTGTTGATTTCGCCGGAAGTTTCGAGCGCGCTGGGTTGCGAGACAAGCTTGACGATCCAAGTCCTTTCTTTGACGGGAATTTGCCTTAGCTTCGGAAGGTCTTCTTCATAAGCGTTGGCCATCACTACCAATCGACTGAGATCCGCGATCTTAAACAGATCATCCGAGGGGCTTACGATATCTCCAACTGCCAAGTTAATCTCCATTATTTCGCCATCTATCGGTGAGCGGATATCCACTTCTGCCCAGCCGCGCTCGACGTTCGGATCGGCTTTAAGCTGCTCGCGAGATAAGCCTGGTTGAGTCATGGACTGATTGTGCACACGATTGGCTTCTGATTCGATTTCGAGCATTTCGGTATCATCGATTCGCCATGAACGCAGCGTGCGTCGGAGTCGTTCAACTTGAATGATATCTGCCTCGACGGTTCGACGCATTTCATCAATCGATCGTTGGGTAAGAGCGCCCGTCCTTTCAACGGACTTCATGTTGTTGTAAGTCGCTTCATGCTGCATAAGTTCCGAAATGGCATCGACAAGATCACTCTTCTTCTCACCAATCTCTTTACTCCAAAGAACGGCGAGTAATTGGCCTTTCTGAACACGATCGCCGGCTCGAAGCGGTTGAGGTGTTTCATTGTTTGCTCCCACTGAGCTCTCGATACTTACGACTTCGCCGTCGAAACGAGTATTAACGTGAACAAGTCGACTGGGATCAAGCATCAGTTGGCCGGTTAGTCTCAGTTTAACCGGCTCTGTAGAAGCTGCCGCATGTTCGGCGGACAGCTTCATCGAACGAACGATTGTTTCGGGAACTTGAAGAACTTCCGAACCATTCGAGTTTCGCTCCAGCATTGGAAGCACTGCTTCAGTTCGAACTGATGAAGCCATGCCGGAAGATGCCGGTCGACTGTCCGTCAATCGCGATACAATGTACGCAACCACCACTAACGCGACGATGACAAACGTTGCGACCGCACTGGTACGAGAAAATAGATTCGATTTTGATTCTACCATCTACAAGGGCTGCCTTTCATGGGCTAGATAAGCGAAGAAATCCCGCCAACGATTTCTCAGCGGTATCATCAATGTGTGTAAGGAGTCAATGACGACTCAGAGTCGCATGTATTGCCTTAAAACCACGTGTAAAATATGTGTCTCTAGAAATTTCGACAAGATTCTAAATCGAAGTTTGAATTTAATCATGGCTGCTCGTAAGTTGCAACTTGGGGGCGAGAGGTTCCTGACCTTAACTGCGATTATTCGTTAAGTGCAAATCAAGCATAAACCGTACCAAGAACTTATGGCTTGAAGTGACTTTTTATCTAGTCAGCATGATGCGATATGATTAAGGGGCGAAACCTCTGATGTATAATTGGGGTGATTATTAACCAGGCGTTTGATGGCGAGCAAAGATTTGCTCGGGGCGATCGATTCTTATTCGATCGGTAGCCGGTCTCGCCAGAGATTGGATGAGACATGCCCCAGGTTTGGCG
>JAIYDQ010000416.1 GCA_027487375.1 Planctomycetaceae bacterium
AAATTTTGGCTTCAACTCATCCGTCTTCTCGCCATTCAAAAGCTTCTTAGCTTGTGAGAGTTGTTCATTTACTAGGACAGTCAATTTCTGTTCAAGAGCAGGTCGGCTTTTCTCGTCGGCTGCGTTGATAGCTTTGACGATCTCTTTAGCGTTGGACATCACCGATTCGCTCGACGACTTTGTATCGGATTTGCTTGGGACGTCAGAGACATCGAACATGCCCCCGCCCATACCACCTCCACCCATACCGCCACCGCCCATGCCGCCCATACCACCACCCATACCACCGCCCATGCCGCCCCCCATACCTCCGCCCATACCGCCGCCCATACCACCACCCATGCCACCACCACCGAGTTGGATGATCGGCACGACCAAGTCAGCGACTGGGTAAAGTCGTAGAACGCGAGCTGATGCCTTATCTTTGGTTGTGATCTTCATGACTTCATCTTCGATTACGTAAGTCAATTCGAGCGGCTCAAGAATTAGCCGCAGTGCTGATCGAAGCGAAATCGCAGGTACACCAGATAAATTAATTGGGTCTTCCAATGTAACCGTGCCGGCATCTGCGATTGCTGTTTCATCGGGGATGATCGGAATACCGACGTCACTTCGAAGCGTATCGATCACGTTTCTAAGCGGGACGTTCGTGAAGTCCACTTTGACTTCTTGGCTAAGAGCCTTGTAGATTCGCTTTTCGCTAGGACTTGCTCCAGCAGACAAGTCAATCGAGCCGTAGCGTTCTCTTCGACGAGCATCTAGAGCACGCCAAACATCAGCAGGTGGATAAACGATTGGCGGTTCGTCTGATACAGGAATAGAAGCTCGTTCGTTTTGGTACATCACGTCGATGAATCCACGGCGCTTCTCATACAAAACATCTTGTGACAATCGCCAGTTCGCAGCGATACTCGATTCGACTTCAGTAACTCGTTCGATAGTGGATCGCGGATCGAGTGCTTTGATCGCTGGGGCGATTTCCGTGTTCGCTTCTTCGTAGAGTTGCTGGCTGAGTAGTGCATTGAAGCGCTCTACAAGTTGTTGAATCGAAGCACCCGCACGCTCACGTTCCGCAAGTAGTCTTTCAGTGGCCGAAGCAGCAGATCGTACTGCGTCCGTTCGCGAAGCCTGCTCGCGATACTCGGCCGCACTTCGCGAGGCTGACTGAATCTGCGCGGATACCAGAGCCGATAGTCGTGCCCGCGCGCCAGGTTCTAACTCGGGTGCGTTTTTGATGTCTGCGAGGGTTGCCTTAAGACCCAACTCAACACCCACAGGGTCTCGCAAAATCGCCGACTGCGAATCGCGAAGCATGGCACGCACTTCGGTCTCGAATCGTTCTGCCGCTAGCCGCCGCGCGCCTTCTTCTCGAGAGAGAAGATCGCCGGCGGATGATAGCTCGGCAAGCCCATCTGTGCTTGTCGCCAGAGGGTCATAACCCGTAGCGCCACTGCTTAGCGGAGCTGGAGTCGCAGGAACGCTTGGAACAATCGCAGGTTCAGCGGTGGGTTGGACTGGAGCCGCTTCAATCATAGGAGCTGCTGGGGCAGGCGTTTCGGCAGCCGGAACTGGGATTGCAGTTGCATTGTCCAGAAGCGGCGTACCGAAAATATCTTCGTCTGCCGCGACTTGAACAAAGCGGAACTTCCTAGGAAGCATCGCAGCATCCGCTTTAGCATCGCGAGCTTCCGCTTGCTTGGAGATAATGTCCAACAAATTCTGCGCTTCGAGGTTATTCGGATCTCGTTCGAGTGCTTCCGCCGCTATGCGTCGAGCACCATCGATGTCACCCGATTCGAGCGCAAACCTTCCGGTCTTGACTAGTTCAGCCGAATTCTCAGCTAGACTGACGCCCAGTTGACGTAACACTTCCGAACCGGCTGTTGGCAAGTATAGGCCTTGATCTTGTGACGCTTTCTCAACAACCTTACCAACGAACGCGAAATCAGGATTGCTACGTTCAGCGACAACGTTCCAAGACATCGATACCTTCTTACCGCCAATCGTTCCTGCAATCGCAAGAGGCTCAGTCGCACCGTCCGTCTCTTCACATGTTCCAACGAGAATGGAATCGCGATCGAATCGCAGCGGCGGTACATTCATTGGATAGTGAGTGAGAATAGACTTCGGCAAGCTCACCGAATCAATCCATAACACAGGTGCCAAAGCAGCGTTCGCTAACTCGAGCCCAATCTGCTGTTGGCTACCTCGCATGTTACTGTGAACATAGATTTGACCACCAGTATGATTGGCCAATGTGGCAAGCCCTTCGATGTCTAGCACTGGGCCAATCGCCATCGATGTCACACTTGTTTTCGATTCCACCAAGGAAGTGGTGAGTGCTTGGAACTCCGACGAGTTCATAGTCCTACTTCGAATAACTCCATCACCGACGTAAACAATCGAATTGCCCGTCGAATCTCCGAAGAGCTTATTCGCAGTACGCAACGCAGTTTCCAAATCAGTTGTGCCCAATGGGACGCGAGCATTCAGCCGATCAAACGCTTTATCGATTGCAGGACTGGAAGATGGCTGAAGTCCTTCCGAAAGATTGACCGTATCTACATCGCACGCCAGCAGTGCAACTTGAGTATCCGCCGGAAGCGAATCGACCATGTCGCGGACTGATGCAATCCCATCGGTGCGGGCAATACCTGTTTGCGAGGCAGATGTGTCAAACAAGATGACGATTTTTCGTTGAGCTGAATCACTTGCGAGAACAGCTGCATCCAACTCTTTCAAGCTCGACTTGAGACTCAGAGCAAAGTAACTTTGTCCAACCTGCGGCTTGAAGGTCGCCAAGCGAGCAGCCTTCGAGACCGATTCTTTCTGAGCATTGCCCCCCAGTGATTGTTCTGATGATTGCTTACTGGAGTCTGCACGCTCCACAATCGCCGAATCGCTTCCTATTGCCCTAACGGCAACGATCGCGTGAACCGGAATGCAACCAAGCAGACAGGTAGTTGCGGCTAACTGGAATCGACGATTAATACGACGGCGAACGGACATGTTTAACTACTCCACCAGAGCAAAATGGGATCTGACTGGCCATCAGATTCCGTGAACGGACCTAACTAAGTCTATTTCGGACTTCTCAGAAGGCTATCGAGAGTCCGAGAAAATTTGTAACTCGACTTCAAAAAATATCTTTCGGATAAAGAAGATCCTACTACCTGTGAGGTTTTGAGGAATCAACTAATCCGCCGCTTCAACAGGAAAACGGCCCCGGAAAATCTCCAATATGCAACTTAGGGGCCAATTATCGAGCTAAGGCGTAAAACGCGGACTCCATGATCGTTCGGCTATGATTTAAAAATGCTATTCGAGCGGGGATTTCAGATTTAACCCGAGAAAGCGTAGCTAATCTAATGTTTTGCCGTGAATAGCTAGACACAAGCGAGTCTGTTAACTGATGCAAATCTTCAACATCAAACCAAACGCATGTTCAATTTTGCAACACAATCGATTTATCGCATTGCCAGTTCGCAAAAGGCAAAAAAAAACCTTCGCTGACCGGGGCAGGTGATCAGCGAAGGCATTCTAACTCTAGCCGACCGGGGCAGGTGATCGACTAGAAGCCGTCTCAGATCCTGGGGCAGAAGGTTCCTGAGACGACTAACTTACTGCTGTTATGATATGGCGAATTGACTTGTCGTCAAGTGTCTCGAGCGGATTTTGCAAAATAATTTCACTTTAAGTCGCCTTCAGGGGCTCTAGCGGGCCCCGGGCTGTCCATGTGAGTAGGTTGGCCGTTGAAGCGGGCAAGCCAAATCCGTTCGATAACATTCGAAATCATTAGCATTTGCATAAGTTGCCCTACGTGAAGCTCATCCACCTTGGGAATAATCAACCTGGCCGTGGGCCCCCCTATTTGTCGACGCGACTCCGCGATTTTTTTTGCAGAAAGTCGGTACAACTCCGGAAGCGTTTGCCCAATTGCTTGTCGGCCAAGGGAGTTTTCTGCGATATTGGGCTCACCCAATATTGAATCGACACCGTGTTCATCCGAAGCCAAAGGATCGAAACGGCAATCCTCGACAACAAAATCGTATGCAACCGGAACCCGGAGCGGTTTTGTCTGGCCAAGCGTCAGCTGAGCATGCCCACCTGCCGACGACCCAAAATCCGGGCGGCGATCCGTACCGGAACTCGAATCAGGTGCTGCCGCATCGAATTCAGGTTGATCAGCAGAACTGGCTAGTGTGTCGGGGAATCCTACTGAATGGTTACCGCCACGGTCGAGCAATCGCTGATACCAACCGCGCAACCCTTCAAGCGCATGATTGAGCGGCGACACGATGCGACCGCAGAAACGAGGACTGGATGCCAATAAGGAATTGAGAGCAGCAAACCTGAGAACGCTATTGTCGTCGCGTGATTCTTTTTCGAAATGATCGTTAAGCCCCACCGCACCAAGCAGTAATTCAATTACGTTAATTCCCAACATGGCGGCAGGAACCAGACCGACCGAGGTAAGTGCGGTGAACCCAAAGCATTGATCATGCCGACCAAATTTAGGAAACGAAAAAAAATCACGACAACCGACCTTATACAACTGCTGACCTAGCGAGCCCTGTTCGCAGGTGATGCCCACAAGTCGTTGATGAACTTTGGATAAGTCACCGCCGCAGTTTGTATGCAGGGCTCGAAGAAACGGTCCGAGCGCGGCAAATGTCTTATCGCAATCACCAACGACGATGAGCCCCCAAGCGTCAAGCTCCGAGGTGGATGGTCGACCTTCCGTTGCACCCAGCAAGCTCAAAAGACCTTGAGTTGCATCGTTATCAAAGTTGTTTCCGTTGAAATAGATTCGAGGCTTACTTCCGCGAGCCCCACGTGTGAGCTCGTTCCAATAAGGCTGACAGCAGCCGTCCAAAAACGCTTGAGCTCCGCAATCTATTCCATCGATTCCGATGACAACGATGCGGTCCACCGTTGCATGCATACGATTGGCAACTTTAAAAAGCTTCGCGAGCTCGCTCCCGTGGCGGTCACCTTGATACTCAAGAAGTAATCGCCTAGGTTCATGATAAAATACGGTCTCAAATCTCTCGGATTCATTTGAGAATACGACTGAATCGCGAATCGATTCTAGCTCTTTCGCAACTCGATTTACGTCACTCTCCCCGATCCCTGAATCCGCCAGATAAGCATCTGAAGGATCAAATCGAATTGGCTTGAGCTTATTGCCTCGCAATTTCATGAGATTTGAATTCTCGTCTACTACCTATGCATCCGACCTAGTGGCTCATTCAACTCAACGATCAACACAACTGAATTCGTAAGAATCTAGGTGTCGAACAACAACGGCAACAGCTGATATCTTCACATGGCTTACAATGCTATCTGCTACGAATAACAATTTAGTTAACGTTCCAAGTTGGATTGGGCCTAACTGTTTGATTTAGAATCGACTCCCAGTTCACGCTCGAGGTATTCCACTCGAGAAGCCAGTTGATTCACCAATGTTCGCAGGTCAGCTATTGCTTCCAGAGCTTGTGCAAGTTCATTACCACTAGAACGTGATGCAAGACTTGCGATCTTTGATGCACTGGGTGAGATTGCAAAATTGCCTTCGGTTGCGGGTGGTTCAGTCTCATCATCCGAATCGACTTGTGTATATCCGCCTTCGGCAATCTGCTTTTGCAATTGAGTCAGTTCCCACTCCGGATAGAGATTGTGCGACACCAATTGGCCCCGTCCAGCAGGCGTCAGCAGGACCATCAAGTTGCGACTGACCAAGGCATCGATTAACGCGTTCAACGCAGCAAGGTCGGCTATAGGTTCCATGCGCGACGCACGCGTTCTCAGTTCCCCAACGGTTTGTTCGCCTCGTAAAAGCAATTCAGTCATCACGGCGGCTTCGGTTTTGCTGAGCCCCAGCCATTGATAAGCATAGTGCCGGACCTTGTCGACGCGACCATTTCCTTGGACTATTGTCAGCGCACCAATCACCCGAAGTTCATCCACAATCTTTTCGACTTGATCAGTTGTGAAATTGGTAATCGGTGCACGATTCGTCTTCTGGTTGCATCCGGTAGTCAGTCCCGCAAAGGTCATGGGGTACGCGTCTGGGGTTGTCTTGGATTTCTCCATCAACACCCCCAACACTCGGCGTTGCTTTGCATTCAGCGGTGACCAAGTTGGAGTCGATCCGGTTGTATCAACGATTCCGCCGGTTTGTGCCCCTGTGATTTGTGATTCCATTTTAAAAGCATCCGCTGCATCAATTGAGTAAGCTCGAAAAACATCGTGAGCCCCCGAGAACTCATGCCGGGTGTGTAAGCCAAATCCCATTCGGACTTAAAAATAAAGTTCGAGATGGATTTGCCAAAGCAACCAACGTAGAGGTTAACCGGCGGCGCCGACAGCGTAGAGATTAATCTACGCACAGCATAATCGCCATGTCCCAAACGTCTCGGATAAAGAATTGGCACGACCGTTGCAATACCAGACGATGCTTGACTGATTTTCATGTCACTTTGACAAGTCAAAAACCTTGTTAAAGCGACTGAAAATGGCTCGATTCAAAACTACTAATTGTTTTTTGTGAACCCTTATTTGGAGGACTTGCAAATGACTCGTTTTCAGTTTCCTGTTCGAACCCTGCCTATTCCGATGCAAGAGTTTGCGAACGAACTAGAGCATGCGGTAGATCACTTTTTCAAGAGACCTTCTGCATGCAGCAACGGCGATGCGACTGGAGGTATTTCGGTCGATTTCATTCCTGCGATGGATGTCCATGAGAATGACACATCCTACATGCTTGAACTTGATCTTCCTGGAGTTCGCCCCGGGGACATGAAGTTGGAAGTGCATGAAGATCGGCTGAGCGTCGTCGGAACTCGCGCGGCGGCAAAGCGTGACGAGAACTCGGAAAGCAACTGGGCTACGAAGATCAGCGAACGTACGTTTGGCAACTATCGTCGTACTCTGGCGCTTCCGAAGAATGCAGATGTGGATAACATCTCAGCGGTACTTCAAGATGGAGTCCTTTTGGTCACCATTCCGAAGACCTTAAACGCATTGCCTCGACAAATCGAAGTCAAGCACATCGCCTCAACGACCGAGTGATTGCTAACGATTTGTTAGAGGGTTACGAGAGTATAGGACACCCTATAGTTTCGCAAACCGAAAGAGACGTGCTGCGATGAGTAAAGGTTATTGAAACGTGGGCAAACCGATTTCGCGAACGTTGTAATACGGTTTCCGATCTATTTGGGCATGCCCACGTTTTAAAGTTACCTTTGAATACATGAACTCCAACAATCAGGATTATTACCATTATTACTATTACGCTCTTCAATCGCAACCTTTTCAAACACATTGAAATGGTTGCTAAGGGATCTCAATACAAATCCAAACTGGTTGTGAGCCCCTTTATGAAGTACCCCGCTCCATCCGGCATGCTGATCATTTTCTCAGGCTTATCGCTTAAGAATTCATCGCATGCTTTCGTTGCTCCGGGGCACACCTTTAATCCATAGTCGTCGCAAACGAAAATGGCACCCGGATTCATCCTTGGGTAGAAAAAGGCAATGCTGTCCTTGGTAGGCTGATACAAGTCAACGTCGACATGTACAAAGCTGAATCGCGTCTGCTCAACCTCATGAAATCGATCTGGAATCCAACCGCGATAGAAAGTTTTTCCTTCGAATTCTCGCAACGCGTCAAATGCGATCTGTTCCGACGCAGTTAGATCGCCCCGAGTCCAGTAGTTTCCGTCTTCGTTAACCGGCGTTGATATTCCGTCGAATGAATCGAAGATATGGTGATGCCTTGGGACGCTCGATTTTGAATTCGCAAATAAAATTGTGTGTGAGGCAGCACCTCGGTACACGCCGCACTCGGCAGTATCTCCTTGAACCGAGTCGATCACCCTTAGCAGTTGCGCCATTCCCCATCGTCTTTGCGTGTTGTAGCCTTCAATTTCATTGAACTGTTTTAGGTAGTTGTTGAAGGCCGGATTGTGCCACCAATCTGGATCTGGCCATGAGAATCGATAGCCGGGTACAAGAATCTGGCCAATTTTGTTGAGCGCCTCTAAGCGTTTCGCGGGGTTCTTTGGGTCGCGCATCAGCTCGCGGAGAATGCGAACACTTTTTCTCAAGGTAGTAATCATTAGGGCATTAGCGTTGTTTCAAGGAACGTTGAGTGCTTTCCAGCAAGGTACGAAAAGAGCGAGCGATTGCCGTATGGGAATACGTCGAAACGAGGTAGCCGCGCACGGCGTCCGAGTCGACTACGCGTGCTCCCGTAGCATACTCGCGAATCGTTGATGCTGCAGCATATATATCTCCACAGCAATCGGTTCCCGCTTTTGACTTCACCAAGAATCCATCGAAGTCTTCTAGCGAGACAATTGCGAGGCCGGTCGCGGCGGCTTGAAGGAGCACATTCGGGAATCCTTCGAATTGACTATCGCCCGTTGAAAGAAAGATGTCTGCTTCTGACATCGTCTGCATCATTTGATCAAATGGGACATAATCAACGATCGAAACATTCGCAGGCTTGTTCCTTTGGATCTCATCTTGAACGCTCGGGTCAGAGCGGTTGATAATCATTTTGAATTCGATAGTTGGGCATTCACGAGCAATTTCTAAACAAAGCATAGGGCGTTTATGAAATCGATCATATCTACCGATCCACAATACTTGTTTGGTCTTTGAGGGACGCAGAGATTTCTTTGCTTGTTTTCCCGCTTCAATCCAAGGTTCCAATTCGATTGCATTAGGAAGCACTACACCCTCGATTTCAAAGCGACTCCGCAATAGCTCATGCTGCAATTGCGTTTGGCAAATAACCAAATTCGCCTTACGAAGAGCTCGAACACAATCCGCTCCCATTTCGCCATAGGCGTTTCGGTCATCTGGATGAGTGAGATATCGCTGGTCGAGATCTGCGTTGGATTGAATCATGAGTATCCCGACAGACTCAGAGGCTGCGGCTGTTGTCATTACCGCAGCACTCTCGAAGCTAGAACCAAATGCGATCCAAAAGTCAGGATGCAATCGACTGAGTCTCGCGTCCGGTTTGTCAGCAGTAACTGCCCTTCTTCGCCATGGCCAAGTGAGGGCCAGATAGGGAACTTGCCAAGAAAGGCTCAATGACAACCCGGTGAATTGCTTCTTGCGAATTGATGAAATTGCTCCCGAGACATCTCGCCGAATCCATTCCCGCGGATCGTAGTCGGGGACTAATTCAACGTTGTCCAACGATCGGTCCTTTATGACACGATTAGATCGAAAAACGAATGCGACTTGGTCCGAGTAGTCTTTGAGATTGGCGAGGCTCTTGGCGAGCAACCACGCTGATGTTTCCAGTCCCCCCACAGATGAGCCTGCCGAAGGGTAGATTGCGGGCAACGCTTGCCAGCATACAAACACTACGGAAAGCTCCCGATCAATTTTCGTTTTGTTAGGTTGCTGCACGTTGCATCTGATCGGCTGAGAGCGGTTTGCGAACTTCGTTCTAGGCTCCGTATCCAAGCACGTAGTCTCGTCTCTCCGAGACGAAAAATCACGCGTCTCGGAGAGACGCTACTACGTGTGGTGCACAGTGTCTCGGGGAAACGCCACTTTGTGAATGATGGATAAGAATCAAAACTAAAACTACTTTTTGGTTTGTTCTAAAATGATATCGCGTGTGACTTGTTTGATTTTTTCTTGACGCTCCGAGAGATCTTGGAGTTGCCTTAGAATTCCTTCATCTTCGACACTTCCTTTGGGATCATCGGCTTTGCCAGACTCATTCGCCAAGCGTTCGGTACGAGTGTTAATTCGTAGTTGAAGCGTTTTTATCAATCGCAGTTCGGCCAACGCGTCGACCAGGGGCTGTTCTTCTTGTTCACCACCTTGATTACCCGGTTGCTTCTGGTTGGATTCCTTCTTTTTCTTCTTTTCTTCCATCTTGCGTTGCGTTTCCGTAAGCGATTCAATCATCTCTTCAAGCGATCGAATGATCTCGCTTTGCAGCCCGATGCACGAGTCGTCTATTCGTGATCCTGCGAAGTACTCAATCACGAGAGCTACGTCTCGATTGACTTGTTCAACGGCTTCTGGAAAGGCCAAGCTTGATCCTTCGTCTTGCAAGAGCAGCAACGCCTTTTGGCCTTCCATTTGTACTTTGCGCTCTTCAATTGCCAGCTTGGAGCATTGAATTTCGAAAGTTCGATCTTCGTTAGATCGCGGTGTATCGCGAATTGCGTTCGACTGATCGGCAACTCGGGTTTGCATTTGTAGCATCCGACGAAGCCTTGACTCTAAATCGGCCAAAGATCTTTCTACTTCTTCTTCTCGCAACTGGCGAAGAATTCGTTCCAATTCTTCCGCTGCGATTCGCAACTCCTCCTCGGCAGCTTGTTGCTCCTGTGTTGCGGATTCGCGTTCGTCATTCTTGAGCTCCTCTTGCGCTTGTT
>JAIYDQ010000336.1 GCA_027487375.1 Planctomycetaceae bacterium
CAGAAGACGCAGCCAAACCCGTAGCCAGCAATGTTGCCGCATTGGTACTTCGCAGGTGTCCCCAGAGCGACCTACGGGCAGAAGACGCATCCAAACCCATAGCCAGCAAAGCTGCCGCATTGGTACTTCGCAGGTGTCCCCAGAGCGACCCAATTTAGCAATTCCCATAGTTCGTACTCGTACTCGGCCGGATCGCATTCGATTCGAGCACAAGCACGAGTACGAGTACGAGTACGATAATGCGGAAATACAGCGTCGTACTCGCGAAATGCGGCCATCACATCCCATTGATTCGCTATTGCGTTCGCGGCACAAGCTTTAGAAACTTCGTTGATTATCAGGCTACCCAGTACGCTGGTCCCACCACAGGAAATCAAGAAGATGCCACATACCAATTCTCGGTCCCGTTCTGCGAGATTCTCGTCAGACGATGCCAAACCTACTCGCCGAGTCAAACGAAAATCATCTCGATCTAAGCGGCCCAAGGGGATCATGGGTTATTGGGTCGAAATCGGAATGCTCATTTTAGTTGCAGCCTTTTTGTGCCCGGTGGTCTTATACAATCTCGTAAATCGTATCCCAACCAGCAATCCATCCAATAGCGGAACCGCATCCATTGGCAAACCATCGCCAAAGAACGCATCGCTAACCCCCACAGAATCGTTCTTCACTAACTTTCAAACCGCCCCCCGAAACGCCCAACGACCCGAATCCAACATTTCAAACCGATTTAACACCCAAGAAGTCTTACCCCCAGAACGCCAAAGCAAACTCCGCTAACCCCTCTTTTGCAATTTACTTGGTTAGAAAATCATCGCGAAGGATTACCTAAATTCATCTACCAGCGCCGGTATCATTCTGGCAGTCCGCATGCCGCATAATCTCGCGCCTTCCCGATTGAGCTGAGAGCATTCATCAACAAAGTTCGAAAAGCATAGGGTCACGCGCGTACGACGTCGATCGGCGACATTTGTCGTTGTCTCTGAGTCCTTCTTGAGGTGGCCAAGACAAAAGTGGACAACTCGACTACTTAAACTGCAGTCGGACCATTTAGTAGCTTGATCATGTGTCCACCGCGCTGCTGATTTTTTATTTTGGTATAGTCACGTCGCTTTCGAAAGTTTTTTTGCTCACAACGATAATCACCGACTGTGTTTTGGATTGAGCAACGAAGCATTCGAAGGACTCGTCTAAATCTTGTGCAAATAGGTGACTGGCATCTCCGACCCATAGAATTCGCGAATGATGATTAATAGCTTACAAGAAAAATTTTCTATTCCCGGTTTAAGATTCGAGACCACCGAAGGAGGTCTCGTCAAAGCGGTAATCGATACGCCAATTGCTAAAGCAGAAATCTATTTGCTGGGCGCTCATGTGGCTGCTTATCAGCCCGCTGGTTCGAAGCCAATTCTTTGGATGAGCGCAAAGTCCCTCTTCGAAGAATCAAAGCCCATTCGTGGCGGTGTGCCGATTTGTTTTCCGTGGTTTGGTGCGCACGCGACTGATCCAAAAGCACCGGCGCATGGATCAGCAAGAACTCGCATCTGGGATTTTCTTTCGGCTGTTTTAAATCCTGACAATAGCATGACGGTTAGTATGGGGACGGCGATCGATGGATTTTCAGTCGTGTTTACCGCGACTGTTGGAGAAAAGCTAAAGATGGAATTGACTGTCTCGCTACCGGAGGATGCGAGCGAGAGCAAGAGTTTTGAAGCCGCTCTCCACACCTATCTGTCAGTGAGTGACATTCACACTGTCAGTATCGAGGGGCTCGAGTCGAACGACTACATCGATAAAGTCGGAGGCACGACACCAAAAACCGCAGAGGGAAAAGCGATCCGATTCTCTGCAGAACTTGACCGAGTCTATCAAAACACCGCCGCAACATGTATCTTGCGGGACCCCGGTTTTAATCGATCCATTGTTGTTGAAAAGCAAAACTCACTTTCGACTGTGGTGTGGAATCCGTGGATTGCTAAAAGTGCTCGGATGCCAGACTTTGGCGATGACGAGTGGAAAGAAATGTTGTGCATAGAGTCGGCTAATGTTGGCGGCTGCGCAATCACTCTGTCACCAGGTCAAACACATACCATGATAGCCATGGTTTCAGCTACAGCGTTGTAGGTGCGCTCAATCGAGTTGGCCAGTCGCGCTGCATCTGGCTTGCGATGAGTAGTGTGGCGGAATGAATATCGACGATGTCCTGAATGTCTGGTGCATATCCGCCGGCCATCGCTATCGCCACAGGTGTTTGACGTGCTCTTAACGCATCCAAGACCATCGCGTCCCGCCGGAGAAGACCTTCCTTGGTGAGGTTCAATCGGCCCAGTCGATCTCCTTCATAAGGATCAGCGCCAGCCAGGTAGATCACTAGATCATACGGTCCTGCTTCAAGCGTTGTTTGAATTCCCGTCGCGAGCACAGACAAATAATCGTCGTCACCGGTTCCGTCCGGTAGGTCTATGTCGAGATGGCTTGGCATCTTCCGGAGTGGGAAGTTTTTTTCTCCGTGTATAGAGAACGTAAACACATTCGAATCGCTTCCAAGAATATCTGCTGTGCCATTTCCCTGATGAACGTCACAATCGATGACTGCAGCATTCCTAATCGCCCGTTCATGAATCAGCGTACGAATGGCAACAGCCGCATCGTTAAAGACACAGTAGCCCTCGCCGGTCCCGCGCATCGCATGATGAGTCCCTCCGGCTAGGTTAGCGCTGACTCCTTCGTGAAGTGCGATCCTTGCCGCAGCAAGCGTGGCTCCGCTGCTTCGCCTAGAACGCTCAACCATTCTTTCTGACCAGGGAAAGCCAATACGCTTAATCTCTGCGTCGCTGAGTTCACCCGCCACGACACGCTCGACATACTCTTTGTCATGAGCTAGACAGAGCTGCTCCAGTGTGGCTGCAGCGGGGACCAGCATGATATCGCCATCATGAAGCGGGTTATCGACGACTGATTGTCGCAGTCGGCGATACTTGGACATCGGAAATCGATGCCCATCTGGGAGTGGAAGATCAAAGTGGTCGGTGTAAAAAAGTTTCACGATTGGTTCGTTAAGCTTATAAGCAATTTACCCCCCAGCGCGTCGGACAGGCTTGATGAAACCTGAGCAGATGGCGTTAGCCACGGGTTTTGATCTTGCCTCAATTTGCCAGATAGCAAGTGAGGCTAGCTGGCTTTGGAAAACGATTGTCACAAAGCCTACATCAGCGACTCTAACTTTTCGAGGGCATGCCAAAGCGCGTGCCACTCTCGAAACGCTTCGAACGTATCCACTGATACATGATCGTCTCGGTCGAAGCCAACCTCGCTCAACATAATAGTATCACCAAGTGAAATAAAGTTTGGCTGAGCTGAAGGGGCCACGCAATCGATTCTGGAGCAATCGCGATCACAATCGGATGGGTCTTCGATAGGGGCGATCTGCTGCATCGCTTGATGGACTGCCCAGAGTGCAGCTCGCTGCGCATCTGCACTATCGACGATTGCTTTCAGGGTTCCGCTTTGAACATAAAATTTGGCCATAGCTTTAATCTTCCCGTAAGTATTGTTTCTTCAAAGTGATGAATTTGGTTCGTGCTTGTGGTCGGTTTCTCCCACAACCTATCAATCGTCGATGTGATTGACACGTTAGGTCACTTCGAAATGGTTTTTTGGGGTTTTGCCGAAGGCGATTTTTTGCAAATCATCCGTGCTTCGCGCCGTAGTCGTGGCCCGAAAAATCGTTTCAATCGTAACGGACATGAGAATCGCAATTCTGGAATCATCGATTTATGCCGATTGACTCGATTCTGGTAATCCACGGCGTCCTAGGCTTCAAGCATGAAAATTACATGTCTTGACACACTCGATTCTGCTTGGGGAGCCGCCGAGGCTTGGCAATCGCTCGCTCGAAAGAATCCATTGCATTCTCCGGAGTGGCTTTTGTCATGGTGGAAAGCGTTTGGAGAGGGTAACCAGCTCATGGTCCTCCAATGCCAAGACACCGACGGCCAGGTCGTGGGCATTGCTCCGTTTTATTTAGAGAGAGAATTCGGGAGTATCGCGATTCGCTCGTTGGGCTCTGGTGAGGTTTGCTCGGACTATATCCGAATACTATCGCAAGAGGGCCGTGAACATGACGTTGCAGTGGCTGTAACCGAGTATCTCACAAGTTTTTGTAAGAAGCACTCGGCGACCCAAAGTACTTGCATCTGCATCGAAGCAGTCGAAGCGGACGCCACGTGGCTAGATGATTTCTGTCGCAACACAGCGAGCAAAGGGTACCAAAACTGGTTACAGCCGATCACGAGCAGCTTTCGATTGGAGCTTCCCGGTAGCATGGACGAGTACTTGAGAAGTCTTGGTGACTCTGCCAAACGTAAAGGCAAAAAACTCGTATCCAAATTGCGATCTGGTAGCGTAAGCTGGCACACCACGGAACAACTCGCGACGCCCCCTATGAATCATGGTCAAGCAAGCGTCGACCAGGGCTGTGACATTCTCACGAGACTTAGCGAGCTTCGTCGGCTTCATCAGGCTAGACGGGTCATGCTGGACCAACCCGGATGTTTTTCGAACGCTCGCTTCGAGAGTTTTTTAACCGAAGCGGTAGAGTTGTTGTCGAAGCGCGGCTTAGCACGGATCGACTGGTGCGAAGCAGAGGGGAAGACGGTCGCGACACACCTGGTCCTGAAAGGAACTGACACCCTGTTTATGTATCAATCGGGACTAGCCCCCGAGGCAATGAAGCTTGAACCAGGGCACCTTCTGACGATCGCTTCGATCGAGAACGCGATCGAGCAGGGAGTTCGCTTCTATGACACGCTTCGTGGCGATGAAAAATATAAGACCTATTGGGGGAGTGCTGCGGTTTCGCTTGCGACTCTTCATTGTCGCCCGCCACATCTGTTCTCTCAGGTTGCTGGATTTTCACAATTTCGATTCTGGCAACTCAAGCAAGCGGCAAAACGAATTCTGGCAGCGGCAAATCTTTATCCGCAGCCGACAACAAGCGCGGCGGCAAGTACTGGGGCATAAAACACAAATCGCCGTTGAATCCGACTCGTTTGAAGAGCCAATTCACGGCGAAGTGTGATTTTTTGGTTTCCGTTATTCGCAGATTGCGACTAACGTTTCGGCACCAGCGAGACTAAGCTCCCTTGGTAGCAGCCTTCTTCTTAGCAGCCTTCTTCTTGGAAGCCTTCTTGGTTGCTGTCTTCTTTACAGCCTTCTTTGCTGCCTTCTTAGCAGCCTTCTTCTTGGTAGCAGCCTTCTTAGGGGCGGCGGCGGTCTTAGTTGCTCCAGCTTTTTTCTTGGCCACGGATTTCTCCTCCGATGTTCGAAAACAAGATCACCCAGAGCATTCGAATCGAAGCAGTGATTCGCAATTCTCTATGCGGGTAACCCAAAGTTAAATCCCTCAAGTCGATCCCTCGAAATCAGTCTAGGATGACAACTCACAGAAAGACTCGAATTCATTTCGCATCCTGCTGCTTGTCGACATCGTTAACTGTCTTGAACGTATCAACCTTCAGGTACTACATTCATGCAGATAGTTGTACGAATCGTGCTGATGAATGCAACATGTTTTCGACAAATTTTCCACGCTTAATTAACGTTTTTTCCACAGTTCATTTTCGTGTCGTTCAACTCGAAGTGTCGTCATGTTCGGAATTGGTAAACATGACGGAGTGAATAGCGAAATCGGATCAACAACTGTTGTCAGCGAATACCATAAAATTCATTGGTTTTTCTTCGTGCATTGTCGCTTGATTGCAACAACATGCTCTTGAGGAGTTACTTTCACTGGCGTCTTCGAGCGACAGCGCAGTTAGTGTAAAAAGTACACGAACCATGTTGAAAAAAATTTCAAAAAATTTTTCAATACGACTCCCAATCGACGTTGTAAATGAATCGTTGCGATGATTTAGAGATCACGCGTGCCGCTTTGGAGGTTCTGAAAGTTGATGATTCCAATCGCCACGAAGAAGAACGCGAGCCTGCTTTCGTGAATTCTGAGAGCCCAGAAAACGATCGCAACACAGACCACGATACTTACTTTGGTTGCTTCTTCGAATCCGCTGCTACGTTGATGCCAGCCAATCGCATTTTGCACGATGCGTCCACCGTCTAGCGGAAGTACGGGTAACAAGTTCAAGAGTGCCCAAAAGACGCTCGTAAAGATCGCGGCATCGATTAATCCCGTCCACGCTGCATTGGAAAATGGCTCCGACATCGGTAAAGGTACACCGAGGCTTCCAAGTATCCAGTCAAGCTGGCCCATAGGATGACCAATGAAAAATGCGATCGCTGCGACAGAAATGCCCAGAAGCAATTGCAAGGCCGGGCCGGCTGCGGAGATTACGATTTGGTTCCAGTGTGTCAACCGCGACCGGCGAAAGCCACCCGCACCATCGGGAATCGCAAGACCTCCCATGTGATGCAGCACAATATGAGAGCTGATCCCATAGTATCGCATTGCCAGCGTGTGCCCGAGTTCATGAATTAGGATCGAAACAAAACTCACGCCGATCCAAATGGCCAGCAGAACACCGACTCCAGGAGTGCTGAGTTCGTTCTGAAAGTAGAACTCATCCAATCCGCGAGCCCAATCGTATCCAAAGACAGCCGAGAATATCCAAAAGGTCCACGCCACACGAACGGGAAAGCCTAAAAAGTAAAACTCCCAGTCATACGGACTGCGTACAGGATCGCTGAATAACATGCATACTCCAACAAAGAAATCAGTGCGGAGTCTGGAAGCCACACGTCATTCGTTCGCTTCGGAGGGCAGTCCCGCACCAAGGATAATCTCAGCTTAGTGTAGTGCAGCGAGCAGCATTGCTACAGCCACAGAGCGACTAACGAAGGGTTAATCATAGTTTCGCTTTCGGCGATTTGCCGTCTAGCGATAGCTCCGGTTGCTGCGTAGAAATCTGGCCCAGCGGAAACTTTCAAGCTTAACCATTCCGATAGTTCGTGCTCGTGCTCAATGTAGTGGTACTCGTGCTCGGGCCGGAATCGAATGCAACGCGATCGAGTACGAGTACCGGCTTACGCCTGAGTACGAGTACGAGTACGACAATGCAAAAATGCCGGATTTCCAGACGAGAAAGCCTACAGCGTTACGCCGCGACGTTCTGCCAGAGTTCGCATCGCAAACTCGAAATAAGGAAACGGAACCTTCTTGTTGCGGCGTTGGGACCAGACGTAGACCATATTGACCATCGCACGTGGTATTTGGCCATTGTCTACAGCCAGCAGAACGCGGTCCAAAAACTCTTGTTGCTCAGGAAGGAAGACACGCAGGCCATTTTGAAGCTGTACGCGGAGCTCGACAGAGTTCAAATCAAGCATCTCGGTCGCCGTGTTCACATCGGTGCCGGCGATTCCAACCCCTTCCGAAGCGGATTGCCCGAGTAGCTCGCTTTCCATCGCCCCCCAACCGATCATCAACGAAATCACTCCGATCTTAAGTCGTGAGGATCGAAATGAAAGCGTGTTGAATGTCGAGAACATCGGAGGACACCTAAATCGGTTTTGCTTGCAGGCAGAGATAGAGATCAGGCAGAGAAACAACTCCGTCTACCATGATTCTTAGCAAAGGTCGCGAGATCACAACAAGAGTGATTCAGCTGTATTCAAATCGACACACTGAGTTCAATTAGATCGCTACCGAAACGCTTGATTTCGCTAAACAACCAGCGCTATGTGGCCTGCGCACTTTGCCAAGCAATATTTCCTGTCCACTGGCACTCAATTTGTTTAGCAATGATGGAGCGGTTTCATTTGCGTTTCGAGTCTTTTGTCACTTTTGGGTCGCGTCACATGTGTAATGTCATTTTTTGGAGATTGAATTCGAGTTTACGTACTGTAGTTACTGTCACTTGGGCGATCGGGGTATCGCTTTGCGGATTGTCACCGGTTCATGCTAGTAACCCATGGGGGCGAACCATTGGTGAAGCGATCGCCCTGCGCGATGTGACACGCGATATGCGGAATCGATCCGAAAGACTCTTCCCGAGAACACCGATTTCCTTTTTAGCTACCGCACAGAACGAGACCGCATGTCGAATCTCCGAAGCGATTCAGCATGGTGCTCCAGGTCAGCTCATCTCGGCTATGCTGGGCGAATTTCAACGCATCCAGGAACGTCTCAATCAAGCTATCTGCATTGATCGATTCGCAGCCAACGATCATGGCTTAAAGACCTATCGCCGACTGGTTGAGGATCGGTTTCTCGACTTGAGAAGAGACCTTGAGCGATGTAATTGTGCGACTCCACGCGTATTACCTTATTCGACCTACCGTTTTGACGAACAGCTTCTCCTTGGGCAACCATTCATGGAATCACCGACGTATCTTCCGCCAATGCGACGCCATATTCCGCGATATGTTCTTCCCCAGCAGCACGGACTGGGTGAAGCGGTTGAATTTTAGCTGCCGCTGATCATTGCAACGCCTGAAGGCACTTCAGTCGAAACGTCGACGAGTGCTCAAGACCGAAAGGATTTCTCCAAAACGTCCGGACGAAGCTCGCCACAGCACCAGGAGCGTCCTGACTTGAGATTGTTGATCTGAATCTGAGCGGGACTAAAGAGACCGGGATCTACTTTATAGAAATCGAACCCGTAGTCTTTAAATGTTTCGGCGAACGGTCTCCCCCAGTCCTTCGAGGTTCCACTTGGGACGCGGCTGGCAACACGTTCAATCGATTCGTCGTCTGCGTGTACCCACAGCGTTACGCGACCTCCATAGAGAATCGCGTCGTTGGTTCTCCCAATTCCTTCCGCGAAATTCTTCGCTGGAGGAGGAGTCGGAGCAGTACCATGTGCTGAATCAATCTGATTCAAATCAAAGCCGAGTTCAAAAAGCTTATGCAAACTTGTTTCGATGCTTCTCGCGACAACTTGAATGACCCCCGCAATCGACCTTGTTGGTGCTACACATAGTGTCAAATCCGCAGGAGCGATGGAGCACTCCTGGGCGATCATCTCACAGATAGAATCGCCGGGTATCACGTCGCATTCGAGAACTCCTACCGCCAAGGAGTCTTGCTCCTCGAGAGCAAGACTTTTTAGGACATGCTCCTTGCCGCGACGAGCTCGCATGGGACCCGATCCCATCGCGAAGAATTCATCCTTCTGGACGGGCCATCCGGCGTACTGCGCTGCCATGCATGCCCTCACAGGATCATCGGAAGTGACCTGAACCAGCGGATAGGGGCCGATGCTCGCATCGCAAGGAGCTAATGTGACTTGAGCAAGATCCGCCATGCAGATACGAGCGAGCAGCAAACCTGCCGCGATTCCACCGGGCGTTTGCACACCAAAATCGAGTACGTGAGAGCCACAATCGAGTTCGTATGAAAGAATTCGAAGTGCATTCGCGTTTTGTTCCGCCTCGCGACAAAGCACTTGTGCGGGCCGGTTAATGGTGCAAGCGGTCATTAGCTCAGTAAACTTTCTATACGTAGTTGGTTGTAGCCTGACGAAAAGGGGCATTGTCCCTGAGCCGCAGGCGATAGCCTCGGGTGCTATCTGGCAAATCGTGGCAAAGTCGAAACCCGTAGCTAGCGCCATCGGATCAGATTTCGTCAGCATAGTCCGAATGACTTTCTCGATTGTAATCCCTGTAAGCCATTTTGATCTCGAACTAGCCAAAATCGCGATCGCACCCAGATGCGAAAGCTGTTCGCCAAGCAATTCGAACAATCGCAGAGACTGAAACTTTAGCGGAACTGAGAAAAAAGTTCGACTTCATTAGGCTTATTTCCGGCATGAACCTAAACCTTGTTGCAGTAGGTCAGATAGCAAGCGATATCAATTTCGGTGAGTCATATAACCGAATAATTGCAGAGTCTGCGTCCACGTAAATGGACAACCGATCAATGGTCATCGAGTAACACCACTACGAATCTGACTCCAAGAACCCCGTCGAGTTTTTTACATGCGTAGCACTTCGCGAAAATGGACTTATCGACGAATCGCCGTTCTGGGTCTGCTAACAAGCGTAAGTTGCGTGGCTCGGTCGGAGGCACAGCAGCCTCGTGATTTTGGAAAGCCTGTCCGAACGACTGTCTTGCCAAGCGAGATTGCAGCGATCGATCGTCGTGACGCTGAGTTCGCTCAAATTGCGGAGGACGTGGAGCGACTCCAATTGCAGCAGAGTCTCTTACGCCGCGTTGTCAAAGTTGTCTCGCCATCAATCGTTCATATCGAAGCCATCAAAGAAACCAAAGGCGAGACATCCCTAACCAGTGGTCGTGCGGAGTCGAAACGGGTCGAAGAAGCCGGTGCCGGCGTACTGATGTCAATATTAGGTGACATCTATGTTGTAACGAACCGCCACGTGATTCATTCAGCAGCGATGAACGCGATCAAAGTCGAGACAAACGACAAAGTCAGACTGCCGGTGAAGCGAGTGCTTTCAGATGCATCGACCGATACTGCCCTATTACAAGTGACAGGTCGCGGGCTGTTGCCAGCTCGACTCGGTGATAGTTCAGCGATCGAAATCGGTGACTCAGTATTCGCAATCGGAAGTCCCTTCGGTCTCTCGCACAGCGTCACCTCCGGAATCATCAGTGCAAAAGGTCGGCGAAACTTAGAGCTCGGAACACGAGCGATCGACATTCAAGATTTCTTTCAAACGGATACGGCGATCAACCCAGGCAATAGCGGTGGCCCACTCCTGAACATGCGTGGTGAGGTTATTGGAATCAACACAGCCATTGCGAGTAACTCGGGCGGCAATGAGGGGATTGGTTTTTCCATCCCAATCAACCTTGTATCGCAAGTAGCTAAGCAACTTGTCTCCAACGGCCAACTACAAAGAGGTTATCTCGGAGTCGTGATGGACAATCAGTTCGACTCCAATAAAGCGAAACAGATTGGCTTGAATCAAACAATGGGTGCGTTAGTAAAAGCCGTCAAGCCAGGCTCGCCAGCCGAGCAGGCTGGTATACGCCCCGGCGATTTGATACTTGAATTCAATGGAAGCTCGATTGATAATGACGGTCATCTGGTTCAGACTGTCGGGCTAACGCCAACAGGTCGCTCGGTCCCAGCGATTATCCTTCGTGATGGACAACGTTACGAAGTAAGTATTTCGCTGACTGAGATGCCTGCTGTTTATTAAAAGACTTTGCGAGGCGATTTTTCTACTTCTCTCGGCGAACGCCAGCTTATGATGCTTTGATTCGTACTCCTACTCGTACTCAGCCAACGGCGGTACTCGTACTCGATTCGAAGTGAGGTTATCGAATAGGAGCACTAGTACCATTGTATTGAGTGCGAAAAGACCGGGGTCGCTAATGAAATCCTACGTCAAATGGTGGCGACCGGTGAGGAGCGTGAATTTTTTCGGGAGGAGGGAGTGCTACTTTGCCATTAACTGCTCTTCGACCGACCTTCGAAATACATCTGCCGCTTGAACGCGACGAAGTCGACAGACGGATCCGCCTGATACTCAAACAAGATTTCTGGAAACCCATTAGCTCATCATTCGAACGGTATACCGAGTTGCACGTTCCAAAGGACGAAGTTCGGTACTGGTCGCCGAACCTTTCTTTGTTGGTTGATCATGACAGTGGTAGCGGGACTCGGATATACGCCCGCTTTGCACCCAGACAAGACGTTTGGACATTTGTCTGGGTAATCTATATGGCTCTCACATTCACCGCATTTTTTGCGATGATTTACGTGTATGCGGTGTCGCTGATGAAGCAATCAACTTGGATGAGCGTCGTCCCGATCCTTGCAATCGCTGGTATCGCGCTGCTGCATATCGCAAGTCGAATCGGGCAACGGTTGAGCTCGGATCAAATGGTCACCCTTCGCGATCATTGCGATCAACTGTTGGAGCAAGTTCGCGAAATGAGCGATGATACAAACGCGAAGAGGATTGATTAAGAAAAATTCAAAACACGTAGCAGCGTCTCTCAGAGACGCAAGATTCCGACGTCTCGGAGAGACGCCGCTACGTGGAATCAACTTTACAAACAATGCCTAGACTGAAATCGATTGCTTGTCAGCTTTTGAAGTCGCCAGCGAGGTAAGCCAAACCGTGATAAAGCCTAACGGAATCGTGAAGATACCTGGTTGGCTTAGCTGAATCCACGCATCGCTTGCTGGAAGACCGTAGACTTTCGCATAAGTATCTGCACACAAAAGAATCCAACCAAGCGAACTGAACAGACCGACCAAAACTCCGACGATAACACCTTGCTTGGTGGTCCCTTTCCAAAAGAGTAACATTACTAGTGAAGGGAGGTTGGCTGAGGCTGCAATACAAAATGCCCATCCGACCAAAAAGGCAACGTTCATCCCTTCAAATAAAAGTCCCAGCAAAATCGCAATCACTCCAACGGCGACAGAGGCTATCTTGGCGATGCGAACCTGTTTGTCGCCTGACAGCTCGATTCCCATGACGCTGCCAACCAAATCGTGAGCAATCGTTCCGCTAGACGCGATAATTAACCCGCTAACAGTACCGAGAACTGTCGTAAAGGCGATCGCTGAGATTGCAGCAAAGAGCCAAGATCCGAATGATTTTGCAAGTAGCGGAGCTGCCATATTTGGGTCGGTAACGTCGAGTGCACCGCTGACCATCGCACCCAGCCCTATATATAGGGTTAAAACATAGAAGAAGCCGATCGCAGCAATGCCGACAATTGTGCTCTTGCGAGCTGACGCTTGATCCTTGACGGTATAGTAGCGAATTAAAATGTGCGGAAGCGATGCCGTGCCACCAAAAAGCGCAAGCATCAGCGAAATAAAGTCGAGCCTTTCAATAAAACGTTCGCCGCGAATGCCTTTAAAGGTCGGATGGTTACCTGGCTGTAACAGTTCACGACCTTCGGTAATCTTTGGGGTGAAGGTTCTCGTTGCGAAGCCATCGACCGTGCTTTTCGCTTCGGTCCATACTTCTATCTTCGATTGCGACAGAACTCGCAAGTACTCTAGCGGCCCAAGAGGCCCGGTCTGCTTAGAAGACTTGTACTGCTCAGGGAGTTCCGCGACGCGTCCAACCGCCCGCAAGTCATGCTCGCCAGGCCGAGTCCCTTGAGGCTTACCATCGATCCAGCGCGCCCCTTCGCGAGACTGAACAAGCATGACATCGGAAATATTGTCTGGATTCGACTCGAGTGCCGACATCGGTTCTCGAACTTCTAAACCGCGATTGAGAATCATCACCGTGAGTATCAACGAGAAGACAACCAACAAACCACCCTTGATGAATTGCACATAGGTAGTGCTGACCATGCCCGCAGTGCAAACAATCAAAATGACGATACCACCGACCATGACCACACCAACTGAGTATGGCAAACCAAGCAGAGGTTTTACCAACGCACCAGCACCGACCATTTGCGGTATCAAGTAAAAGATGCTGACCAACAGTGTACTAAGCGATGCGACCAGTTTGATACCTTTGGAACCAAACCGGCTATCGAGTGCATCGGCAAAAGTGTACTTCCCCATTCGTTTGAGCGGTTCTGCGATCACTAGGAGTGCTACCACCCATCCGGCCAAGTATCCGATCGAATACAAAAAGCCGTCGTATCCAAAAAATGCGATCATCCCGCAGATGCCGAGAAAAGACGCTGCGGAAAGATAATCTCCAGCAAAAGCAATTCCATTGACGAACCACGGAATAGTTCCTCCGGCAGCGAAAAATCCTTCGCTCGATTTTGCCTTTGCACCTAGATAAAAACTCAATCCCAGCGTTAAAGCAACGATTGAAACAAAAACACCGATCGCAAGTAAATTCGATTCGTAGATCATCAGCGGCACAACCGACCGTAGAGGAATGCAAGAATGATCGCGCCCAACATTAACCCCATGCCGAACCAAATCGACATCGGAATAGCAAGCCACTCCCAAGTCGATAGCTGATTCACGAAGAATGCGCAGATGAGAATAAATGCGGCATAGCACAAGCTATAAACTGCGAGCAGCCTAAGACCGATTGCCGTTCTCCGAGCGACTACGAGCGAATCCTCGTCTTCGACAGTATTGGGACCATGCATGGCGGGCGGATTTCAACGAGAGAGAGGAACTGACGAAGCACATCAGCCCGCATCATAATCAAGAATATCTTCCAAGTGGCGTATGCATCCAGACTTTTACAAGATTTTACGACACTCTCCAGGGAACGCCACCGGGGTCTTCGTCCAATCGAACTCGTACTCGTACTCGTACTCGTGCTCGATAATAGCAATTCGAATCGAGTACCGCCGATGGCTGAGTACGAGTACACAAAGCTTAGTTGGACATCGCCGGGCTGAGCACGATAATCGATCGCAACCGTGTTGGAGTACAGCCTTTAGGCGCCGAGCACCTTGGATTTGCCAAAAACGGCTAAAGCCTGGACTCCAGCGTACACGTGGCGCTATCCAACTAGGCTTTATCTCTATACTCGTTTTCCAGTAGCTGCGTCTCTCGGAGACTCAGCAATCTCGCGTCTCGGAGAGACGCTACTACGTCTTTAGAATCAGGGCCTGCTCTACCTGCGGAACGCGCCGGTAGATCGTGCACTCGAGCCGACGGTAACGTTATTCGCACTCGCTAGTAGCAATCGCTTACTGATGATCAGCGACTCACCAAAGTTGTTTGCGATCGAATTGCCCGTTAGGTTAATGTTGGCAATAACGTTTGGTGCGCCGGTTCCAGTCACTACTCCGTTGATCGTTCCCGGATTCGTAGCAACGCTTGTAAAGTTCGACGGCTGTGTTTGTGTTATGGTGTATGTCCCCAGCGGTACATCAGCGAAAACATACTCTCCGTTTGTGTTGGTTGTAGCGTCCCGTGTGACTGCTGCATTGGTTACCGCAGCAGTTCCGCTTATTCTAACCGCCACGTTCGGAATACCGGTGTCACCAGTATCGAATACGCCATTGTTGTTTACGTCGTTGTAAACAAACCCGCGAACATTCGCGACATTGAGAACAGTCGAAGAAGCACTTGCGGAGTTGTTCGTGGTGTTTGTTTCCCCGGCAGCGGTAACGGTCACCGGATTGGTGATCACCGTCGCGTTTGGAGTGTTGTTGTTTACGGTTGTGGTCAACGTAATGGTCGCTTGACTACCGCTTGATAGAGAGGCGATTGTGCCGGTAACTGTTCCGTTGTTATTCGTGAAAGAACCAGAGGAGCTCGTCGCCGACACAAAGGTTACGTTGCTAGGAAGAACATCCGAAACGCCAACGTTTGTCGCAGCGGAAGGACCAGAGTTCGATACAATGATCGTGTAAACCAGTGGTTGGCTCGATGCAATCGTTGTTGCGTTGACTGTCTTGGTGACAGTAACATCGAATGTTCGGTCGATCGTTGTGTTTGCAGAGCTGGTCACGCCAACCGTGTTATCGGGGCTGGTGATAGTTCCAACGTTGGTAACGGTTCCAGCAGTAGCTGTCGCCGCGGCGTTAACCGTCAGAGTGATTAATGCACGGTTCACGGTTGCACTTCCACCGGCCAGCAAAGTACCAAGGTTTGCTTCAAGTCGATTATTCGTCGAATTGAAAGTTACGGTCCCAGTGCGGTTTGTACCATCATTCAGCGCGAACGATCCGCTAACGAATGTGATTCCAGTTGGAAGTGGGTCCGAGAATAATACGTTCGGTGCGTCGGCAGATCCGGCATTGAAGGCAGTGATCGAATACGTGAAGTTCGCTCCACCTGCCACCGCGTTGGCTGGCCCCGTCTTAGCGATGTTGAGCGTGACTACTCGGACTAGGGTGTTAGTATCAGTTGCCGTATTGGCCCGAGTACCCGTTTCGAAAGCCGGGTTCGCTGGGGTTATCGTTACCGTATTGGCGATCGATGTTCCGGTCGCATTGGCTAAGACTCGAGCAATCAAAGCGATTGTCGTTGTCGTTCCAGAAGCAACGGACGGAATCGTTCCCGAGAATGTTTGACCAGTTGCCGATCCGAAAGCAGTACCACCAATGTTTGCAGAGACGAACTGGAGTTGAGCAGGCAATACGTCACTCACTGCAACGTTTGTCGCTGCACTTGGGCCGCTGTTGTTAACGGCAAGAGAGTAGGTAATCAAACTTCCCGTTGTTACCGATGTCTGACCGTCATCTTTGGTGACAAGAAGATCGAATCGCGGTTCCACTGTCACTGGAACCGTGGCAGTATTGTTTCCTGAAACCGTATCATTGAAGTTGGTAAGTAAGTCAGTGCGAATCGTTGCCGTGTTGGTCGATGTTCCAGTGGATGCTGTGTTCTGAACCGTAACAGGAATATCAACTGTCGTCGTTGCGTTGGCACCAAGTGTCGCGATGGTCCAGATGAGATCGGCTGGCGCGGTTCCAGTAGTTACTCCGGATGGGAGCGTTCCCTGCAAGAAGTTTGCTGGGAGGTCGTCATCCACGCGAATGTTCGTGACCGTTACGGCACTATTGTTCGTAAGCGTAAGTCGATAGGTGAGAGCACCGCCTACGCCGACTGTTGTTGCCCCACCAACTATCGTTTTTGTGATTCCCAGATCGATGTTGGGAACCAATGGAGTCGTGTTGTTACCGGTTACTGGAGCACTTTCGGCGTTGTCGGCCGTTGCTGTGTTGGCTGTCGTGCCAGTGTACCCAGAGCCAACGGTTGCGATGATCGTTACCGTAGCGATTTGTCCAACCGCAAGCGTGCCGACGTTCGCTGTCACGGTTGAACCGGCAACGGTGGCTGTTCCGCCAGTCGCTGACGGATTCGTAATCGTGAAAGTTCCCGAGGCGTTGCTCAAACCAGTTGGCAGTGGATCGCTGACGACCGTGCTGGTTGATAGAGAAGGTCCGTTGTTAGTTACAGTAAGAGTGTAAGTTATCAAATCACCCGTACGTACCGCAGTTGGATTTGCCGTTTTAGTAATCGACAACGGAGCTGATACGAAACCAAAGTCTCTTGATAAGTTCGTGTTTGGATCGGAGTCGCCATCGTTCACCGGTGCTGAGTTGGCAACTAGCGTTACCGCAGAAACAATTCCGACTCCGGTTAGAACGGTACCAGTGTTACCGTTATTCGCCGGTGGAGCGCCTGGGATAGGGCTCACCGAGTGATTGAATAATGGTGCTCCAGTGAGGAATTGACTGTCAGGAACCAACACCACATAGCTCCC
>JAIYDQ010000435.1 GCA_027487375.1 Planctomycetaceae bacterium
ACGTCCTCGGAACCAGCATTTTTGTACTGCTGGATAAGTGTTGCTGAATTCTCATGGATTGGTACGACTTTGTCTTCGTCGCCGTGGATAATGAATACAGGGATCCTTGCAATGGCAAGTTTGTTAGCCTTTGCGATGGGGTTGTGCTGGTCCAAAGATTTTGACATTTCTTCAACCGAGAGTCCGTATGCCGGCGCGGCTCGTTGAAGGCCTGGATAAGTTGTTAAGTCGAACACGGGATAGATGCCCGCGATACCAGTCACCTTATCTGTGTTGTTGATTGCCCAACTACTGACCCACAGTCCACCTCGGCTGCGTCCCAGTAAGCAAACCTTCGACGCGAAGCCACGATTTGTCGTTAGCTCGTTGTACAGTGCAGTCATCAAATGTTGACCAGCAGGACTGCCGTAGGATTCGCCAGCATCAATACCGGCGACAGCGATACCGGCTGCGATGAATTGCTCGTGCATCCATTTCTCATGACTATCTGGATACGCTGGCAACGTTGGCGCATACATGATCCAAGGCTGTGGCGTTTGACGCTTCTCGATCGGAGGCAACATGACAAATGCTGGTCTTCCTTCGACAAGAAATGAATCACCTGGAAGGAGCAATTTTTTCATAGGTGGCGGCGATGATGATTCCTGTGCAACGCTATGCAATCCAGGCATCCATATCACGGCAAGTGCTAATACAATCAATCCAGTATTCGAAAGTCTCATTGTTTTTGATGTCCGCTCGGTAATTTGCTGGTCAATTCATTCGCGACCCCCACGATCGCACTTAACATAAGATCGATCTAGAAGTAACAAGAGTCGATTCAAGTTCCATCATTTGTATTAGCTTTCCCAATCCCATAATATGGCCTTCCATCTGACTATTTGGCCAGAAGTTGAAGATTGGCCTCAGCGAACGCTTTACCCATGAGTGCAAAAGTCTTCGCGCAACCGAGGTAATGGTAACCGGCATTGGACGCTCCTCGTTTCCAAAGAGCCGCTTCGGCGGGTGAGATGATATCGGCTTCGAACTTCTTGAGGTATTCGCTCTTCTGCTTCTGAGTCATTTTTCCATCCGCGTTGGGGTGGTCTTTGTGTTTCGAATCGAGATAGTGGCGCATCTGGTTAATCTGTGCTCGCTTGTCGTCTATGGCACCAAGCTCATCGGACCAGAACGGTGCGGTTTCCACTGCGGTCACATTTCCCTTGAACTCCGGCATGGCTGCCGGTGCAGCCATCGCGCGACGAAATGCGATCATGTTCGTTGAGTCATCCTTGAGTCCGCCGACCCCCATGACTCCAATCACGAATGGAAGTTTTGGAGCGTTCAGATCCTTGCGTACGTCACGGATAAAGTGTGTAAGCAATTCTGAATAGAGTTCGAAGCGATCCAATTGGTTGTGCTTCGGGTATACATGTCCGTCAACCATGTCGTTGAATCCCTGAAGCCAGACAAAGCCCGATAGTTCGTAACCTTGCTTTGCATCGTAGCCTGGAATCACTTGTTTAGGATCGGCAAGGACTTTTTTTACATGGTCGATCATCAATCGATAGTAGACGCCTGTCGCCTTCGCTTTATCAACTTTCCATTGTTCGAAATCCTTTGGAATTCCGTGCCCTTTTTGCTTCGGATAATTATCTACTTGGAACGAACTTAATTGATATGGCCCCGCGCTCGGTGAACGGTAATCCGTATGCAAACTCTTTCCTCCCCAAGCGGTCTTGATGATGAGCACCGGTTCTTCGTCTGCAGCATCCATAGTGAGACCGAAGGTGAACTCAGGGCCGATCTTTTCACCTAGCTTACCGATCTCTTGCCCACCCAAAGATCCATAGCCTGCTGTTAGCTTACCAGAGAGATCGAAGTTCTTGTCGCCGGAACCAGTCAAATACGATATCCACGCACCATCGCACACGGTAGGCTTTCCATCAGCGCTGCGCATCATCTTTAAAAGCGGAGCAGTGGCCGAGTCGTCGCCGATATAGTCAAAAGTTTCGACTCTCGCATGTCCTTCCATGTTCGATTGGCCTGCAAGTATATAAACCCTTATCGGCTTTGATTGTGCTTCGACTTTTTGATTCGAAAGCAAAACAAACAACAGGATTGCCGGAAGCAGTTTGCAAAGAAAATGCATTATGATTTTTTTCTAAAATTATTGACAAAAAACGGATCATCATAGTGTTATCGAGATGGTACTTCGTTCACCGTGTAGAACGCATTGCGATGCAACAATTCATCCTGGTCGCGCGAACGCAAACCGACCAGATCCAGCTCGTACACAAATCCCTGATCGAGCTTTTCGAGAACAAGTTTCGCTGAGAGACCGTCTTCAGCAAGCGAGACGGACTTCACTTTGGGCTTGTGCTGATCGATCTCTGGCCCCCCGTAGCTACTGTGGTATGGATGCGTGAAAGCAGAGATTGTATAGGAGCTCGGCGAGTTACCCGTGGTCGGTTCGACCGGCTTCGTGAAGGTGACTTGGAACCCATCGGGCTCGATCGTGATTCGGTTTATCTCAAAAGGCATTACACCGCTCCATTCGACTCGTTCAAGAGCGAAGGGTTTGATACCACGTACTGGCCAACCACGGTTGGTTCCTCCGCAAAGCAAATTCCCTCCAGGAGTGAATTCCACATTGAGAATACCGGTCGAAAGGCCTTCACGAAAAGGATAACAGGCCCCCTGCCAAACACCATTAATCTGCTCTGTCGTAGCCCGCATTAAAATTGATTGCGTGTAATCGCCAAGGAACATCTGATTTTCAAAAGGCCCAAACTTGCCTTGTGTCCGATCGACACTGAAAGCGGTAATCGATCTACCCATCCGGATGTACGGAAAAAT
>JAIYDQ010000491.1 GCA_027487375.1 Planctomycetaceae bacterium
GACAGTGTTAGTTTGATCGAAAGTTCTTGGAAATCGTACTCGGATCAGCTATCACAAATCTAAGCTGGACAAAACGCTAAGTTCAGCTTCTGAAGATCGATCCAAATGTGGTGCGACAGTCGGGAAAAGGCCATGTTATCGCGGGGGGAATCCGCATCGCACGCGGCGCCGTTTCTTGTAGAGCCAGGTGCTTCAGAGTCGCCCACCTAGTCAATAGACGCTGACCTGCTGTACCCGCACTGGGGGGAACGGTCGATCCCAAAGGAAAAATCCGCAAAATTTCTGCAAAGCCCCTATTTTCGTTTCAACCTGCGTATTTATACTCGCAGTGGTCGAAAGTCTGCCATTGTTATTTTTTACGGGATTGTTCATGCGCCAGCTTCATTGTTTCTTAACTCGCTGTTCAAAGTGTTTTCAAGCAGCAGTATTCTCTGCGACAGTTGGGTGGATTGCGTGCTGCGGACTTTCTTCACAGGTCGTAGGACAGATCAGCGTTACCAAAGCTGACAATCAAGACGCATTAAACCAAGGGTCTAGTTGGGTTGGAGGCACTGTACCAGCGGCTTCCGATACGGCCGTTTGGAACTCGACCGTAACGGGGCCAAACTCGGTTTCACTTGGAGCCAACCTAAGCTTGCGTGGCATTCAACTGACCAATCCCGGTGGAGCAGTCACGATAGGAGCTGGCAGTGTACTGACGGTGGGTACTGGGGGGATTGACCTGTCGGCAGCGACTCAGGATTTGACGATCAGCTCCGGGCTGACGCTTGGCTCGGGTGGCCAGGTGTGGAATGTCAACACGGGACGTGCGCTCACGCTGAACACGGGCGCCTTCACGCGGACAGCGGGATCAGCACTCAACATTCAAGGTGCTGGCACGGTTGGTTTCTCGATGACCGGGCTTGCAAACGTCAACGGAATCGTTGGCCCCTGGGCGACGGTCGGAACGGGAACGAGTACTCGGTACGCAACCCTGTCGGCAGGTAACATCGTTGGCTTTACGACCGCTACCGCCGCAGCAGGTTTCGGTTGGCCTTCCGCCAACAATAACACTTTCAATTATGACGTCGCTGCTGTTCAGGGAAACCTCGGAGTCGCTAGGCAAGCGAATACAGCTCGATACACCGGCGCTGCGGGGACCCAAAACTGGGGTAACAACAACACGGTTGCAATTACGCTAAATGGTTTGATGAACGTTGGAACTGGAACGCTGATTTTCAGTGAAGCCGGTGGGACAAGTCAAGGACTACTCGCCATTGGAACCAACAATGGTAATGAGTTGGTGCTCAGTGCTGTGAGCGCGGATCTTCAAATCAACATTCCCATTGCGAACACAGGAGCTAACGTAGGTTCGTTATTGGTCACTGGGCCTGGGACCGTTAACGTGACTAGTTCCGGGGGAGCCAGTACTTTCACGGGAGCGACCACAGTAGCAAGTGGTACTTTAGCTGTAACGGGTGTTGGTGACATCAACACGACAAGCGGGATCAGTGTAAATGGTAACAATGCACGATATCTTCATACGAGTACGGTAACATCAACTCGGAATCTGACGCTTAATCGCGGCACGGTGGATGGAACGGGATCTGTAGGAGCAGTCACTGTCGCAGACAATGCTGCCAACGTAATTGCGAACGGGAACTTGACGGGTACTGGCGCGCTGACACTGTCGTCGCTCGCGTTCTCAGGAGATGCTACTGCGAATCTTCGAGTAGGCACCGGTGCTGGTCTTGTAGTCACGGGAGCTCTGTCAACAACTCCGGCTAACGGAACCGTCACCATTAACGCGACTAAGACCGGTTGGTTGCTTGGTGCGAACAATTTGATCGGGTTTGGATCTTTCGCTGGTAGTGTAAGTGACTTCACACTTGGAACGGTAACGGGGCTAGGTGGACGACAAAACGCAAGCGGCCTTACTCAGTCTGGCAACTTTATTGCTCTCAATGTTACTGGCGATCTGCCAGTGTGGACTGGGTTGAATGGAAGTGCTTGGACAACTGCGGCATTGAACGATAACACGGGCCCCAATAATTGGGCGACCAAGACGGGACAGACCGCCACAAACTTCTGGGCGGGAGACACTCCTGAATTCAACGACCAATACAACCTTGGGGGCGGGCCACTGAATGTCGCAACTCGGATCGTGGATATCCAGGGAGCCGATGTGTCGCCAGGCCCAATTACTTTTAACAACTCAACCGGTGACTACACGCTCTCCAGTTCAACCGGAAACGGAATCATCGGTACGGCAAGCCTGGTGAAAAATGGAAGCAGCTCGTTGATAATCACCAACAGCAATGCCTACACCGGTTCGACGACTGTGAACGGTGGTACGCTCCAACTGGGTGATGGGGGGATCACTGGTAGTCTTTCTCCGACTAGCCTCATCTCCTTGGCCGCGGGTACGAATATGAGGGTCAATCGTAGCAATACCGTTACGCAAGGCACCGACTTTAGCACGGCTGCGATCTCTGGTGCTGGTGGCTTCATCCAAGCGGGAAGTGGAACGACGGTCCTCACCGCAACCAATACTTTCACAGGCGATCTTGTTATCAACAGCGGTACGCTTGCTGCAGGCACAGGCCAAGGCGTGACACCTACGGCGAGTAATCTCGGCGCTTTGCAGCCAGTCGCAAACCGTAACATTATTGTCAACAACGGCGGAACGCTTTCATTGACCGGAGGTAACGTGTTGGGAACCGGGTCGAGTACCAATACCCTTTCCAACACAACTTTGGTGGTGAACGAAGGTGGTCTGTTCAGGACCGGTCTGGATGGTGTTGCAGTTGGTTGGTGGAACAAGATTGGTGCAACGAATCTCAATGGTGGTACCATTCGAGTCGGTTCGGGAGCAAACGAGACGAACTTCCAAGGGCTAGCGCTGATCGGTCAGGTTACCGTTGGCGGAACCGCAGCTTCTACGATTGAGAACTTCGCCGCTTCGAACGCTCTATCTAACGGTGTTCACCTTGGCCAAAACGCGACGCCTGGTCAGTCCATCACTTTTGATGTAGCGGATGTTACTGGCAGCTCGGCCTCAGACTTAAATGTCTCGACTCGATTGCTTAACACATCTGCCAACCTCACCGCTAGTGGTCTGACAAAGGCTGGCGTTGGTACGATGACACTTAGCGCAACAAACGCCTACACCGGTGCCACATTGATTAACGCCGGTACGCTCCAGATCGGCAATGGTGTGACTGATGGTAGCATTGCGACTAGTAGTGGTATTACGAATAATTCAAATCTTGGTTTCAATCTCTTGGGGGCTCATACCTATGCTAATGCAATCACGGGCACAGGTAACTTGACCAAGACG
This sequence comes from Planctomycetaceae bacterium, assembly GCA_027487375.1. Taxonomy (GTDB): domain Bacteria; phylum Planctomycetota; class Planctomycetia; order Pirellulales; family Pirellulaceae; genus JAIYDQ01. The sequence continues at coordinate 3,320 of JAIYDQ010000491.1, forward strand.
GGATTTGGATCGCTCACATTGTCAGGAGCTAACAACTACAGCGGCAACACCACTCTCGATGGCGGTACGCTAAGGCTTCGAGGAACCGTTGGAGCGGTGTCTGTTGGTAATTCGGCAAGTAATTTCTTGGGAAATGCGACCTCCGCGACCTTGAACATGAATTCCTTGTCTTTTGCTGGTAACGCCAACCTGGATCTCAGTCTTAATTCAGCTCCGGCAATTGCCATTAGCGGTGCTCTTTCGACTACTCCTGCGAATGGCACGGTAGTCCTCAACTTGAGTAACACACTTTGGGTCACCGGTAACAACTCGATCATCAGCTACGGTAGCTTTAGTGGCTCCGTTTCCGATTTCACAGTCGGATCGATTAACGGATTCACAGGCCGACAGATTTCTAATGGTCTTATCAACACGGGCTCTTCTATCGCCCTCAATGTGCTCGGCGATCTTCCTGTCTGGACGGGCGTCAACGGGAGTGCATGGACGACCGCAACAACTGGAGACAACGCAGGTCCAAACAATTGGGCGACGAAGTCCGCTTCAACTGCGACCAATTTCTGGGTCGCAGATACGCCTGAATTCAATGACACGTACAACATAGGCGCTGGAAACGTAGCGGTCGCTAACCGCACAGTAGATATCCAATCTGCAAACGTCTTCCCTGGACTAGTGACATTTAACAACTCGGCAGGTGATTACACGCTCTCCAGTTCGACTGCGAATGGAATCGACGGTACTGCGGGACTTCTCAAGTTGGGAACCAGCGCGTTGAACATTACGAACAACAACACCTACTCTGGCCTTACCACCATTAATGCAGGGTCGGTAGTTCTATCCGGTGGACTAAGTGGAACAGCGATTTCGGTTGCAAGTGGAGCAAGCTTGAATGTTACCCCAACCGGTGTGATCTCCGGTGCTGCTTCACTTAGCACTAATGGTTCGGTCGTCCTTGCGGGCACAAGCACCTACACGGGAGTTACCACGATCGGTTCGGGCGGTTCGCTTCAGCTTGGCGATGGGACAACCAATGGATCGATTACTTCAGCGACGATCACGAATAACGGTGCCCTCGTTTACAACACCACCGGTACCCAATCGAATGCACACGCAGTGACTGGTACCGGTAGCATTACGAAAAATGGAAGCGGTACACTTACCCTTTCAACCGCCACGGCTAGCTCCTCGGGTGTAACAAGTGTGAACGCGGGAAGACTGATTGCTAACACCGCTTTTCTAAATGGTGCTTCATCGGTCAACATCGCGTCTGGCGCGACGGTGACATTCACTGGCTCGGCCGTCTCAAGTAGCACGGTTACAGGCAGTGGAGCGATCCTTAATGATACCGCAAGCACAATCGTATTTACTGGTGATCATTCTGGTTTTAGTGGAACGGTTACTCATAGTGCTGCGACCAACAATACGCAGTTCAATACATCCCTTTCGGCCAGTGCTTCGGCGGCCTACAACATTACTGCCGGTGAATTGATTTTCGCGGGTGCCGGAGACTACACCGTGAGCATGGGTTCTCTTGCGAGCACTGGTGGCAATATTCGCGGTGGCAACGCCGCCGTGGGAACGACCACACTCGAAATAGGAAGTCTTAACACGAACACTTCCATCGCGGGTGCTCTGAATAGTGGTACAGCAAAGATCATTGCCCTCAACAAAGTGGGTAATGGTACGCTGACGCTTAATGGTACAAACGCCTACACGGGTGCGACCAACGTTAACGCTGGAACGCTATCCATCGCAGGCAGCAAGACGGGTGCCGGGGCTGTGACTGTCGCAAGCGGAGCGACTCTAAACCTTGGTACCAACGTCGCTGATGGAACCGTTGCGGGAGCTGTCCAAGTTAATGGGACGTTGTCGGGACGGGGTTCGCTTACCGGACCCGTGACTATCAATGGTACGCACAGTGTTGGTAATAGCCCTGGATTACAATCCTTCAATAACCTCACATACACTGGCAGTTCAGTTTTTAGTTGGGAGCTTGCTAGCAACTCGAGCGTTGGTCGAGGCACTGTTTTCGACGCTGTTGATGGCGTAGGTGCCGCGCCAAGAGCGCTGACATTGGTTGGCGCCCCAACCTCGAATTTGAGTTTCAATTTTGTTGGGTCTACTGTCAACTGGAACGATCCTTTCTGGTCCACAAATCAAAGCTGGAGCGTCTTCGAAAACTTTACCGACATTACTGGAACTCCGTTCGCGATCGGATCGGTTAGTGCAGACAGCAACAACTTGGCATTTGGTTCGGCATTCACAGCAGGTGGTTCATTCAACTGGTCGGTCAGCGGTAGCAGCCTCCTTTTGAACTACACCGCCGTAGCAGTTCCCGAACCTTCAACGATTGCTATGCTTGGCTTGTTGGGCATCTGTGCGATCGCACGACATCGCCATTTGCGTGCCAAGAAAGCAGTTTAATGCCCGTGGAGTTTGGATGACTCTCGCTGCGGAGACGTTGCTTGAAGCATAAACGGATTGCCCTCTCTCTTTGGCTGGTTCGAGTAAGAAGATGAGTAACTTTCGTTGGACAAGACTTGAACTAGCTCGAGCTTCGAGGGGTGCTGTTTATGCAACATTCACGGCGAGTGCTTCCTTGGCTGCGAAGCTCACTCGATTGAGTGTTGCTGTTGTCTTCGCCATCCTAATGCAGTGGGCATCATCTGCCGTTGCACAGCTCCCAACAGGTAATTGGCAGTATCACTGGGGAGACGAATTTCAGGGCCCAACGCTCGACACAACGAAATGGAGCTACAACTATCCGTGGGGGACAACCCACAATCATTTAGCTGTAATGAGCCCTAATAATGTCCTTTTCGGTGATGGCACGTTAACTTTGCGAGCTCAACGAAACGGCTCTACAAACAACTTTACTTCGGGAGCTATTTCCTCTGGGTACACTCGCTTTACTACCGACGGGGGTTACATCGAAGCTCGGATCCGGCTTCCTAGCACTCCTGGTTCATGGCCAGCGTTCTGGGGATTATATGACGGTTGGCCTCCCGAGGCCGACATCATGGAATATCCGATCGATACTGCTGCTGGAGTGGGTTATGCTCGCGACCAATACCATACTGCATGGCATTACTCGACGAGTACCGGCAACGCGGCAGGTGCAGGTCAGGTCAATCCAGCAGGTGTTGGGAACTTGGACGGAGCCTATCACACGTTTGGTATGCGATGGACCTCCGATCAATCCGCCGCATTCTTCTTTAACGGCCAGCAGGTTAGCCAAATCAATAATCCTACTGCTGTTGCTCAAATGCAAAGGATGTACTTGATCCTTAACTATGCCGTCGGCGGTTGGCCAGGCACGCCCAACCTAAGTGAATGGGGCGCGAATCAATTCGATGACATGAAGGTCGATTGGGTGCGTGTATGGAAACTGGACGCTGACTGGTCGACTACTTGGAATTACTCCGGCGCGGCGAGCACTGTGCAGTGGGATACTGCTGGCAATTGGAGCAGTGGTTCTCCGAATCTCGGTGGAGTGACCGCTTCATTTGGAACGAGAGCAAACGCTCCAGTCCAGAACGTTGATTGGTCGGGCCGACGAACACTGACGACGATGAATCTTGATGGCACCACGGTGTACCAATTTGGTGGGGCGAACGATCGGATGGTGTTCGCTTGGGGTAGCAATGGCACGACCGGATCTAGCATCAATATCGCAGCAACTTCGACACAATCGCATCAGATTCGGAGTGAATTGGAGTTTATCGGCGGTTTGTCTATCAACAATAACTCAAGCCAAGCCTTTCGACTGAGCGGCACTCTGATGGGCCAAGGCGGAATCGATATCAATGGTGAAGGTGCGGTTGTTTTCGAAGCAAACAACGGAATCTATGGTGGGAGCACGATCATCGACTCGGGGACTCCAGGTTCTGGAGTTGCAATTGTTCGAAGCCAAAACCCATTCGGTACTGATCAAGTGATTATTGGTGAAGGAGGTAACGCGACAACAGGACGCCTTGAGCTTGAGAACGATAGCCTCGTATCGAGTCTTATTTCACTGAATGGTAGAAACAACGAAACAATCGGAATTCAGAACAACTCGGGAAACAATACGATCAGCGGTACTGTGCGGACCGGTGTTGGTGGTGCTCGCTATCGCATCTCATCCGAGTCAGGTCGGATGATCCTCTCGGGTAGCGAAAGCGGTGGCATTGCGTTGACCAGCATCGCCTCCGGTTCGCGAACGTTCACGCTTCAAGGCAGTGGTGAAGGTGTCGTCAGTGGAAGCATTACGAATGGTGCGGGCACAATTGGAATAACAAAAGAGGGCATTGGTGAATGGAGTCTAGAAGGCCAAAACACGTACACTGGCGCGACAAGCATCACTAGCGGAACGTTGCGCGTGAACGGAACCGGGGCGATCAACTCCTCCAGCGGAATTGCGATCAACGGTGTCAGTGCAAAGTATTTACACACCAGTTCTATGGCCAGTACCCGAAACATCAATTTGACACTCGGAGCATTAGACGGAACAGGAACTCTAGGAGCCGTTACTGTCGCGGATCAGTCGTCGAACATCATTGCAAATGGAAACGGAAGCACTGCCGTTTTGTCGATGGCATCGCTCGCGTTTAATGGTGATGCCACCGTGAATCTTTCGTTGGGTACAAATCATGGCCTTGAAATTACCGGGCCCCTTTCCACTACGGCAGCCAACGGAGCAGTAACCATCAATGCTTCAAAAACTGGGTGGACGCTTGGCAACAATAATCTGATCAGGTTCGGTTCTTACGCAGGAAACGCAAACCACTTCACGCTCGGAACGGTTACGGGGCTGGGGGCTCGTCAATCCGGCGCACTCGCTGTCGTTCCGAATAACATCGCCCTTCTGGTCAGTGGTGACTTGCCTGTCTGGACTGGTTTAAACAGCAGTATCTGGACAACTGCAGCAACCGGCGATCATTCCGGGCCAAGCAACTGGGCAACAAGCAATGCAAAAACAGCGACCAACTTTTGGGCTGCAGATACGCCTGAGTTTAATGACAGTTATGAGTTGGGTAACGCAGCAGCATCAGTCACGAATCGACTAGTCGATATTCAAGGCAGCAACGTCGCTCCGGTTACCGTTGTATTCAACAATTCGGCTGGCGATTATAGGCTCGCCAGTTCGACTGGCCACGGGATAACTGGGACCACTGGATTGGTGAAATCTGGAACGAGTTCTTTGATCATCACGAATGCGAACACCTTTACCGGTGATACCGTCATCAATGGCGGGGCACTGCAATTGGGAGATGGCACGACAAATGGTTCGCTTGCGTCCAACGTAATCAACAACAGCTCACTGGCCTTCAATGTTGGTGCAACGCAATCCTTTGGAAGCGTAATCAGTGGGACTGGCACAATGACCAAAGCGGGAGCCGGGACTTTGATTCTTACCGGAAACAATACCTACACGGGCAATACGACTATTAGTAGTGGCACGCTACAAATCGGTGATGGTACGACGAACGGATCTTTGGCGTCCGGAGTTACGAATAACGGAGCCTTGGCGTTCCATTTAGCATCAGCACAAACCTTCGGAAATACAATCAGTGGGACTGGTGAAGTGACTAAAGCCGGCTCGGGGACTCTCACACTCAATAGTAATCATTCCTACCAAGGGGGCACCACCATCCAAAGCGGTGCACTAACAATTAGCGGAGCGGGTACACTTGGCACGGGAAGCATCCGAATCGCCTCGGGCGCAACATTGAATATCAATCGTGCCTATGCAACTTCGGTGGCGGTCAGCGGTGGCGGCAACATCATTGCTACCGGCACGCATACAGTGACTGGTGATTTCAGCGGCTTCAGCGGCTCCTACACTCACAATTCCGCGACCGCCTCAACCGCTTTTAACAACGAAACATCCACTAGTGAAAACGCTGCCTACAACGTAGCTATAGCAGGGCTTTCGAGCTCCCAGGGGTTGATCGCCGGTGGCAATGGAAACTACACCCTGAAAATGGGTTCGCTCTCTGGAGTCGCTAACTCCTTGGTACGCGGTGGCCTCACGGCAACCGGCATCACCACCTTAGAGATTGGAAACTTGAACACAAATACGACCTTTAGCGGTTCGATCAACAATGGAACGACCAAAATCATTTCGCTTACCAAGGTTGGTTCCGGCACGCTGACGTTATCGGGTGTGAATGCTTACACGGGTGGAACCAATATCAACGCAGGAACTCTCGCGATTAACGGAAGTCTCAGTAGCGCAAACGCTGTGCAGGTCGCAAGCGGAGCAACACTTAACGTGGGAGCCAGTGGGACGGTAGCGGGCAGTGTGAACGCTAATGGGAAGTTGTCGGGAACGGGAGCATTGACCGGCGCAGTTACGGTCCGTGGTATTCATGCAATTGGAAACAGTCCTGGCGTGCAATCTTTTAACAACATTACTTACGACGGATCTGTTTTCGAGTGGGAACTCATAAGAAACACCACTGCGAATCGTGGTAGCAGTTTTGATGCGGTCGATAGTACCGGTACTGCACCGCGATTGCTTTCGTTTACCAATTCTCCAACGTCAGATCTAGTCTTTGATTTCGCCGGATCGACTGTCGATTGGAACGATCCATTCTGGAATACCAATCGCAGTTGGACTGTTTTCGAGAACTTCAATACCGTCACTGGCTCACCGTTCTCAGTCAGAAACATTAGTGCCGACAGCAACAACTTGGCGTTTGGTCAAGGATACACAAATGGCGGATCCTTCTTTTGGTCCGTGAATGGCGGAAATGTCTTGCTGAATTACAGCGCCGTTGCAGTTCCTGAACCATCTGCTTTAGCTTTGGTCGGATTGATTGGACTGTGCGCGATCTTGCATCAACGATGGCGAGCCAAGAAAGAATTCTGTGATAGCTGATAGAAGCTTATTCATCCGAGATGGTGCCACTAAGCCATCGGCATTAACTGGTGCGTAAGGCATCTGAATGCATCTGATTTGGGTGTTGTTTCGAACGACGTCGGATTTCTTACGAATTCCGCTAAATCTAGGTTAACTTGTGCTCAAGACCTGCCCTTTGACGTTGCGATTTGGGTACCGTTGTATCAAGCTACCGCCGCAAAGATTTCATGGGCTTTGTTTTCCTGTTCGCTCACGAGGCATCCATTTTGAACACATTGATTGAACGTCGCCGATTCAATGCTCTTTTAGCGCAGCTAAGCGTCGGTGCGTATGCTGCCACACCTCGATTGCTATTTGGTCAGGAAATAACTGAGGACAAGTTGCGGCCCAACATTACTTGTGGCGTTTCATCAGGCGACGTTACTCACACCGCAGCGACAATCTGGAGCCGCTCCGATAGAGCTTCGAAGATGATTGTGGAACTAGCCTCCAATGAAAATTTTCAACGTATGCGGAAGATCTTTGGCCCAGACGTATTTGAGCATTCGGACTTCACTGCAAAACTGAGACTCAATGGATTGAAGCCAGGAGAGCCTGTTTTTTATCGCGTTACATTTCAAGACTTAAGCGACCCAACCAAATTGAGTGCACCGGTTACCGGACGATTTGTAACTCCAGCCACCGAGCCACGCGACATCAAGTTTACATGGTCTGGCGACACGGCTGGACAAGGTTATGGAATTGATGTTGATCGAGGCGGGATGACCACATTCGAGGCGATGCGGGCTCACAATCCTGATTTCTTCGTAAACTCAGGCGACGTTTGTTATGCAGACAATCCAATCGCAAGCGAAATGCGCTTAGACGACGGAACGATTTGGAAGAACGTGACAACTGAGGGTAAATCAAAAGTTGCCGAAACGTTGGAGGAGTTTCGGGCTAACTACCGTTACAACTTCATGGACAAGAATGTGCGACGGTTGAACGCAGAAGTCCCAACATTCGTGCAATGGGACGATCACGAAACGTTAAACAATTGGTACCCGAGCGAACATCTCACCGATGATCGATACCGAGTCAAAAGCGTCGCCGTTCTCTCGGCACGTGCACGTCAAGCATTTCTCGATTACTTGCCGATCCACATCTCCTCGGATGGGATGTCTCGCATTTATAGAACCATTCCTTACGGGCCACTTCTTGAAGTTTTCTTTCTGGACTTGCGATCGTATCGCGGAGCCAATTCGCCAAATCGTCAAACGCAGATGAGCGACATGACGGCTTTGCTTGGCAAGCAACAATTGAATTGGCTCAAGAACAAGTTGAAGGCGAGTCAAGCGACTTGGAAAGTCATTTGCTGCGACATGCCAATTGGTTTGCTGGTTCGAGATGGTAAAGAAGATTTTGAGAACGGTGCCAATGGTGATGGACCAGCGCTTGGTCGGGAACTGGAAATCGCGGAGCTACTCAGCTTTATCAAGGCCAACCAAATTAAGAACACGGTATGGCTCACTGCCGACGTGCATTATGCGGCGTCGCACTACTACGATCCAGAGAAGGCTGTCTTCAAGGACTTTGAACCGTTCTGGGAGTTTGTAAGCGGCCCACTCCACGCAGGCACATTTGGTCCCGGCGAATTGGATAACACGTTTGGTCCGCAGCTGAAATTCAAAGGCATCCCCGATGGGATGAAGGGAAACCGCCCACCCTCGGAAGGATTTCAATTCTTTGGGCTAGTGAATATCGACGCCCAATCTCGCACGATGACCGTTTCACATTTCAACGCCGCCGGAACTAAACTCTGGAGCATTGATCTGCACCCAGCTTAGTTTGAACGCGCCACTTTGAGCCTAACACTCAATCTGCTGGAGTACAGCCTTTAGGCGCCGAGCACCTTGGATCATCCAAAAGCGGCTAAACCCTGGACTCCAGCGCAAAGTGCATTGTCCAACTAACCATCGCGACGAAGACAACCGTGTCACCAAACGCAAGCGATGGCCAAAGGCCATATTCAACGCATCGGTTCTGAGGCAGATTGAATATGACTAATGGCCAAAAAATGCATGTTGGGTTTCGTTATGAGGGGCATTGCCCCTGGCTATGGTGAAGATGGCCTTTGGCCCAGTCTTAAAGCTCTGCCAAGTCGGAGCGATCCAAACGAAAACAGCACCTTCAAGAGATCTCGAAGGTGCTGAAGGAATGATTTGCTAGTCAAAGTTCAAGACCGAAAGCAGCATCCTGGAAGATGACTACTAAGTTGCGGAGGATACCGAGCCAAACTTGCGGCGATATCGAGTAACTAGGCCGGCGACTCCAACCATCCCGACCAATGCCATCGAGGTTGGCTCTGGAACCGCAGTTACGCTAAGCTGAATATCATCGAGCCTTGTATTGATCGTTCCTGGCGCTGCAGTGGATCCACCACCGCTCGCGTATAGACGCAAAGTCACATCACCTGACCCAAGCGAAAATGGAACGGGCAAAGTGTTGTTGAAGCCTGCCCATGCCGAGTTTGCTGTTAACGTGAAAGTTGCGATGTTACTTGCAAAACTGTCAACACTCGATCGAACGCTGATCGTAGTCGCTCCCGTACCGGTTGATCGCGCACCGAACCCGATGGTTTCCAGTTGTAGAGCACCAGCACCTGCATTTGTTATCGGCAAAGAAAAAAACGCGCTTGTTGCAGGATCAAGTGCCAAATTGCTGACGCCTGTCCCAATATTGCTAAGCCCTGATGCGGTTATCGGAACGGTGTAACCGGTCGATGCCGAAGTTGTGGAGATTGCGGTAGCAACGGTTCCGGGAGCGGTAAAGCCCGGAGAAGTAAAACCGGTCGTTTGGTTTGTCATTGCAATTGTCCCGAACGTCACCCCAGGGATTGGGGCTGTTACCGATGTGGGTGCCCCCGTCGTGTCGGTAAAACTATAAAGGACAATAGCACCAAAGCCATGACCGCTCATCGCCAACAGTACTAAGCCCGCCAGCACAAATCGCTTCAACATAACTATCTCTCCTCAAAAAACTACTCAAGTAAATCAACTCGATGTCGTTCTCATACTGACCAACCGCGCGATTGATAAGGAAGTACGGATTGACGCATCTTTCTCAATACCCTTGAACTTCAAAATGCCAGAATAGCAATGAAAAATCGGGTTGCAACGATTTTTATGTGAAGGTTTGATCAAGGTTTTCTGAGGTTGGGGACAAGATTACGCCCCTCTAAAATAGGCCATCCCGATTTGCTGGCAAAAGGGTGTTCTTGTTCCCCTTGGGTGGCTTAAAGGTCCTTTAGCTAGCCAGTTTAGCGTGGTAAGGCTTGGGGGCAAAAAAGCATTGGCGGATAAAAAAAAAAAAAAAAAGAGGAGAAAAATTTTTGTTTTTCTTCCTCCGTTGAGACTTGGAGCCCTTGTTGACTCAGAACTACCTTGAAAAATCGGTAGCGGAGTTGAAGGGGAGCAACGAACTGAATTGGCACAATTCGTTGAATTCGGATGTCAATTATCCTGGATCACACCGACGTACAAATCGCCATCGGTGCGCCACGGATCTCCGCCACCGTTGAAGCCTTGGAGCGTTGTATGAAATCCTTTTACGATCGACTGCTCTTTGAGTTGGTGTGACTTTTCCAAGCAATCAAAAAGATAGTTACGCTCGGTGTCGACATTAGCATCTGTAACGTGCGTGATTTGACCTGTGGTCCTGCTGAGCCCGACGCGTTTGTCGTAGACAGCCGAACCGATCCATTGAGGGCGTCCATCGTCGCTGGGTTTGTCGATCTTCCAGAATCGCACATGATGTCGATGTCGAGGGTTATCGCCCACGGGTTGCTCGAACGCGACATCTTCCTTTCGTCCAAACAGGTAAAGACTGCTGACTGGAGCAGAAGCATCTGGGCGAGAAAGAATCGTGTCGGCGGCGATCTCCAAGTCGCTCTCAAGACCGAGCGCTGCGGCGGGATACCATTTGGATGCCTTCATGATTTCCTGAAGTTCCGCTTCCGTTCCAATGAGGACGACGTTGAGCGGGTCGCCGGGATGATGATCGCTGGTCTGTGTGATTTGAGGCGAATCGTTATAGCTTGGCTTGCTGCGCAAGAGCTCAAA
>JAIYDQ010000135.1 GCA_027487375.1 Planctomycetaceae bacterium
GAAGTCTCCGGAGCCTATCGCGTGTGGGTTCAAATCCCAAACAAGAAAGTCAACAATCAATGGCTGTTCCGCGAAGGAATGCCAGCAACCATCGAAATCAGCACTCGCTAATTGACACGTAGCCGTGTCTCTCCGAGACACGCCCCCCAAACAAGTTAACACGTAGCAGTGTCTCTCCGAGACACGCCTCAAAAGCAAGTCTCGGAGAGACTTGCCTACGCAAACACAGCCCATAACCCTCAACCCAACAAACCGACTCATGGCAACGATGGCCGATTCGTTAGTAAACAGCGCGATGCGGCCGCTCAAGCTGCGCAAGCGTGCTGATTTGCATACGAGCCGGAATACCTATGACGGCCGAACATATTGGGTCGTTAAAGATCCTGTTGGTTTGAACTATTTTCGATTTCATGAAGAAGAGTTCGCAATTCTTCAGATGCTCGATGGTGAGACGAGCCTCCAGACGATTCGCGAAACTTTCCAAGCGAAGTTTGCACCACAGCGAATCACGCTTCAGGATCTTCAGCAGTTCATTGGGATGCTCCATCGAAGCGGGCTTGTAATCTCGCAGTCAGTTGGACAAGGTCGACAACTGCGTCGGCGTGGAGATCAGAAAAAGAAGAAAGAGTTGCTCGGGAAAGTTGCGAACATTTTCGCTCTGCGATTTCGAGGTATTGACCCCGAGCGGATCTTGAACCGATTGCTCCCTTGGTTCGGATGGTTGTTTACGCCCGGCGCATTGATCGGTGCATTGTGTTTTGGCTTGACTGCTCTGATGTTAGTACTGGTTCAGTGGAGCAAATTCCAAGCGAAGCTTCCTACGTTCGAGCAATTCTTTGCAGCCGACAATTGGATTTTTCTCGGCGTAACAATGGCACTTGTCAAAGTCTTACATGAGTTCGGACACGGGCTTAGCTGCAAGAAATTTGGGGGTGAATGCCACGAGATGGGAGTAATGCTTCTGGTCTTTACGCCGTGTCTCTACTGTAACGTCTCTGACTCGTGGATGCTTCGAAATAAATGGGAGCGAGTCTTCATCGGTGCGGCAGGGATGTATGTCGAATTGCTGCTTGCATCGATCGCGACGTTTCTGTGGTGGTTTAGCACGCCGGGTATGTTTAACTTCCTGTGCTTGTCTGTCATGTTTATCTGTTCGGTGAGCACAGTCGTCTTCAACGGCAATCCGCTTCTAAGGTTCGATGGTTACTATATTCTGATGGATATTCTGGAGATCCCCAATCTTCGGCAGAAAAGTACAGAAGTTCTTAAGCGATGGTTTCAGTCGACTTGCTTGGGGTTAGAGCTTCAAGACAATCCATTTTTACCAAGACGAAACCTGTTTTGGTTTGGGATGTTTACTGTTGCTGCTTCGATCTATCGATGGGTAGTTGTGTTCGGAATCATTTGGTTCTTGAACCAAGTGTTGAAACCATATGGACTGGAAGTCATTGGACAAATGTTTGCGATCGCTGGGCTGACCGGGATGGTGGTACAGCCTTTGATGGCTTCTTACAAATTCTTAAAAACGCCGGGAAGAGCTGCGAAAATGAAAAGCAAAAATATCTTATGGTCGCTTGCAGTTGCTGGAGCCATCATCGCAATCGTCTGTTTTGTGCCACTGCCTTACAGCGTTCGATGTGCCTTTGAAATTCAACCGCAGGACGCAATCCAAGTACGTGCGATGGTTCCTGGGTACCTTGTCGGTTGGAACAAGAAGCCTGGTCAACAAGTACGCGCTGGAGAGCCCATTGCAAACTTGGACAGCATCGATCTCGCGGCACAAGAATCGAAGTACCGTAACGAACGAGACGCGGCTAAGGTACGATTGGAGCAGATGGAACTCCAATTTACCGATCCTCGCAAGAATGCGACCTTAGTTACCCAGCGCGAGATGCTGGAAGCCGCGGAGGATCTACTGGCTCAAGTTCAAGCCAAGCGAGCGATGCTGACTGTTGTCAGCCCCGTGGACGGCACCATTATTGAGCCTCCTTCGAAACCACTACCGAAGGCCGCGATGGCAGAAGATCAACTTCCGGGTTGGTCCGGTAATCCGTTTTCCCCAATCAATGCAGATGCACATTTTGCGGAAGGGGATGTGCTATGTGTCGTTGGCAAGCCGGACAAAATGGAAGCAGTGATCATCATCGACCAATCAGACATTGATCTTGTTCACGAGGGCGATGAAGTCGAGTTGATGTTGGACTCGGCTAAGCTTCACAGCGTTTCTGGGAAGATCAGCAAGATCGCGCAGTCAGAGATGAAGGAATCGCCGGAAAACCTCGCAAGCCAAGCGGGTGGTTCTTTGAATACAGCACAAGATGCTAATGGAAAAGTACGCCCAATCAGCACCTCTTACCAAGCATCAGTACCGCTCGAGCCACAGCATGTTCCGTTTCGATCTTCCTATCGCGGCGTCGCCAAAGTTCATTTGGAATGGCGTTCGCTCGGTTGGAGATTTTATCGATTCTTGGTCAAGACGTTCAACTTTGACTTTTAAACAAAACGTGACGAGACGAGATGAGGATTCGAAGAATTTCTGCTTCGAACTAGAAAGAACAAGTCAACAGCAATCTTATTTCGTGGTACAACTAATCGTGTTGGGTGGCTATCGAGCCATCGACGACAAAAAGTTTCAATAGGAGATTAATACAATATGGCAAACGAAGAAATGGCCAATGCAATGGAAGTCGGACAGTCCCCAGAAGCGGCCGCTCAACAGCAACAGCAAGTTCAGGTTCAAGTTAAAGATGATGATGCAATTGCTTGCTACGCAAACTTCTGCCGAGTCACTGGCTCGCCAGAAGAATTGATTGTTGACTTTGGTCTCAATCCACAACCGGTTGGGATTCCAAAGGACCCAATCTACGTCAAACAACGAGTAATCATGAACTTCTTCACTGCAAAGCGATTGCTCGCAGCTCTTCAGATGTCGGTTCAACGACACGAAGCAGTTTTTGGTGTTCTCGAAACAGACATCCAAAAGCGCCTACGTGTTCAATCGTAAGGTTAGCAGAGATCATTTAGCGAAAAAATTGTAGGACGGGAGCACTCTCCCGTCAGAACGTCACCGGGAAGTAGGATGGGAGCAGACTCCCGTCCGAACCCGTGGGCGATGTTGTGCAAAAGAGGCCATCTGAGCTTCTGCTAGCCACATATTTCAAGATCCAAACGCTGAAAAATGCCGTTCTAGGATCTCTCGGATCTTTAAAGCTGCGGTTCCGTCTCCATATGGATTCGATAAACGAGACCGACGCTCATATTCCCCTGCATCATCTAGAAGCATGCGAGCGGCGACTAAGATCCTTTCGACATTCGTTCCTACTAGCGTACATGTCCCAGCCGTCACGCCTTCTGGTCGCTCGGTTTGCTCACGAAGAACTAGTACTGGCTTGCCAAGCGAAGGCGCTTCCTCTTGAACGCCGCCGGAATCACTGAGAATGAAGTAAGACCGATCCATGAGCCACACGAAGTCTTCGTAGCCAGCAGGTTCAACCAATTCGACATTCGCAACAGCCCCGAGGATACGGTTAACTGGTTCCCGAACTTGGGGATTCAAATGCACAGGGTAAAGGATTCCTAAGTCCTGGTATTCTTGGGCAAGCGATCGAATCGCCTGGCATATTCGTTCGAATCCGTCACCAAAAGACTCTCGACGATGTCCCGTTACAAGAATCCAAGGCCGTTGATGAGTCGCAAGGTAGCGATCATGAAAAGACGCAGAAATGCCGAGTCTTTTTGCTACTTCCGAGCTGCTATGTTTTTTATCCGCGAGTCGGTTGCGGGTCCAAAGCAGTGCGTCAACTACGGTGTTTCCTGTAACGTAAACACCTTCGATGATTTGCTCCTGCTGAAGATTGACGCGACTGGTTTCGGTAGGACAGAAATGCCACGTTGCGATCGGTGAAGTGAGTCGACGGTTCATCTCCTCCGGAAATGGCGACAACATATCTCCCGTTCTTAGGCCCGCTTCGATATGACCAAAAGGGATCTTTTGATAGAACGAAGCCATGGCGGAAGCAAGTACTGTCGTAGTGTCGCCCTGTAATAACACTGCCGCAGGCCGGTGAACTGCCAGCCAAGTGCTGACGGAACTCAATACCCTCACCGTTAGATCAGATAGTGTTTGGCCAGGTTGCATAAGATTCAAATCGTACTCGGGCACAATTCCAAATGCCGCCAATGTCATATCGAGCATTTGCCGATGCTGAGCAGTTGAAAGAAAGACCGGTTTCAACGTCTCTGACTCTTTCAATGCGAAGTAAACAGGAGCCATCTTAATGGCTTCGGGCCTTGTGCCTGCGATGATCGCTATCGTATGTTTCATAACTCAATCAACACTCTTGGGAACGCGACGGCGAGACTTGTTACGAATGCCGAATCGTTGCTAAAGCGAGACAGCTTTCGTATGTCGATCGGCTACTGTGCGACTTGATCACTCACTAAACCGCCTACCCGCTGAAGGACCGCTTGTCTGGCAGAGTCAAAAATCTTTCTCAAGTTCGCGATATCCTCGTCACGCAACTCGCTTTTCGAGACGAATCGCAATTGAATAACAAATGAAGAACCTGTCTTTTCTTGGACTGGGTTTTTTAAGAAATTGATCAACCTCGGTTCTAGCCAGCGGTTACTAGGGGTAGCTTCTGGGCGGACAGCCAGTTCATCTGCAGATGGCGAATAGGGTTTTCCGTCCAACGTAAACTGCGAACTAAACAGAAGAGATCTTCTGGCAGCGGAATCGCTATCGTACTCTAGGCTCTTTTCAACGAATGGCCAGGGCGATTGAAGAGAAGTGTCATTTTGACTCGCAACATTCCAGCCACTTTCCGTTCCTAAAACCCACTCCGACTTCCATCCATCGACGGGATAAGCCAGCAAGATCTGCGCTTCGGCATCAATTCCAGTGAAATTCCAAAGATGAACACTAACGCTACCAAGCGCATTTTTACCTGTGTTGCTTTGATACTGATTCAGCAATAAGCCAGGGAAAGTCTTGGAGGGGAACTGTTTGCTATCTGGCGACCGTTCGGCAGGAAGATCAATTCTGCCTGCCGATGTTACAAGCAGCCTTTGCTTGAAGACAGCCATTGCTAATGGAGCAGCAAGCAACGCAACAACAACTGATACACCCATCAAGATCATAGATGGAGTTGCACCAAACGAGGAGTCACCCGACGCTGGAATCGCTGCATCGCCGCGGGCATCTCGAGAACGTCGCTTCGCAATTTTTCCGGGCCAGTAGACCACAAGATTATAGATGTCGGCACTTCGAGTTCTGTCGAGTGAGACAACCTCCCCGGCCACTTTAATCGGCGCTAGCAGAGCCCCCCACATCGATTCAAGGTTGGATGCCATAACGATCGAAAGGAAAGCGACTCCCCAATGTAGCAAACTCCAAAGCCAGCCCTCATTCCACACTACGCCACTATTAACCATATACGCGGCAAGCGCGAGTAACACAACCTTGCCTACAAATGTGGCAAGGATCCCGGTCGCCAAAGAAAGAACACCGGACAAAAATGAGCGACGCCTCGCGATGATAAGGACTAACACAAATGCAAAAATTGCTCGAAAGCTAAATGCGGTATCTAAAAACTCAAAGTAGTTGATAGCTCGCTTCTCGACGGCAAGATAGGGAGATTGAAGAAGGTGATACGACTGAAACAAGTCAAGAACTCGGGACGTACATGAAGCGACCAGCTCATTAAGTCCTGACTCAATTCGTGCGTCTAAGTTCTTCGGAAGCGGAACAAGTGTTGCGACTAACAACCCCCAACAAATAGATCTTGCCCAAGAATCAAACTGGAGCCTAACAAGTCCCCAAGCTACCAACAAAACGGCAATAGCCGAGCAAGCAATACTTGGAGAAAAGATCCAAGCTGAATAGATTGCCATGGCGAATCCCGTGCTTGCGAAAAGTACAGCAAAGATCCTTCGGATACGTTCGCGACAAACACCTTTTTCTGCGAGGAGCACTCCAATTGCTAGGCAAAAAATAGCGATTGGAATGAACTTAAAGCAAGGACGCGACCAAAGCTGAACGCCATGGACAATAAGAAGAGGGGCAAGTCCTACAAGTGGTAATACGAGCAAGAACAAATCCCAAAGCCAAGCTCGAGAGAGAGCCGGGTCGGGCGACTCGACCATAGATTTTCTTGCCTGGGCGTTTTGTGTCGATGTCGACATTCGATTCCTTCGCTACGATTTACGCTTTCCAGATTTTTCCGACCGCTCCTACAGCTGTTTTTGCAGCACTGAGACTTGCGTTGCGAGTATCAACCACCAGCTTACTTTTGTCTAGGATCAATCGGTAATCAAATGCTGTGTGGTCAGTTGCAATGATCACACAATCTAATGATTCCAAATATTCCGCTGTCAGCGGTTCACTCAAGAGTTGAGGGACCTGAAAGGATCGCATCGACGGGATCTGCGGGATGTGGGGGTCTGAGTACGAAAGGATTGCACCGCGAGCTTCTAGTATTTCCATAATCTTGAAACTAGGGCTTTCGCGAGGATCGTCGATGTCTTTCTTGTAAGCGATTCCAAGAATGCCAATCTTCGATCCTCGGATAGATTTACTCACAGAGTTTAACGCGTCAGTTGTACGATCGATAACAAACTGCGGCATGGAAGAATTGATCTCACCAGCGAGCTCAATAAAGCGGGTAGGCATTTCATGACAGCGGGCTAACCAAGTCAAATAGAAGGGATCGATTGGAATGCAATGGCCGCCAAGGCCGGGCCCTGGGTAAAACGCTTGAAATCCAAACGGCTTCGTCTTTGCGGCTTCGATTACTTCCCAAATATCAATTCCCAACCTCATGAAAAGTAACTTCAATTCATTTACCATCGCGATGTTTACGCTTCGGTATGTGTTCTCAAGAATCTTCGCCGCCTCGGCAACCTCGCAAGAGGCCACCGGAACGACTTTATCGATCACCTGTTCATACAAAGAGACGGCCCGAGCGAGACTCGCTGAGTCCATTCCACCTACCACTTTGGGGATCGAGTTGGTAATGAATTTTTGATTGCCCGGGTCTTCGCGTTCGGGACTGAACGCCAGAAAGTAATCAGTCCCACAAACAAGCCCAGAACGATCCAGAATCGGCTTCATCACATCGCGTGTTGTTCCAGGGTAGGTCGTGCTCTCCAGCACAACCAACTGACCGGTCCGGAGAGTTTTCGCGATCGACTCGGCGGTCTTTTCTATGTACGTCAGGTCAGGGTCGCGACTCGCGTTCAGAGGCGTTGGAACGCAAATCACAATATTGTCAACCTGGCCAAGTTGCCCCATGTCATTGGTAGCCAAAAACTGTTTAGAAGCAACAGCAGGCTTCAACCACTCGCTCTCCATGTGCTGGATGTAACTTTGTCCAGCCATCAGCTTATCTATCTTCCGGCGATCAACGTCAAACCCGATGACAGAACAGCCTGCCCTCACGAACGCGCGGACTAGTGGCAAGCCAACATAACCAAGTCCAACTATGCCGATAGAATTCATAGGATTGAAGAGCTTAAGTTTGAAGAGGAGGCAGTTGGACGGTCAAAGAGTTTAACTTCCGATCTGCAAAATCAAAAGTACTGTCCCAGCTTTCGCAGAGGCTTCATCCATCTTAATCCAATCGGAGCCTTCAAACCATTTAGCGCCCAGGCCTTAGCGTCCTCACGATTAGCAACCAGCCGATTAGCTATCGAGGCATTGCTTTTCCCTCCGACGCGCATGTTCACCAAGACTTTGTCAATTGCATGGGCGTGCAGTTCATTTTTGAAGAGCATTCGCAGCATGAGCTCGTAGTCAGCAGCAATTTGAAAATCGTCACGATAGATACCATAATTCTGGTAATGCTTACGCCGCAAATAGA
>JAIYDQ010000307.1 GCA_027487375.1 Planctomycetaceae bacterium
ACAAAGATGCCTCGTTCAAGTTCAGTCATGATGCTGGGCATGTTCGCGGTTGGGCTGCTGGCTGGGTTTGGATGTTTAGTGCGACCGACAGCTTTTGTTTGGATCGCATTATGGTTCTTCGTTAGCATGAGTCTTAAGGGGCTTGTTAACCTTAAGTGTCGGCCAAGTAACACATGCGAGCGGGATTCGCTTAAAAGCTTATGCGCAACGTTTTGTTATGATCGTCATTTGGCTGGTTGGTTTTGCTTTTTCATTGGAGTGGCAACGGTGGTTTGTCCGTGGGCTTATCGCAATTCGGTGCTGATTGGTCAGTGGACAATGACGACAACGCACGGTGGATACACGCTCTTGCTGGCTAACAACCCGGTTTTGTACTCCAGCATTCAAAAGCACGGATGGGATCGTGAGTGGGACGAAACGCGATTTCATTCTCTATGGGATCAAAGGCGTAACTCAGATCCCCGAATGCCTGAATTCTGGACTGCAGATCTCGGGTCTGGCGAAGTCAATTCGAAGCCAAACACGAACATGGGGTTTCAATTTGGGCGTCCTGACGAGCATCGTGAGGTGGCTGATGATCGCCTAGCTTCCGAAACCGCTTGGAATACGATTCAAAGAGATCCTGGTACTTTTTTGAAAAGCTGTTTCGTTCGAATGAGTTGGTTCTGGGCGTTGTTTCCTTATCGATCCGGTGCAGCCTCGGTTATGGTTGTGGCAATCGGGCTCTGGTACAGCGTTTTGTTTGCGGGTGTTGTCATCACGACCGTTGTACTTCTACTTCAACACTTGAATAAAGGCGGTCCGGTGCAGGTTTGCTTGGAGGTTACAGACTCGATTGAAAACGCCATCGGAGCTGAAGCTACAACGGTGGGGCAGATGTCATCCGAGGCTGATGCGTGCCGTTCAGGGCAGGAAAAATGCGTGTCATCTTCTCTTAAGGCAATTGGATTGCTGCTCTACGATCTGCCCACTCTAGGTTTGTGGGTGCCGGCAATTTCGCTCGTCCTAAGCTTGCAAGCCGTTCACTTTATCTATTGGAGCAACATGCGGATGCGAGCTCCGTTGATGCCGGTTCTGTACATTTTTTTTGCGGCAGGTGTGTTTTTTGCCGTCCGGTCGATGCGTCGCGGTAAGTCCTTCGTTGCTCCGATTCCGCCAAGCAACTGAAATCGACCCGTTGGTAAGCGCCCAAAATATTGTAAAGTACCTGGGGCACGCGGAACCGCTCTGTCTCTGCCGGGTTACATTACCGGTAGTCTTATTCTCTCGAACGGGAAGCAATCGTGAAAACGCTGAATGTATTGATTTTCGTGACGTGTTGTTTGTTCGTTTCCGAGCCTTCTCTTGCTCAGGTGGCTTCTTCCACGATCTCGCAGAAGGACCTTGCTTTCTTTGAATCGAAGGTGCGACCACTTTTGGTGGAAAAGTGTTACCAGTGCCATTCTTCCAAGGAGAACTCGGCAGAAGGGGGATTGCTAGTCGACTCCCGCGAAGCGTTGCTTCAAGGAGGCGAAAGTGGCCCAGCGGTCATCGCGGGAGATGTGAAGGCGAGCTTGATCATGAAAGCCATCCAGTACGACTCACCTGACTTTGCGATGCCTCCGCTGGATGCTGGCGGGAAGATGTCCGCTGCGGAAATCGAGATCATCGCCAAGTGGATTCAAATGGGACTTCCGGACCCTCGGAAGCGAACGGCGAATACTCAGCAATATCAGGACTATAAAGAGGCAAAGAAGTGGTGGTCCTTTCAACCAATGAAGCAGCCGGTCGTTCCCAATAGTCAAAGCACATGGGCGTCAAACAACATCGATCGATTTGTTGAGAAGGCAGGGACTGAAAAGGGACTCAAGCCAGGCCCAGATGCATCTTGGGAAGTGCTTGTTCGTCGCGTCTATTTTGATTTGACCGGATTGCCACCGACGATTGACGAGCTGACAAGATTTGAACAGGATGTCTTAAGAGATGGACTCGACAAAGCTTTTGAAGCTTGTGTGGATCAACTTTTAGAATCGCCGCAGTTTGGTGTTCAATGGGGGCGTCATTGGTTAGACGTCGCGCGGTACGCTGAATCGTCAGGACGCGAAGTTAACGTCACCTACCCACATGCGTGGCGGTATCGTGACTGGGTGGTCGATGCGTTCAATGAAGATAAGCCCTATGACCAGTTTCTCCGCGAGCAAATCGCTGGCGACCTTCTTCCCAGCAACTCGCCCGCCAAAAAAGCAGATAATCTCATTGCGACTGGTTTTCTGGCTGTTGGATCTCGAGCTCTCAACGAGAACAATCCAAAGCAATTTGCAGTCGACCAAGCTGACGAACAAATCGACGCTGTATTTCAAGCGTCGATGGGTTTGACGGTTGGCTGTGCGCGATGTCATGACCATAAGTTCGATCCGATTCCGCAAACTGACTATACGGCCGTTGCTGGAATATTCCTTTCGACAAAGACTCACTTTGGTGGTTCTTCTGGTCGTCAAGATCGGCACACAACGGACCATATCGCATTACCAAGCGGTAGCGGTCAAAATGTGGTTATCAAAGCGAAATCGCCGTCAGAGATTGCTAAGCTTCAAAAAGAATTGGATGAAGTAAATGCCGAGTTCGAGGAGTTGCGTCGATCGGTTATGCAGAACATGTCGGCAGCCAAATCGGGAGCCAACGCATCACCGAACATCGATCGAAACTACATTCGTCAGCGCAATCAACTCGAACAGCGAAAGAGCGAACTAACGACAACGCTTGAGCAATACACAGACAAGGGAGAACCGATTGCCTTGGCGATGGGCGTTAGCGAAAAGCAGCCCGAAACGAAAGCGGCAAAAAACATTCGCAAGATGGTCTCCAAAAACGGCTCCAGAAATCGGTCGAGTTTCCTCTCTATTTCTGATAGCCCTGTTTTCGCTCGCGGAGACATCGAGCTTCCTGGTGAACGCGTTCCACGAGGCGTTCCTCCTTCGCTCGGCAGTTCAAGCAAATACGATGTGCCTGAGGATGTCAGCGGGCGTTTGGAACTCGCTAGATGGATTACTCGCGATAACAATACTTTTACGGCGAGAGTTGCTGTGAATCGGATTTGGTCGCATTTGATTGGCCAAGGCATCGTGACATCGCTTGATAATTTTGGAACTACTGGCGCGGCGCCGACGCATCCGGAGTTACTCGACTATCTTGCTTTGCAGTTTGTCGCCGAGGGTTGGAGTAACAAGAAATTGATTCGACAAATAGTCCTAAGTCATACCTATCGCATGGGTTCCAACTTTGATGAAAGCAGTTTCACGATTGACCCGGAGAATTCGTTTCTATGGCGGATGAATGCCAAGCGACTCACGGGTGAATCGATACGAGACGGAATCCTTGTCGCGAGTGGATCGCTAGATTCGGCACCTGCGATTGGTAGCCCGATTGCGGCCATGGGGGCTGGACGTGTTGAGCGTGCTATGCAAATGGCTGGGCGAAATTTTCGCGGTCTGCAGCCTGTCGAACCAAATTCGCGATCTATCTATTTATCACTCGCTCGTAGTGCTTTGCCCGAGTTACTAGAACTGTTCGAAGCACCAGATGCAAATGCTGTACAGGGACGCCGGGATTCTACTAACGTTCCCGCGCAGTCACTTTACATGCTCAATAGTCCTTGGGTTGCTTCGCAAGCACGATTGATCGCGCAGCGTATTGAGGATGCGGTCCCAGGCCCGATGGTGGAGTCTGCGGAAGGCCGAATCGATTATGCGTATCGGCTTGTTCTCGGGCGAACTCCTAATTCGCAAGAGCGTGAAATTGCAATGAAACTCTTTAAGAGCCTTGGTGCAAATCCGGATGTGATTCTGAGTTCGTTTGCTCGGGGCTTGATCGCCTCAGGCGAGTATCGTTCGATTGACTAGATTTTATTCAAAGTTCTTCACCCTCCCATTTCGTCTCCGTTTTCTCAGGTGCAATCACTATGTCTACGAAAAGTTCGTTCTGCAATGATCGACAATTACTGCATAGTCGACGATCTATTCTTCAGGCATCTTCCTGCGGTTTCGGATGGTTAGCCTTTTCATCGATCGCGTCTCAGGCTACGGCGCTCGGAGCGGCTACGAGTCCCAATAGCACACACTTTCCTGCGAAAGCAAAACGAGTCATTTTCTTGTGTATGAAAGGTGGGCCTTCTCATGTCGATACTTTCGATTACAAGCCGATGCTGAAGAAGGTCGACGGAAAGGATGGGCCACGAAACAACAGCGCATGGATGGCTTCCCCTTGGAAGTTCGCTCAACAGGGTGCGAGTGGGCATTGGGTATCCGAGTTGCTTCCAGCCTTGGGTAAGCAAGCAGACAAAATGTGCATGATTCATTCCATGCAAACGGATGTCCCGGCTCACCCTCAAGCAATGGTGCGACTGCATACGGGTTCCAGTCAGTTTGTTAGGCCTTCGCTAGGTGCTTGGACTCTTTATGGGCTAGGTACCGAAAACGATAATCTACCTGGCTTTGTTAGTATCTCGCCTGCATCGGGTACAGGTGGGGCACAGAACTACGGATCAGCCTTTCTTCCAGCCAACTACCAGGGGACAAGAATTGGAAACGAAGCTGGCGATATTCGACAATCCAGGATGGCAAACCTCGAGCCAGCAGTAGGTCCGATGCGACAGACCTCGGAGCTCGAGTTCATTCAATCGATGAATCGCGAAAAGCTGCGCCGAGATCAGTCCAATAGCGAACTGGATGGTGTGATCAAATCTTACGAGTTGGCTTATCGGATGCAGGGTCAAATGCCAGAGGTCATGGACGTTACGAAGGAGAGTCAAGAGACCCAAAAGCTTTATGGAATGGACTCGCCCGCGTCAGCGAATTTTGGTGCGAAGTGTTTAATGGCAAGGCGCTTGATTGAATCTGGTGTCCGTTTTGTCGAAGTATCTCACGGAAACTGGGATCACCACTTCAATATTGAACAGGCTCTTCCAGACAACTGCGATCAGATCGATCAAGGTGCAGCGGGCCTACTGATTGACTTGGAGCGACGAGGATTGCTTGAGGAGACCCTGGTGGTATGGACCGGAGAATTTGGACGGACGCCTTACGCACAAGCCAAGAGCGGACGCGATCACAATAACAAGGCGTTTACACTGTGGATGGCGGGTGGTGGAGTGAAGGCTGGGACTTCCTACGGATCATCAGGAGACTTCGGTCACGAGGCGAGCGAAAATCCTGTTCCGATAGTTGATTTTCACGCAACGATGCTCGCTCTGCTCGGGTTAGATCACGAGAAACTAACCTATCGCCACGCAGGTCGGGACTTCCGGCTCACGGACGTTAAAGGACGTGTTATCCGAGATGTGATTGACAGTTAGGCACGATACGCTTGGAAGAGCTTGTACATTGGATCAGCGATCTTCGAAGCAGATGATTCGCTGAGCTCTTCGGTCAGAACTTGATCAAGTTGGCCTTGGAATATTTTCTCTGCTCGACCACCGTTAAAGTACGGGGCCTCCTCTTGGGTTGATCTCATTGAAGAAAGCAACTGCCCAAAGAAGGTCTGCCCTACAAAGTCATTGAACGATTCTCGCAGTTCACCGTCGGGGCTGGCTTTGTCGCTGATTTTGCTTGATGAATCAGAGTTTATGGAGTTGGCTGTGTGTGCGGAGTTGAGAATCGCCGCGAAGTCCGAACCGAGTTCGCCGGTGCTTTGAAGATTGCTTACCGAGGGCAAGTTGTTTGCTGCGTTCAGCTTTGAAAAGAGGATTTGATTGCCATCAGATGTTGATCGAGAGTTTTGGATATTCATTCTAGACTTCCTAATCGATTACCAATTCACCGTAAAGGTTTCCTTGACGGTCAATTGCTTTGATGATGGAAACGATATCGTCGGTTGGTACTGCCAATAAGTTAAGTGCGTCGACAAGTTGCTTAAGGGTGGTTTGTTGATTCAGAGGAGTTTTGCGATCGACCCCCAAACCGACGAAATTACCACCCGCCGAAACCGCCGATGGAGACGTGGACCGTGTCGAGAGCGTAAGATTCTTGTGAGAAATCGCGACCGGAGCGATCGTAACGTCGTCCCCAATAACGATGATTCCCTCACGTTGCCGAATCGTAACCCGTTTGTTTTGTTTTTGATTTACAAGCGGAAGATCCAAAATCATCGATATAAACTGTACAGGCCGATATCGATAGTTGGCTGGGATTTTTACCACAACATGCATCTGATCTAGCGCGATTGCAGAGGACTCGCTATCTTGGCTCGACGAAATGGACTGCTCGTCGAAGCTAAGGTTCATTCCATTGCGAACATAATCGTTGACTGTATCCTCGATCTGCTGTGCCATGGAGAACGAGCTTTGGCTAGATTCTAGGATCAATGTAATCTGATCATTGGCGAGATATTGCGTTTGAACGGCAGCTTCCATCTTACAACCGTCCGCGATTCGGCCTGTCGTCAATTGTCTTGGGCTATCGATAATAATGGGGCCTTGAGCTAGCGCGAACACGGTTGGTTGGTCAGCCCGAGGACCCAGTAACGGAGTCATCATCAGATTTCCACCCTCGATACTCTTCGCGTTAATCGCACTAATCGTACACGGCAGCTTATCGCCTGGTTGAGCTCCAGAAGGTGGAACTGTTGCTGTAACGAAGACTAACGCAACGTTCTTAGCGCTCTCGATGTCCTTTTCCACAAGTCGACCTTGGATATCGGCAGCGACTTGACCACCCATCAGTTGCATGGAACGAGCCAATGCACGAATCATCGGTTTCATATTGCCGTCCCCCGAGCCCTTGAGGCCTACAACCAGACCGAGACCTTGGAGAACGTTTTCTTCTTGCCCTTTTAGACGGACGATATCGCGAATACGGAACTCAGATTGCGAATGTGCAACCGACGAAAAAATGCTAGCAAACGCCAGAATACTGAGGCAAAAACGTAGGCCGACGTATTGAACCATCTCTCGGTCGCCTTTCCATGCAGGCTGCATCGATTACTGTTTGGAGAAGTAACTGTTAACCTCGGTTTGTAGTCAATTTGCTCCCGCAAGCGGAATAGCGTTTCTCGACTAAAGAATGGAGGGAACGCCCCCAACCAATTCACGATCGAAGTTCCGGTGAGGCGCGAGTGGAGGACTCGGAATCTGTTTGAGGTATCTGATGCTCGTTGTCTCTATCGAAGCGCAAACCCATTAATAGCAATTCGCCCAATCGATTGAATTGTGACGGGAGTAGCGATTTTGATTAATAAGATCGCTGGTTCGAATATCATGCATTCTGTTTTTCAACTTCGTGTGAATTCAAGGAATCGTATCGGATTCTTCCAGCATGCGGTCGATTCATATGCTGTTGGAAGAGATGAGTTCGATGGATCGTGTCTTTCTCTTGCAGGTTCTGATTGATCGGATTCTTTGTCCGATTGATAGTCACAAGTTTGGGGTGCATGGAAGCAACCATGATGATTCAAAGATACAAGCGATGGATTGCATTGGGGATACTCCTGTTTGGGGTTGGAGTTGGAGGTTGCGCTTCCTTGGAAGACTACCACTACTACTCAGTCAACCGGATGCGAGCGGCTTCAGCGTGGGGGGATGCCAAGGCTTACCTGCCAGAGTGCTCGATCAACCATGACTTCAAATGCGGCTTCAAGGAGGGGTACTATTCAGTTGCGACTGGAGGTTCTCACTGTCCGCCTGTAACTCCTCCTCCCTGTTATTGGGCGGCGAAGTACCAATCTGCCGAAGGCCAGTGTGCTGTTAATCAGTGGTACCAAGGTTTTCAAGCTGGAGTGATTGCAGCGGATCGTGATGGGCGTTCGATTTGGACGACTGTGCCAACTCAAGATGGTCCTGGAATTTCAAGCTGCATTTCTGAAGTGCCCGAAATCTCCTACTCGACCGATACCATCACCGAATAATTTTCCCCATTCGTTTTTAAGTTTGCTGAGCACTCATGGAAGGATGCAAAGCGATGCGTTCCCAGAAATCAAAACTAACTCTAAGGTTCATTGCACTCTTAGGCTTACTCATTAGCGGTAGTGGATGTGTCACATTTTCACACCATGCAATTCCAGCTGATAGACTGCCGCCAGAATTACGGTTCTGCGAAAAAGGATGTCGTGTTCCAGTTAACCTCGCGCTGCTCACTCAAACTCCTCCTCGCTCCTATGTGATTGGCCCCGGTGACGTACTGGCTGTATACATCAGAGGACTATTGCCCCCGAACGTTGATGATCCTGCTCCTGTGGTTCAAGGTAACACAACTGTTCAACAGGAGTATTATCCACCGGCAGGTAACGTCGCTACTCCGTCTATCGGTGTGCCACTACAAGTAACCGACGATGGTTCCCTTGCGCTGCCGGTGATTGGTTCGATAATAGTAAGCGGATTGACTGTACAGCAAGCGGTCGACAAGATTTCTACTGCCATCATCAATAAAGAGGTGGTCCAAAAAGGACGTGAATACGTTTATGTAAGCGTCGTACGACGCCGTGTAACTCGGGTTGTTGTTGTACGGGAGGAAGTTCAGACCCCAGCACCTACCATTCAGGCAAGAACTGCGTCGATCATTGCCAAGCGTGGTTCAGCCCAAGTCGTAGACTTACCCGCGTTCGAGGAAGATGTACTGCATGCTTTAACAGCAAGCGGAGGGATGCCCGGTTCTGACGCGCTCAACGAAGTTTGGATTCTTCGTCGTGAGCAGCTCGGCGATCAGTCTGCTGAAGAGGTGGTCGCTTTGGCAGTTGATGGGGCCGATCCGGTGGACTACGTCGCGAATTCCCCTGCGGCCGCCACTGCAAAGCGGATCCCGCTTTGGACGAGAGATGGTGAGTCACCTTCGTTTACGCAGGAAGATGTTCTGCTGGAAGAGGGGGACATCGTCTACCTACGAGCGAGACAGCAAGAGGTGTTTTTCACGGGTGGATTGATTATCGGCTCAGAAATTCCATTGCCTCGGGACCATGACATCGACGTGTTGGAAGCCGTTGCAATCGCCAACGCTTCGGTCGGCGGGCCAAACGGAGCGAGCGGTCAGTTGTTCCGGGCCGGCTCTGGTGTTGGCAATATCATTCCTCCGACCCGTGCTGTCATCCTAAGGAAAATGCCGAATGGACAACAGGTTGCAATTCGTGTTGACCTCATACGAGCAATGAAAGATCCATCACAGCGGATCGTCATCCAGCCTGGTGATTTCATAAACCTGTACTTCAAGCCAGGCGAGCAATTGGTCAACAGCGCGTTGAACTATGTAAACGTCAATCTCCCTATCTTGTTTGACTAAAACAAAAGTAGAAATAGGGAAATACCTCAGGACAGAAACGAAAAAGGCCTTGCCGAATACTCGGCAAGGCCTTCGCGTTTAAGCTTAAGGTAATCACTAAGCCATTGCAGCTTGTTGCTTCTTGCGTTCAGCGATGATGTCGTCTTGTAGGTTTC
Organism: Planctomycetaceae bacterium; assembly: GCA_027487375.1. GTDB lineage: Bacteria > Planctomycetota > Planctomycetia > Pirellulales > Pirellulaceae > JAIYDQ01. Next base: position 9,395 of record JAIYDQ010000307.1, read on the forward strand.
GTGGAACAGCCCGGTAGGTTGCTAGTTCCATCGTGAATGTACCTTGACCCTTCGTCATGCTTCGAAGATCTGTCGCATAGCCGAAAGTTTCCGAGAGCGGGACTTCTGCAATGATGTAGGAAATCATGTCTCGGGCGTCGGTCGACTGGATCAATCCTCGTCGTCGAATAACGTCACCAACGACGTCCCCTTGGTAAAGTTCTGGGCATTCGATTTCGCACTTCATGATCGGCTCGAGCAAGATCGGCTTGCTCGCTCGCATGGTTTCGCGGAAGCAATCGCAGGCACAGATGTAGAATGATCGCTCGCTACTATCCACATCGTGGTAGCTACCGTCCATCAAATCGATCTTCACACCAACGACAGGGAAGTCGGCAAGCGGGCCTTTAAGTACCGAGTCGCGGAATCCCTTTTCCACCGGCGGGATAAAGTTCTTCGGAATTCGACCACCGGTAACGTGGTCTTCGAAAATGAACAGTTCTTCACCTTCCGTTGCGATTGGCGAAAGCTTTCCAACGACGTGAGCATACTGTCCAGAACCACCGGTTTGCTTGCGGTGCTTGTAGTTGAATTCGACAGCTTCACCTGGGGCTTCACGATAGCTCACCTTCGGTGCACCCACCTTGACGTCAACGTTGTATTCACGACGCATTCGCTCAACGTAAATGTCCAGGTGCAACTCACCCATACCGCAGATAATGGTTTCACTTGTTTCTTCATCGTTGAAGATTTGGAAGGTTGGATCTTCTTTGCGGAATCGATTGAGTGCCTTACCCATTTTGTCTGCATCAGCACGACTTGCAGGAGTCACTGCAACCTTGATAACGGGTTGAGGAACGAACATGCTTTCCATCGAGCAGTAGTTTCGGTCTGGGCAGAACGTATCACCGGTTGCACAGTCGATCCCGATGATCGCAACAATGTCACCAGCTTCTGCAAACTCAACTTCTTCTCGTTTATCAGCATGCATCTTCACGATTCGGCTAAATCGTTCCTTCTTACCGGTACGTTGGTTAACGTACATCTCACCCTTGACTGCTTTGCCTTGATAGACACGGGTAAAGGTAAGTTGGCCGAATGGATCTTCCACGATCTTGAATGCCATACCGACGAAAGGTAGCTCAAGCTCAGGTTTCAACTCAACCTTCTCGGACTCGTTACCAACCTTTCGAGCCTTGATTTCTCGCTCGAGCGGGCTTGGCAAGTAGCGTGTTACTGCATCCAAGAGAAGCTGCACGCCTTTGTTTTTATAAGCAGATCCGCAGAAGACAGGAGTGATCCGGTGAGACTGCGTCGCCTCTTTGCAGACTTTGTAAACGAGTTCGTCGGGAACTTTTTCTTCGCTGAGGAGGAGTTCCATCATTTCGTCGGAATACATCGACAAGCTTTCAAGCATCGATTGGCGAGCTGTTTCGGCATCCTCAACAAGGTTTTCTGGAATCGGTTCATATCGGACGATTTCGCCATCTTTGCCGTCAAAGTACGCGGCCCGCATGGTCACCAAATCAACGACACCGTCGAATGTCTCGCCAGCACCAATCGGAATTTGCATCATCACTGCGTCGGCATTCAGCTTTTCTCGGACTTGCTTTGCAACACGGTACGCGTCCGCGCCAGTTCGGTCCATTTTGTTCACGAATGCCAATCGAGGCACGCCGTAACGACGCATTTGTCGATCCACTGTGAGTGACTGGCTTTGGACTCCACCTACGCTGCAAAGAACTAAAACCGCACCGTCCAAAACGCGGAGCGAACGCTCGACTTCAATGGTGAAGTCCACGTGGCCTGGGGTGTCGATCAAGTTGATCTTGTAGTCGCCCCAAGTCAACGATGTCGCGGCACTGGTGATCGTGATTCCACGCTCTTTTTCCAGCTCCATATAATCCATCGTTGCCCCATCGCCACCGCCTTTGACTTCCTCAATTTTGTGAATTCGTCCAGCGTAGAACAGAACTCGTTCGCTGAGCGTCGTTTTGCCCGAATCGATGTGAGCACTAATACCAATGTTCCGTAGTAAGTTCAGGTCCATATGCTGTTGTCTAAATACCTACCAGAGAGTTTCAGCTCTCAAGTTAAAAGGAAAATGATCAAAGTCGAACGCCGTTGCGCAACCTATTTAGCCTTCAAAGTTTACAGAAAACCCGGATTTCGGGAAGTCCAAAATGGCTTTGGAATAGCTGCAGAATAGACCGATTTTGGTGTGCTGAGTTCGCCTTTCGTGGCGAGTTTGGTCGACGTTGTCCACAAAAAGTCGGTGATTCCCGATTCAAAATCAACGAATTATTCCGGGGAACCAGCTCACGGGTGACAGTCCTTCAGTCATCAATGGCTTGGCATATTGGACGGCGTTTCCGGGTTGCGTGCGGCACATTGCAAAGTTCCAGAGGATTCCGCCCGTGACATCTGAAGCTTGTGAATCGGCAGTTTTCACAAAATCTTCATCCAAAATCTCGTTCAGAGGAATTGCCATTTCGAAAGTCCAACCGATTTCTGTTCGATCTGTCGCGACATACCATCTTGGATCCCACGAACCCATGTCGTTGAGGGCGTCGGTCAAGTTTCCGTGCGAATCAACCGTGAATTGAAACCATGTCAAAAAGTCTCGATCCGTATCGACCCGCAGAGTAAACCGATCAGAGCCAATCGTAGGTTTGTCGTGCGTTCGATCTCCCGGTTTATTTCGAAGCAGGTCGCCAGAAGTCGTTGCTTTCTCAGTTAATCTTTGCTGAGCACCACATGCTCCAGAAACGTACAAGAATCGGTTGTCTCGAATCAAGTTGACGACCGTAATGTTCGCTACTGCCGCTCGTTCACGCTGCATTGAGGCTTCAATCGATTGGAGACCGATTTGATAAGCTTCCTTCCAGACTGCATCACCGAGCGCCCCGTCCAAGACTGGACGCGACTTAGAAATCGGAATTGCCATCGCGGCCGGTGAAGCCGGGCGTGGGGTTGGTAAGTGTGAAGCTGTGCTCGGAGAAGTTGCCAATCTTTCAGCTGCCCCTCCTGCTGCCCTTCCTGCTGAACGAAGCAAGTATTCTTGGTCTGCCAATTGCGACCAACCGTAAATTCCATTCCAAGGGGTCGTTAAATCAGTCCGCGAAGAAAGAGCTAACAAAACACGTCTCGGATCCTCCCCTATGTTGGCTCTCGCCGAGGAAGTCATACTCGCGAATCGCGTTGCTTGGTTTCCGTTAATTGGATCGGAAACTGATTGCGAATGGATGTTCTCATGGTCTGCCCCCGTCCGCGTTGGGGTAACCGGATTCACGCTTCGAGTCGCTGTTTGGAGTTGTAAAGTCGATCGGGATGGAGATCTTACGTCTGGTGTTTGATTGGCTGCAACTTTCCTTACCGAAGTGTCATGAGTCTGCGATTCGAAAGGGCTTGAGCTGGTACTGGCGTGATAGCTTGCGGTGACAACGCTTGAGGGACTTGGTTGCGAATCAATCGCAGGACTCAGCTTGGCCTGCCAGAGTCGGAGTTCGCTGCTTCCGCGCCAGGCCGCCTGCTGTATCGCGGCAAGTTCCGCCGCACCTTCCTTTGGATAATCTCCGATAAGCAACTCCAAGCATGTCGACCAACGGTCCCACTGGCCACGACGACGTGCTTCTTGAGCGACTGTCCAGAGCGTCGGAGATCGCGCGGCGTGGGACGTCGAATTGATAAGCTGGTTAAGTGCAGTAAGCCATCGATTGTCGCGTATAGTGCTTTCGACTTCCATCTCGATTACTTTTTGAAGACTGCTTTCGCGTTGGAAGCTGGTTATCGCGGTCTGGTAACGTAGCGATTCGCTTGATGCTGCAGGCCGCATCGCTCCTGGCTGCCTAATCTCATCGGGAAGAAGGTTCCCCTTTCCTCCGCTTGGCCTTGCACCGAATATCACTCCATATTCACCGTACTGCTTCCAAGGTGGCATCGATTCTTCGCTTGCACTATGCAAATCAAGATTCGCTATAGATTCTTCTGGCTGTGAAACTTGCCCTCCTACGGAGACGAGCAACTCACCGAGTAGAATTCCTTCTCGATGCAACGGAGTTGTGGACGTCAGTTGAAGCTCGCTATGTCGATGTATGTTTTGAGGATTAGAGATAGATCGAGCAAGTAACGTTTTACAATCCCAGGCTTTGTCTGGGATTCCAGACTCTTTTGAGAAGCACTCGAACCGGCTATCACATGCGCGATTCCGAGCCGTCACAACCATCCTCGCGGTAGCCTGCAAGAGTGGGTCTTCGGAGTTGAAACTGTCACAGACAATCACGTCCGGCCGATATTGGCGGATGGTGTGGATTGCAATTCGATCGATCAGGCTATCGACGCCTGGCTGCTGAAGTTTTGGATCATAGATTGCCAATTCCTCGCGAAGCCGACCCGTTGGTTGGCTCGTAATGGGGAAATAGTTCAGAGTCTCCAATCCCGAGACGCTCAGTTCGCTGGCAAGAACTGCGGCTCTGGTGGTGCTTTCGCACCATGGAGAAGCACGTTCGTAGATGCGTTCGCTGTGAAAAATGATACCGCCAGCGTGTCCCCGTGACTCGCGCGCAACCATCGATAAAGCATCCCATGGAATCGACGCTTGAATCGCAGTCAAGCTTAACAACGCAAGTCTCGAGCCCTCTTGGCCCAGGATCCACCATCCCTGCCCCGAGTTCCTTGTTCCGATGATCGTTGCAAGTCCACCGCCAGCGAAAAGTGTATCGTTCCCTGCTGTTGCTATCGAGTTCAACGGTAACGACTGAGATGTCGTTTGCGTTTGCCAAGAGTCTCCAAGATCGTCGCTTGTCCAAACCACACTGCCGGGGCTTCCAACCAACCAGCAGCGTTTACGAGGGGGCGACTGTGTGACATTTAATTCTGATCCGTAGCCGCTAGCGTCGGGTCTATTCTGATGAACAAAGGGAACGTCAATACTCGTGGCAATCGCCATCGGATCATTGCTCTTTGACTCGTTGTATCTCGCCGGCGCCGATGCCGTCGCAGGCGAGTCCAGCTTCTGAAATGCGATATCGGACAAGCAGATAAGTGCTTGATCTGCTGCGGTGCCGGGTAAACGCTTTTGAAGCCACTGCTGACCATCGATACTGTGATAGATTTGTCCGGATTGACCTATCAACCACCAACCTGAATCGTCGTGTGTGGCCTTGAGAATTCGATTGGACGCATTCCCGCCAACAGGCAACAGCATGGGTGGCTTGCTTGCTTCGAAGCGAAAGACTCTCCCAAGGCGATCAACAACAATTCCATCTCTGGCGTCTTTCCACGCTGCTGTTTGGATGTGGGAAGCGGGCAACGCTTTTCCTATCCAGGTTGTCCCGCCATCGACAGTCTCTAGCAAACCCGTTTGAAACTTTGGCGACCAGTCACCCCAAACAATCCAGTGCTGATCACTTATCTTCTGGATACCAGTTAGCCTTGGAAGGCCTTCGCTGGGAATCTCACGCCAACGTCGACCGCCATCTTGCGTTGTCTGAATCACTCCCGCACTGCGATGCGAGAAGGGTTGAATGGTGCCACCAACAATAACGCCATTGCGCTCATCAATAGCGATCCCCGCGTAGAGGTTTGGTGCTCCATCGATGGTTGATTGCGTCCAAGTGCGTCCCGCGTTCTCGGAAAGCAAGGCCTGCCCACGATCTCCTATTGCCCACCATCGATCTGCAGAGGCTGCAATGCAGGCATGAATCGTGGCATCGCGCGATTCAGACGCGATGACGAAACTACAAGCGGTTCCAAACAACGAAAAGCAAGTAATGAAAGCTATCGATGAGACAAATCGATTCACAACTCGCTCCAACGAAAAACATAGAACTCGCAATCTTTGTCGATAAACATGATCTCCGATCAACCTTCTCTTACTTTCGATCCTGGCCTGGAAAGCCGGCGTTCATAGGCGGATTGTGAGTTGGCCTGGTTCTGATAGCACAACGAACGGATTATTCAGTTTTTCAGTCTTAGCTTTTCGCTGCCCTGCGAGTCCAGAGAGATCAGGTAGTTTAAGCGATTCATAGAGTTCACGAACTTCGGGTGATCCTTGACGGGAACGACCGATTTTTCCGCTCTCGTTACTTTTTGTTCCGATAGAGAAGGTTGGGTGGAGTCTACCGCTTACATCCAGGGTATGCATCTTCGGATCTATCAAATCGAGAACGATATGAATTGGGATTTTAGTCTTCATAGCTTGCAATCTTGGTCGCGACGTAAGCTTCTGATGTCCGCGTCGCTTCTATCACTGAGCGGCTTAGTTCCGGACCAGTCGGTGCACGCGGCTCCTCCGATCAATGTGGTTGTTCCTGGGACTGGAGTACAGCTAACACAAGTCGGCGATGACTTTGAAGATGAGTCTTGGGGCTTTGTTCCAAACGGCCCTAAGAGCAGCGAAGATATCGATGAACAGCAGCGTCAGCCACTTGGAAAATCGACAAACGGTCGATGGTACGAAGGTGCAAAACGTGGTTATCCAGACATCATGAAGCGGGTAGCAACACCCGAGGGTGGGATTCCCGGAAGCGAAGGTTCGCTCTTGCTGAAATCTTTGAAGACCGGGATACCGGGCAAGATTACCAACGAGATGCATCAAGATGATTTTATCTGCAACGTGCAGTATCGAGTTGGTGGTCCAATCCCAGTCTCTAAATCGCCAAGCGCGACGACTCGCGTTTATCTTCCACCGATTGAAGAGTGGGAGAATCGGAACGGTCCGCACTTCGCTTTCCGAGCCGCCGTCAAGACGACAATTATGGAGCCAAGTAAGTTTATCTTCGCTCCAGCCCACGAAAAGGATGAGATCTATTGGCCAGGTCTCTTCATCTTGCGAGAGACAAAAAAAGTCGACGGCAAGTTGGTAAACAATCTTTTCTTTCGAGTTCGATCGGATCGTAACGGAGGTGACTTCCGAGGGCCTGATATCGAGACGACTGGATGGTGGACGCTGGGGTTATCATTCACGCCTGACGGAGTAGTACATTACTTTGCACGCCCCGGTGTGGAAGACCTTACCCGCGAGGACTATATCGCTTCGGCCCTTCCCTACGGATACCGCTGTGAAACGTTTCGGACGTTCTTCTATAACACCGTCAACAAAGACGACGGAAAATCTTGGAGCACAGGCTTCATTATCGATGATCCAAAAGTGTTTGTAATCGACGGTGCAAGAACCGCCAGCAGACCTGCTCCGACCAAATCGAGATAGTTTGATTGTCGAATGAAATTGACCGTCGTGGTCATCAAGAACGAATGGTTGCCACGACAACGAGTGCCTATGGTGATAGATGGTATTGAGATAAAGAGTAGTTGCGATGCCGAATGTTCTAGCGATAGTCGCCCATCCCGACGACATCGAATTTGTGATGGCGGGGACTCTTTTGCAGTTGGCTTCGCGCGGCTGGACTGTGCACTACATGAACGTCGCAAATGGTTCGTGCGGATCGATGACGTTAGATGCGGCATCTATTTCGCGAATCCGCTTGGAGGAAGCCAGGCGGGCCGCTGCGCTTATCCCCGCGGTGTTTTATCCACCCATTTGTGATGACATGGGGATTTACTACAACGCACAAACACTTGCCCGTGTTGCATCGGTGGTACGTCTGGCGAATCCGACTATTGTATTGACGCATTCACCACAAGACTACATGGAAGACCACGAAGCGGCATGTCGGCTCGCAGTTGGCGGTGCGTTTGTAAAGTCGATGCCGAACTTCGAGACCAATCCACCAACCGCTCCGGTTAGTGGCCCAGTCGCCATCTATCACGCTCAGCCTCACGGGAATCAAACGCCTCTTGGACAACCGGTTTTTCCAACGACGCTGGTCAATGTATCTCCTGTTCTTGAACGGAAGATTGAGATGCTCAAGTGTCATGCGAGCCAAGAGGGGTGGCTTGATGAAACGCAGATGATTTCCTCGTTCGTTGCATCTATGAAGGAGTCCGCCCTGAAGATGGGGCAGCTTTCAAAACGATTTCAAGAAGCGGAAGGATTTCGTCGGCATTTGCATCTAGGATACTGCGACGCGACATTTCATCCTCTGAAGGATGCTCTTGGAGAAGATCTGATTGACCTGTAGTCCAGGTCCGCTTCTATCCGGGTATTCAACTTCCAGAAGCCCGTCGAATCCTATCCATGAGGGCTCGACCAATACCGATCTCATCGACTACTTGGCAAAGGATTAGTTGTACACCCAGGTTGTCGCACTCGCGAAAGAATCGGAACAGAGCCGTTGCGTAGTCTGCTTCGTTGTTGCAGTAAGAGTAGTGAACTAATTTTGATGTAATCGCCTCCGAGAGTTTGTTGATTCCGAGATAAGCGCATCGTAAATCGCTCTCAAAGAAGTTAGATGCATGATCCATTTCGGACACGGAATCGACCAAAACGACCTTCGCTGTCGGTTGGTAATGCCGGTGACGCAAGCCCGGAGAATTGACAGAAGAATCGACTTGTTGGTTATGCATGACAATGTTAGGAACGACATCATGTAACTGCTCGAGAGTGACTCCGCCACAGCGCAGGACAGTCGGGTTGGCTCGTGTGACATCCACAACAGTGCTTTCGATACCAATGCCGCATGGCTCTCCACAAACAACACCATCAATAAGTCCATCCAGATCTTCAATGACGGCTTGCCAAGTAGTTGCGCTTGGCCGGCCGGAACGATTTGCACTTGGGGCCGCAATTGGTAGGTTTACTTCACGGAGCAATCTTTGAGCAACTTCATGATTTGGAAAGCGAATGGCTACCGTATCAAGCCCAGCAGTTACTGACATTGCAATGGAATCACGCCTCGGCAAAACGATGGTTAGCGGGCCAGGGCAGAAATGTTCGATCAACTTGTAGGCGATGTCGGGGATCGAGTGGCAGTAAAGATCCATTTGGCTAGGTGAATGCAAATGAACAATTAAGGGATTATCGGAAGGTCTCCCCTTCGCAACAAATGCTCGTTGAACCGCATTCGGGTTTGTCGCATCCACGCCAAGTCCGAACACTGTCTCGGTCGGAAAGGCGACGCAACCCCCATTTCGAAGAACGGTGGCCGCTTCGACAATGTCTTGTAATCTACTCGGATCATACTGGGCCGTTTGTGTCATCCAATTCCTAAAGATAATGCTGGAAACAATTCACGTTTCGAGGGGCTGCCATAGCGCAGCGCGAGAAGCCGATATGCTACCGACCATGCTACTCAGGAACTAGGGCTGATACTATACTGCTGTGATTGTTTACAACTTGTACGATTAAACTTATGAGCCAAACTGCAACTAGTGTGGATCGATCACGAGACCTCGAGCGCTCGATAGCTCTGTCGCACCGTATTTTGGTTGCAAGCGATCATCTGTTTGGCTCTTCGCCGATCGGTAGTCAAATCGCGAATCTTGTATCGCATTACGAAAATCGATGTCGCGATATTCTAAGCGTCCGGTCGGGAGATTTACTGACTATCGCGGTTGTTGGAAGCAAGGGCCAAGGAAAAACCTGGGTCGCAAGACAGCTTGTTCTCGACTCGGCAGTTCAAGCCCAGCTGCCCAGCGGCGTTCTGTCGACTGAGGCCACGAACCAGCTATTCTGGATCGGATCTGTTTCGCCATTGGAGTTGGATACGAGCAAAGAAGTGTTCGTCCGATGTGATTCCGCTTCCTTAGTCAATTTGGGTTTTCCATATATTTGCCTCGACACGCCTGGAACGACTGACGCAAACCAAACCGCGGCGGTCGTTGCTAGCAAGTCGATGGGAATAGCGCCGGTGCAATTACTTGTTATACGTCGTGACCAGCTTAGGTCTGCTACGGCCAGCCAGATTGTGTCACAGTCCGAAGGGATTCTTTGTGTTCCGATCATTACGGCGATCCCTTTGCGAGAGCTATCAACCGATGGTACTGCTAGCGATTCGTTGCAATCGGATGTTCGACATTGGATGGCCACATTGCGATCAACTGCGCCGCGTACTGTTTTCCAAGAGCCTATTTTCTTGCTTGACTTTGAAGCATCTGGAGACGAAGTCGCTACAAGTCGTCATTTACGTTCCGAACTCACGAAACGCTTTCATGAAAGCAACATGAAAGAGATTGGCAGCTCGACGTCAAATCGTCTCGCATCTGCAACCAGCCGATTGAAGTATGACGTAGTGCGAGTCTTAGAGTCCTCGGCACCACAATTAGCGACCGCTGTGATTCAAATGCAGGATGCTGCAAATGGTCTACCAAGGAAGGCCATCGAGTCGGTGTTGGGGACCGATCTTGTTTTAGAGACAGCTGTTCGTAGCCGACTTCGAACTCAGATGGTTACCGATACCAGCTCGCTTTGGTTCCCCTATCGATCTACTTTGGCATTGTTAGCGTTATCCCAGGGGGCGTGGGATCGATTGGTGATGGCAATGTCGGGGAGCATTCCATCCATTTTCGGAACATTTTTCGCGTGGGCAAAAAATGTTCAGCTATCCCGTAAGCTCCAATGGGATATTCAGGAAGGACTACGCGAACGATTAAACTCGCAAGCTGTCGATTTGCTCCAGCCGATTCAAAGACAGTTTCATGTCGCATTGGCGGACTTAAGAGGGGTACAGTCGTGGGAAACCGGAGTGCTGTCAGATGTTTCTGGTACGCAATCAGCGGAATCAAATCATTCCGTTCGACTAGCGGGGATCGACGAATTGCAATTGCAGAGTCAGTCTTTATTCAATGAAGTTACAGATCGTAAAAAGATGTCACGAGGAGTTCTCGCGCTAACAGCTGTCATAGGTGTGGTTGTGTTTTGGGCGATGCTTTCGGGGCCGATTTTTTCGGTGTATCGTCAGTATTTCAATGCGTCACTCAATACTTTTTTTGACATTGCGACCCATTCGGTTGATGAATTCCCTCATCCGAGTCCATCGTTATTGTTTACTAGTGTCGTACTGTCGTTTCTGCCGATGCTTATCTATGCCATGTTTGTCATGACATTTCTTTTACGCAGATCAAAGATTCTTCAAATAAGTAGGCTAATACAGTCAGATCAACGCAGATTAGTCGATAGGCTTCAAGACGAACGGGTATTGCGACTCGAGTTTCAAGATGTTTCTCTTGAGCACGCACACTTCTTACTCACCTTGGATCGCATGCAATAAAGACGGATCGAGTTGAAATGCAAGCAGACACATGAGCAGCAGTGAGATAAAGAGCAAAGGTGAGCCTCAATCAATGGCAGCACAAACGGAGATTGACAGTGCTGAGCCGACTAGTGTTCGACTGCTGACCGCTCGAACTCCGGCTGCGATTGCAGTAATTCAATTGCAAGGTCCTTTGTGTCAAGAATTGATTAGTCAGTTCTGGAAACCAGCATCAGGAAGTCGACAAGTTGTTATCAACACTATTCGGTACGGGACATGGATACCGTCTGGTGCTAATTCGTTTTCCTCCGAGAGTGTGCAAGCCACTGAAGACATTGTTTTGTGTTGGACAAAAGAAAATTGTGTTGAGATTCATTGCCACGGTGGACCGATAGCAGCTAATCGAATCATATCGGATGTGGTTAGCCGTGGCGCAATTGAGCACAACGGGAAAACGACTAAGATCGAGATCGATTTCAAGAGCATAGCAAAACGATGGACCGAAGACGCCTGGGAAGATCTCCCCAAGGCTGCTACCGAGCTGACAACTGCAATTCTGCTTGAACAAGCGACAGGTCTTCTAGAGAGAGCGATGACAAGCATCTACGAGAAAATCGCTGGCAAGGATTTTGGAAATGCTTATTGTGCTCTCAACGATTTGGAATCGCGGGCACTCTACGGAACGCATTTGCTTGATGGATGGCGAGTCGCAATCGTTGGACCTCCCAACGCGGGAAAAAGCAGTTTTCTTAATAGAGTCCTTGGATTCAAACGTGCGATCGTGCATCATCAGCCCGGTACTACGCGAGATGTCCTTCGGGAGCGAACAACACTTCAAGGTTGGCCTATCGAGCTAATCGATACGGCTGGATTACGCGAAACGGATTGCCGTGTCGAATCCGAGGGGGTTCGAAGAGCGATGGACGTCCTGGGGGAATCGGATTTGATTTTGCTTCTTGTTGAACCGGACGAGGGGTTGGTGGTTCTTCACCATCAGATAATCGAAAGATACAAATCAAAGCTGATCGTAGTTGTGACTAAATCGGACTTGTTTAAGACTGAAAACCAGTTGGCAACCATTCAATCTCAATTAGAACCGTCATTGCCAGTCGTCTCAATTAGCAGTGCGATGAATGTTGGAATGGAAGAACTATCCAAGGCGATTATAAATCGATTGATTCCTCATCAAGTTTCCATGGGGCAAGCTGTTCCGTTTCGCCAGGAACATGTTCAAACCATACGAGAATGGAAAGAGAGTGTGCTTAACTCGACAGCGCCACTATGAACCTGACAAACAATCGAAACTCTGCTGGAGTTACAGCCTTTAGGCGCTGAGCACCTTGGCTAGTCCAAAAGCGGCTAAAGCCTGGACTCCATCGCAAAATTGTGCTGTCCAGTTAAGATTCAGAACCAAAGTTAAAGATAGTTTATTTCCGCGTCAGGATGTTTTCCTGGCGGTGTGATGTATTTATCCAACTTAAGCATTTGGGTGACTAGTAATATGCAATAAGCAGGATTCAAGTAGAGGTACCTGCGCCACAGTCGTCCTGGTTCTTTAGTAAGCCTGAAGAGCCACTCAAGCCCCCGTTCTTGCATCCATGCTGGAGCTTGTGCAACCATACCTGCATGAAAATCAAAGGCCGCTCCGACCGCCACGATCGGCAAGGAAAGTCGCTGTGCATTTTCAAAGGCGAATATTTCTTGGCGTGGGCATCCAAGTCCGACAAAAACAATGTCCGCTCCGCTATCTTTTATCTTGCGGGCCAACTTTTCACTATCATCACGATTGCCCGTACGAAACGCAGAAGGCTCTAGTCCTGCAATTTTCAATTTGGGAAATCGTTCCTTGAGATTCGCAGCGAGTTTCTCAAGCACCTCTGTTCGGCTGCCAAAAAGAAAAATGGAAAGTTCTTCTCGTTCTGCTTGCTCGCATATTTTGAGTGTTAGATTGGGGCCATACACTCGGTCCTTTAGCTTCTCACCGTGTAGCAGTTGAAGAGCCCATCGAACAGGTTGACCATCGGGCGTGACGATGTCTAGCTGATTGAGGCGATACTTGTGAGCAGAGTCCAATGCACCACACATTACACCGTGTACGGCTAGTGCCGAAACAGTACAGCTATGCTTTGACTTGGCGCACGAGATAACCCGCGCAACAGCCCCTTCGTAGTCGACTACGTTTACCCCGATTCCAAGAATTGAACGCTTACCGCTATCGATCAACTAGGAGTTCCCCCAACGCGCGGCCCCTAAGTCATGAATGTCATCGATGATGTTCTGCATGTTGTAGCGTTGCTGATACTCCGGGTAATCGGCTTGGAATCGCGAAATGTCTGATATCCACCAAATATGATCACCTATTCGATTATCATCCGCATAAGTCCATTTCAGCTTTCGTCCGGTGGCTTGTTCACATAACGCTATGGCTTCTAGCATTGAGCAGTTTGAGAATCGGCTTCCGCCAATGTTGTAGACTGCTGCAGGGCGCGGAGCATTCGCGTACTGCCATATTGCTTCTACTAAATCTACTGCGTGAATATTGTCTCGAACTTGTTTTCCTTTGTAGCCAAAAACCGTGTAGGGTCTTCCGGTTAATGTGCATTTCATTAAGTAAGACAAGAATCCGTGAAGCTCTGCCCCGGAGTGTCCCCCACCCGTTAAGCACCCGCCGCGGAAGCAAACGGTATTCATTCCAAAATATCGACCGTATTCTTGCACGAGCAAATCTGCGGAAAGTTTGGAGACACCGAACAGGCTGTGAGTGCAATAGTCGACGCTCATCGATTCATCGATACCCTTCGCCGCATAAGGGTGACTTGGGTCGACTTCCCATCGTGTTTCAAGTTCAACCAATGGAAGTCGATTAGGCGTATCGCCATAAACTTTGTTTGTCGAAAGGAAAACGAAAGCGGCTTTCGATGCGTGATTACGAGTGGCCTCCAGTAGATTCATGGTGCCTTGCGCGTTGACTTGGAAATCTGTGAGCGGCTCACGAGCGGCCCAGTCATGCGATGGTTGAGCTGCGGCATGAACAATTAGCTTAAGATCGGAACCAAGCTCAGCCACAAGATTCCGTGTAGCTTCTGCATCTCGAATGTCAATTGAACGGTGAATGTATTTCGAGCTGGCATCGGTAAGCTCTTGAACTCGCCATTCGGTAGATGCTTCGGGACCAAAGAAATACTGGCGCATATTGTTGTCTACGCCAAAAACAGTCATCCCTTTTTCGATCAGGAACTTCGAAGCAGTAGAGCCAATTAGACCGCCAGAACCTGTAACAATCGCGACGCTCATGGACTCACACATCAGTAACGTAGAAAAGGTTCGTCACAAATAAATGACGAGAAGACAATCCGCATCTAAAGTGTAGGTCACAAGCGTCTTGTTTCAAGGATTTATCGAAGTGTTACCTGTTCATACGCCCTGTTTTCGAACGAACACTTCACGCAAAACGATAATGCGGGTCGTAAGGGTTTTGCGTTCTTTGGCGATAGGATCAACGCAAGGGGGCGGCAAGGAAATCTAGAGCAAATCAATCGTTACCTAATGCGCCATAACGAGACTACCAACGGGCTTCCAGTTGATCAACGATATGATCTGCCATCCGTTCGATGGCCCGTTGTTGCGACGTGGAGATAGACTGACCGCCTTCGGGAACCATAAGCGTTTGTTCTGAAAAGTAAAACGCGGTTTCATCGGGGGGAAGGAAACGATTCTCCATGAGTACGTTTCCAATTCGATCAACCCAGTTGACTTCAGCAATGAGTGATACTTGCAACGCACGGACGTCGTCTAATGCGTTTTCAGTTACCACTCGTTTGGAATCATTCGTGATTCTGCAGACGAGCGTTGAATCGGCAGCACCGGCATTTGCAATTTTGTAAGGAGTTCGATCCTCGATTCTCTTTTGAAGAACTTCCGTCAGCCGCACGCCGAGATCAGATCGGAAGGAATCGGATCGGATGATCGGGATGTACACCGTACGAATATCTGGTCGATGAAGTGTCCGAGTTCCCATTCGATAACCGGCACACCCCGCGCACAAGACGATTGCTATGGGCAACCAGATCCCGAGCAATAAGACGCACATGTTTCGGATGGCGAGTGTTCGGCGGTACACAACTATTTCACGTCGCCTTTCGCTTCTAGCAGAGGTCTCGTGCGACTGCTCTCGGGGAAGAGGCTTGCAAGCCATTCGAAGTGTCGAACTGGTTCGCCGGGGAGCGTCGCGATCTTGTCTACTGAAGCCTTGGCTTGTTCAGCAAATGGAGTGTCCGGAAACTCTACAAGGATTTGATCCAAATAGATTTTTGCAGAATTGTTTTCGCCGCGAGCCATTCGATAGGCTGCTTGATCATGCAGTCGTTCCGCTTTTTTGTATCGAATCTCGGCGTACGCTCGATCGATGAATTCTCGATGCTCTTTCGACTCGTTCGGGAATTGCTTCAAGAGTTTCTTGATAAGTTTTTCAGCTTCATCAAGCGGTTCAGATGCGTACTGGGCACCCTGATAGGTTTCAATGGCAGCCTTCAGACCAAGGAAGTGAGCTTCGAATTGGTGAGGGCTGTCAGGATAAGTGATTCTCAGATCTTCAAATTTTTCGCGAGCTTCGATGTAGTTCTCTCGACGAAACGCTTCGTTTGCAAGTTCCATTGTTGCGTCATCGGCGTGGCGACCGGTTGGGTTGTCCATCCGCATTTTGTCCAGAACACGCACGCCATTTCTTCGCGTGTCATTCCATGGGCGACGACGATCGGTAAAGTTCAATTCATAAAATGCTTGAGGGTCGGCCGCATCATAACGAAGATAGAACAGCGCAATCTCCATGCGCCTTTGGTCGGTTTTGTCGAGGAACTTTGTGCGTGGATATTCTTTGATCAGGCGAACGTACATGTCTTCAGCAGCCGGTAGTTTGTCCGCGAAGAAGTAGCTTTCGCCGGCCATGAAGAGTGCGTCTTGTTCCATCGCACTACTTTTCCAAAGTTTTGCCGCCGTTTTGTATTTTTTTGCGGCTTGTTCAAAAAGCTTGTAACGTTCGTCTTCTTCTGCGTTCTTGGCACGTTCGAAGAGAGCATCCCCTTCCAAGTAGGCTTGCTTGGCTGCAGGCTTGTCGGCAGGCTTTTCTAGTCCAAACATCGAAGCGAAGGCTGAAGACGATTTCTTCTTCTCGCCTTTCAGTCCTTCTGGTCGAATATAGTTTCCGTCTTCGTCCATGTACGATTCGATGTCTCGTTTTGCGGCGTCGTACTCGGGCGTATTCGATCCGGGGCGAAGAACGTTACAGCCAGTCAGGATGCTACTAAATGAAGCCGTACCTAACCCTGTTCCGATCATGAATGCAAGTAATTTGGAGCGTTGTGCATCTTTATTCAAAGTGCTAAATCCTCCAAGAACGGGTGAAGATCGAAAGAACGGTTAAGTAGCGATTCAACAAAGCGATTGATGAGGGTACGTACCTCGCGTTTGCATTCGTTGGGAATGGTTTGGAGATTTGCCTGCTCATCAAACGATCCTTGAAGAATGTCCAGCAAATGAAGTCGTGTTGATTCTCGAATTCGTACAACCGATCGCTGTCCTGCCAAGCATTGGGCACAAAGAATCCCACCCGCCTCGATACCGAACGAGATTGCTCGCGCCGACAAATCGGCTGTAACGACATTGTTGGGGACTTCTCCGCAACTAGCACAAGCATGCACCGATGGAGCATGCCCAAGCAATCGGAGAAGGTGAAGTTCGAATCGCAAAACAATCTCGCCAACATCGTCGCGCGTGTCCAAACTTTCTAGGGTTTTCTTGGCGTAATCAAACAGTTCTGGTATCGCCAAGTTTTCTTCTGTGAATCGCAAGAGGAGTTCAGCAACGTAGAATCCCGCATAAAGATTCAACAAATGCTTTTGGCCTGATCGGAAACGACGAATCAGCTTGGCTTCGGTCAACAAGTCCAGGACATCCCCCGACTTGACGATGAACACTACGGAAGAATGCGCGAGCAGGTCAAGAGCAGACTCGAATGGGCTTCGAATGCGACGAGCTCCCTTGGCTATCGCTGAGACTTTACCGAAGTCCTTTGTCCAGAGAGTTACAACCAGCGATGTTTCGCTCCAGGGGACCGCTCGAAGAACAATCGCCTCTGATTTTTCGCTAGACAACCCATTTGCCTCTTATTCGCCAGATTCCCCAAGCTGCGATAGATATTCACTCATTTCGCCAGCCGCATGATGGTCGTTTTGTAAGCGAGCCTCTTCAATTCCGTCGCGAAGAAAAGTTCTTGCAGCAGCGATACGATCGAGAGCGACTAACTGTTGAGCCGCCATAAAGAAGGATGCAACGTGAGGTTTTTCTTGACGAGTCATCGAAGCGAGTAGTTTGATGCTCGCTTCGCTTTCGCCGTCTTTTCGCATTTCCATCGCGAGTGCATATCGCAAAAAATCGTCATTTGGTTCATCAACCAACATGGCTTCGATTTTTGCGCGTCGTGAGTTACCGGTCATGATTTTGTTTAGCCAGATTCGTGAGAATTCAGCGGGTTTGTTGTTGGTTTTTGAAGTATTGTGCTTAAAGAATTAGCGGGGTAAGTCTGGAGTATTACGACGTCTGCTAAGTTTACAACTTCTGCTACGTGAGAGGTGGAGTTGGTTGTTCAGCAGGGGCTGTTGTTGGTTTTGTGTCTTTTGGATCTACCACTGGAGGTGCTGGATCAGGTTTAGGAGCGGCTTTAGCTGGGCCGTGTTTGGGCTTGGGGGCATTGATTAAAACCATCACCGCACCGCCGATGACTAGTCCCAAAGAACCTGCAAAGATCGGGCTGATCTGCGAAAGTTTTCCGGCAAGGCCCATCGATACCAATGTATTGATCACCGGAGCAAAGCCGAATATCAGAGGCATAACAAACACGGGTTTCCCTCCGTAATTAAAAGCCAAGATAATTCCAAGTGCTCCAATAGCTCCTGCAGCCCCCGCCGCGATCGACCACGCTAAACCTTTGAATGTGTATGCACCACCATCGGTTTGAGCGGCCAGAATCAATAATGGCAACGCAACTGCGATAATGAAATAGGCCAGACCGACACACAGAAAGGGCCTCATTCGTGAGCCACCCATTCTCATCTGTCCAAGGTGTAAGAAAGGTCCATACGAACCCCAACATACAACGGCTCCAATAATGGAGGCGGTGATACCGAGAAGACTAAAGGGTTTTGTTTTGGCTGGAGCAGTTACCGTGGTTGACTCGGCAGACACAGCGGTCGCTTTCTCATCGGAATCCGTTGAAGCTTTGGCGTCTGTCTTCGGATCTTCCGTGGCTACTGCGACCGGTTTATCAACTGCTTCTTTTCTTGGCTTGAACATCAACACGCCGATCATACCGACCCCGACGAAGATCATGCCTATCACAAAAAGTGGTTTGATCTGATCAAAGGTTTTGCTCAGCCATGTTGTCACCAATGTGTTGATGACTGGAGCACCTCCAAAGACAAGCGGCATCACATAAACCGGATCGCCGCCGAAACTCAATGCCAAGATGACTCCGAGGGCCCCTAATGCGCCAACAGAGCCTGCAAGTAGCGATAACAGTGAGCCGAAAACAGACCAGTGTCCTTTTTCATTGCTGCTGCCAAGTATGGAGCCTGCTCCAAGAACTGCGATGAGAAAGTAGGCGATCCCTACCCCTACGAACGATCTCAAAGAGCTATTTCCCATGTGGGCTTGCCCCTCATGAAGCAAGATCCCGTAAACTCCCCACGAAATGAATGTCATCGCGGTGAAGAGCAATACAAACGGCAGTTTAAGCATAAAATTTGAAATCCCGGGCAGGTTAATGTTCTTCGAGACCGCTTAGTGTAACCTAAACCCGATTTTTTTCGACACTGCCAACGTGCATGCGTGATCTAACATGCTCTGGAGTGGTACGCTAGCTGGACAGCGCCAGGTTGAGCACGATATTCGATCGCAACCGTGAAGGAGTGCTGCCTTGAGGCAACGAGCACCTTAAAATTGCCAAAAGCGGCTGAAGCCTGGACTCCTGCGCGTACCTGGCGCTGTCCAGCTAGATTGCTCAGGCTGTTCGCCGATTGTGGTGCTGAATTCATAAGAATTCAGAAGTCGATGATGACGACGAAAAAGCGTCTGTCTTCAGATGTCTTGCGACACCTGCTACGAAATCTGCTACTGCGACCAGGCACGATTTTCAACCTGGCAGAGCGTTAGTTTGCATGAACCTTTTTTGGTTTGAAGACTTCCGTCGCAGTACCGAAGTAGACTTCACCAGCGTTCATAAGCGTTTCACTGAGTGTTGGATGGGGGTGAATCGATTCGGTCAAGTCGCGAACTTCACAACCCATTTCAATGGCAAGAACTGCTTCTGCGATCAACTCTCCTGCACCTGAACCGACGATTCCGCAACCAAGAACTCGGTGTGTTTCAGGATCGACGAGCCACTTGGTATGTCCTTCCGTACGACCGAGTGCCTGAGCACGACCGCTTGCCGCCCATGGATATACCTCGACGGATACCGTTCGGCCATCTCGTTTGGCTTGCTCCTCCGTTAGACCTGCCCATGCGACTTCAGGGTCGGTGAAGACAACTGCAGGGATCGCTTGCTTGTCAAAAGTAACGTTTTTCCCGAGGATGACTTCGACGGCAACTTTCGCTTCGTGGCTTGCTTTGTGAGCAAGCATTGGTTCGCCAGCGACATCGCCGATGACGAACAGATGCGGATCTGAAGTGCGTTGCGACTTGTCACAGACCACGAAGCCCTTGGGATCAATCTTTACGGCTGTGTTCTCTAATCCAAGATTCGCAGAGTTAGGACGGCGACCAACACTGACCAAGACGCGATCGTAACGCTCATGGCCAAACTTGCCTGGACCTTCGAAAGTTACTTCGACTTGGTTGTCGACTAAAGCAACCGAGCCGACTTTGGTGTTGGTGTAGATTCGATTCTCGAAGAGAGTGTTTAGGCGTTTTTGGAGCGGCTTGACGAGATCTCTATCCGCACCGGGCAAGAGTGTGTCGGTCCATTCAACGACCGTGACCTTGGAACCTAGTCCGGCATAGACGCTCCCCATTTCCAGTCCGATATAGCCACCACCGATGACAAGCATTTTTGCGGGGATGTCCTTGAGTTCAAGCGCACCCGTACTATCCATGACTCGGTCTGATCCGATCTGAAAAGCGGGCGGCATTGCGGGTGTACTTCCTGTGGCCAGAATGCAATAGTCGAACGTAAGCTTGCCACCTTCAGGGATCGACGGATCGTCCCCTTCGAGAATGAGAGTGGTCGAGTTCTCGAAGCGTCCGCGGGCTTTGATTACCTTCACATTGCGACGCTTGGCCAACCCACCTAAGCCTCCGGTGAGTGTTGAAATGACCTTGTCTTTGCGAGCTCGTACCTTATCGATGTCGATCTTTGGAGGAGCGAAGTCGACACCCCAATCGTCATGCATTTCATGAGCTTCGCCGATGACTTTCGCGACATGCAAAAGGGCTTTGGATGGGATACATCCTCGAAGCAAACACGTTCCCCCCAGCCGCGACTCCGCCTCGACTAAAACGACTTCAAGACCTTCGTCAGCAGCCAAGAACGCGGCTGCGTATCCGCCAGGCCCGCCGCCCAAAATCACTAAAGGTGTGTGCATTACAATTTTCTAAGGTGGAAGAGTTGTTTGTGTTTACGTGCAGTTCACGCAAAGACTTTCGTTGTTTCTCATACCCAATCGAACTGGGTTTCGAATCTAGATAATAACAGAACCACTCAATGCAGAAAGCCATGCCGCAGAAAGCCACAAAACTGAAGAATCGCTCGTACGGAATACACGTTCTGCAGTAGCCCGACAAGTTCGTCGCGATTTCGGGATTTGACCAGGAATCTCGAGTCTCATTTCGTATAATTTCCGGAAAGACTTACGCTCGAGATTCTTTTTCCGATCGATAATCTCGCTAATTCTGCAATACTTTAAGCCCATAGGTGAAATTTCTGGCAACTCGTCTTCGGGGTAGAAAGCAAACCGGGCTGGTGGGAAGCCGGTATTCGATGCTCCTAAAAATTCAACGAATGAATATCGACAAAACAAAGTTCGCATACGCATTGTTCATCATTTTCTGCTCGTCACTGACAAGTCGCGGCGATTGGAATGCAGACCTGATCGCGGTCGGGCGATTCCCGGGAACATCCAAAGACGGAATTGAAGAAAGTCAAACGCTTGAAGAGGGCACGTCTAGTAATCAATTAGGCGGCTTTTCTGCCTTGGAATACTCGGGAAAGGACAACCTTTTTTGGGTCCTTTCAGACCGAGGTCCGGCCGATGGGGCGGCAAGTTATCCATGTCGATTGCATTTAATTTCGCTCGATTTGAATGCGAGCTTGAAAAGCATTCAGCCAAAAGTCATCCAGACGATTCTGCTCAAAGACGAGTCCGGAAGAGCTCTCCTTGGCTCACTATCCGCTATCCCCAAAGCACGACACGATCGGGGCCAAGCACTCGATCCGGAAGGGTTACGATTGCTTCCCGACGGAGACTTCGCGATCAGTGATGAGTACGGTCCGGCCATCGATCGATTTTCCAAAAGCGGCGTGAGGAAAAGTAGCTTTTCGCTCCCTCGCTGGATGGATCTGACTCGCGAGCCCTCGCTGGCTCAGGCGACCGAGGGAGCGATGCCTAACCGTGGGCTTGAGGGACTCGCCTTGAACGAAAGCCGAACGCGGCTTCTTGGAGTTATGCAAGGGCCGTTGATTCAGGACAGTTATCCCGTCAAAGAGAAGCGATACGGGAAACACGCGAGAATAGTTGAGGTGGGACTGGATGCGAACTCCCAAAAGAATCCGAACATGACTCAGTATTTGTATCCGCTTACCGATATCAAAACGGGGATTAGCGAGATACTCGCCGTCGATAACGATCGCTATTTGATTCTCGAACGCGATTCGGAAAAAGGTAAGAAAGCAGCGACCAAAGCGATCTACCTTATCGATCTTAAGAACGCGACCGATGTCGCCGGTAAGAAACAGATCCCCTCCGGCGAGTTGCCTCCCGACATTCGTCCTGCTTCGAAAGAAATCGTGATCGATTTGTTGGATGATCGCTTTGGATGGAACGGAGTCATGGCTCCGGAAAAACCCGAGGGGCTCGCTTGGGGACCGCAGCTGCCTGATGGACGGAGATCGCTTTGGGTATGCTTTGACAATGATTTCCAATCCGATGTTGATAGTCTATTCTTTCTTTTTGCTATCGACGAAGCCTTATTCCAGCGACCAAATCAAGAAACCAACCAAAAGAACTAACAAGGCGTTTTCATGACACGGATGCTATGGGACGATGACGAAGATGATCAGGTTGGTGAGATAGCGGGCAACACGTCGAAGATCGATGCAAAATCAGATAAGGTTTCATCGCGTGACGCGTCTGCAAAAGGTTCTCCAAGTGTTCCCGGTTCGCGTGCCCCTGCTAGGGCAAAGAGCTCCAAATCAAAAGTAGCCAAAAAAGGCGTCATCGAAAAAGATAAGGACTCCGCAAATAAAGGTGACGCAGAAGGAACCGTAGTAGAAAAGCTTCCTGACGAGCCGGGAACAACATCGGAGTCACCGCTATCGATTGAGGATCTCAACCAGTGGATCGCCGCAGCCATCGAAGCCAACATTCCGAAAGTTTGGGTTGCAGGTGAAATCACTGATCTTTCGCAGCCACGAAGTGGTCATATTTATATGGGCTTGAAGGACGCAAACGCTCAGATCCGAGCGGTCCTTTGGAGGTCTTCTGCTGAAAGATTGAAGTTCAAGCTTGAGGATGGTCAAGCGGTACTGGCCTATGGACGAGTCGACCTCTACTCGCCACGCGGAAGCTATCAGCTTGTCATCGAACGAATTGAACCTCAGGGGGTTGGAGCACTACAGTTGGCCTTTCAGCAGCTGTACCAAAGGTTGGCTAAAGAAGGTCTGTTCGATGCGGACCGTAAAAAGCAACTTGTTAAATTTCCAAAGCGAATAGGATTTGTAACCAGTCCTTCAGGCGCGGCGATTAAAGATTTTTTGGAAGTCTTACGACGAAGATGGCGAGGCACGGATGTGATCATCATTCCGGCGAAGGTTCAAGGAGTCGGTGCCGCGGAAGAGATCGCACAGGGAATCGAAATCGCGCAACGCATCGATCCACCTTTGGATTGTTTAGTGGTCGGCCGCGGAGGTGGCTCCATGGAAGATCTATGGTGCTTTAATGAAGAGGTTGTTGTAAGAGCGATCGCTGCGAGCCGTATTCCCACAATCTCGGCTGTCGGTCATGAAATCGATATCACTCTCAGCGATCTCGTGGCAGACGTCCGCGCCCTGACGCCCAGTGAAGCTGCGGAGTTGGTCGTGCCCAGTGAAGCCGATGTCTTGACGATTGTGGAAGGTTACGAGCGAAGACTCAAGCAGTCGCTCCAGCAAAAATTTGACCTCTATCGATTACGTCTCGATTCGATTTCGAGACGACCCGTAATTACTCGACCTGAAGAATTCATTGCCCAGCGAGCCCAAAGAGTTGACGAGTTAAGTATTCGGATCGAAAAAGCGATCGACCGAACCATCGAAGCGATGCGACTCAAGCTTGCCTCGAGCGCCGCGTCGCTTGAGGCATTGAGTCCTCTAAAAACACTTGAGCGAGGTTATTCGCTGACTCGATTGGTCGCCTCCAAGGTGGACTCGCCGGCTGCGAAAGATTCCGACGCGTCCTCGCTCTTGACCCGTTCCTCCCAGGTCGCTGTCGGAGATACGCTCGAGACACGTTTGGCTGATGGCCGTATCGAGAGCCTTGTGACCCGAATCGTTGAATAGCTTGCGGGCGATGGAAGTAGATTCCGCTTGCCGAGCGGAATCCGTCTTGGGATTCGCCCGGCAGGCGAACCCTACTTGTGCGTATCTAACCTTACGGACATATCTGCGACGTTAACCGCTGGCATTGATTGTCGATTTGCTTGGGTTATGATAGCGGTTCAAGCCGGCGCTTATGGCTACTTTTTTGCTGTTTCGAACGCGTCGCATCCCACCCATTTTTCCTCACCCTATCCGTTTCGAGGTCTCCCTGTGCTCACGTATAACCGTAGCAATTCTTTGGCTCGATCTTCCTCATTAGCCTCCGAAAATACTTGGCTCGTGCCAACAAGATTCTGTCAGCGCGTCTGTGTTTCCGCTTTGGCTCTCTTGCTTGTAGGCACGACCGTTTGGGTTGCTGAGGCTCAAGAGAAAAAAGCGAACGCAAAGAAAGGGAAAGCAACTGCGGACGAAACGCGAGTTGCAGGCGATAACGAGACTGGTGAGTTTACTCCCGTGATTGCTGAGAATGCACAGGTTCCGCCTGGATTCAAGATCGAGAAGATCTTTGAGGTTCCGCGAATCATGGGTTCATGGGTCTCATTGACGACCGGTCCAAATGGCGAACTGTTCGCGAGCGATCAGGGCGGTGAAGGGATCTTCAAGATTACTCCTGGCAACGGCACAGCACCGACGAAGGTACAAAAACTGCCGGTGAAGCTGAGTAGCGCTCATGGGTTGTTGTGGGCTTTTGATTCGTTGTATGCAGTGGTCAACGGAGAGCAGTCCGGGTTACATCGCTTGCGAGATACCAATGGCGATGGGTTGGTGGATACTGACGAATACTGCATGGAGTTGCCAGGCCGTGGAGAGCATGGTCCTCATGCGGTGATTCTTAGCCCAGACGGAAAATCACTTTTCGTTGCTGCCGGAAACCACACCACACTTCCCGCTGTTGTTGCGGGAAGCAAGATTCCCCAGAACTGGAATGAAGATCATCTTCTTCCGCGACGATGGGATGCGAATGGACATGCTGCCGGAATTCTCGCACCAGGCGGATGGATTTGTAATGTCGATCCAAGCGGAAAAGAATGGAACGTTTACAGCATGGGATATCGAAACCAGTACGATATTGCCTTTAACGCTGATGGCGAACTGTTCACTTATGATTCGGATATGGAGTGGGACTTTGGATCACCATGGTACCGTCCGACTCGTATCTGCCATGCGACTAGTGGGAGCGAATTTGGTTGGAGAAGTGGAACTGGAACTTGGCCGGCGTATTACGAAGATTCATTGCCTCCAGCAGTCGAAATAGGCCCTGGGTCGCCAACTGGCTTGGTGTTCGGTTACGGTGCGAAATTTCCCGCGGCCTTTCAGAAATCAATGTTTCTTCTCGATTGGACGTACAGCACGATTTACTCAGTCGAACTGACTCCATCTGGTTCAAGCTACACCGGAGTTAAATCTGATTTTGTCACCGGCCTATCGCTTCCCGTTACCGATGCAATTGTAGGTACCGATGGGGCTTTATACTTTACTGCAGGCGGACGTGGAACCCAGTCCTCGCTCTACCGAATAACCTATGAAGGCAAGGAGTCGGTTGCGCCTGTTAAAGCTAATGATTCTGAATTTGCAGAGAAAAGAGCGATTCGACACAAACTCGAAGCGTTTCACGGAAAATCTGATGGTGACCTACCATTCATAATCTCAAAACTTGGTGATCAAGATCGATTCATTCGCTATGCGGCGCGTGTTGCCTTAGAGAATCAACCGTTTGCGAAGTGGCGAGATTTAGCGTTCCAGACTACAGACACGATGTCCGTATTGAATGCGATGTTGGCTGTCGCTCATCAAGGAACAGCCAACGATCTGAATGATCTGGTAGAAAAACTATCGGAGGTGAAGATCGAATCACTAAGCGAAAGTGAACAGTTGTTTTGGATTCGAACACTTCAAGTCGCGTTTGCCCGTCACGGTGAACCGTCTGCAGAATGGCAATCCCGACTCGCTAGTCGGCTCGACGCCATGTACCCGGCTCAATCGTATTTTATAAATGCAGAGTTAGTTCAACTCTTGGTTTATTTAAAGTCACCCACCATAGTTGAGAAAACGTTAAAACTGATAGACAACCTCGGTCCAGAACCGGTTCCTGATTGGGGTGCATTAGTATCTCGCAACGCAAACTACGGTGGAACGGTTGGCAAGCTCCTTGCAGATATGCCTCCTTCCCGTGCGATTCAATTCATATTCGTGCTTCGCAATGTCAAGTCAGGTTGGACGCTTGATCAACGAAAGAAGTA
Source organism: Planctomycetaceae bacterium (assembly GCA_027487375.1). Taxonomy (GTDB): domain Bacteria; phylum Planctomycetota; class Planctomycetia; order Pirellulales; family Pirellulaceae; genus JAIYDQ01. The sequence continues at coordinate 35,548 of JAIYDQ010000307.1, forward strand.
TCTTCACTTTTTTGTCGATGCAGCCAAACGCCCAGGCGGCAATAGTTACGCCAAATTCCTAATGCAATTTCGCGAGGACTTTCTCGCTACATGCTCGCAAGCAGAGCTAATCGCACTTGAGTCATTAGCAAGCACGTCACTTCTCTCTGATCCTGTTGTTTCAACTCCTCCAAAAGGCCCAGGCCGAAAATGGACAACTTCCGAAGGGCTCGCCGCGATCGGGAAGAAGCTTACCAAGCGAAACTTTGAAGCAGGTAAGAACCTTTACTATGCAACTTCGTGTGCAAAGTGCCACCGCATCGGCGGTGAGGGAGGAGCCATCGGGCCCGACCTATCGACGGCTGCCAAAAAGTTTTCAATCGAAGATATGCTCAATGCAATCATCGAACCCAGTAAAGTCATCTCGGACCAGTATGGTTCCCAGCAGCTACTAACGAGCGAAGGAAAAGTCCTCGTCGGACGCGCCGTACCTATCGGTGATGAGTACTACGTTTACACCGTAGACGCTGATGCGAAACCTGTCATCGTTGCGAAGGATGATGTCGAAACGATTCAAGAGTCGAAGCTATCGCAAATGCCACTCGGTCTAATCGATAGCCTCAACGAAGAGGAGCTCAAAGATCTTATGGCCTATCTAATTGCAGCTGGCGACAAAAAAGCAAGCGTGTACAAGTAGTTTTGCCAAATCTTGACTGACACTCGCGTAGCTGCGTCTCTCCGAGACGCAGGAATTCTCCGCTAGGGGAGACGTAGTGAATCTCGTCTCGGAGAGACGAGACTACGTGTTGTAATAGAAGGGATTATAAGAACACGATTTCCTATTCGTCGTCATCAACTTCGGAGGTCGTGATCGCCCATTCTGGATAGGGTTGGTTGGGCCGCATCGAATTCCATAGTATTCGATTGAGTAAATCTTCGGGAGCTTTATCGACTTCGGTGAAGTTAATTGTTATGGATTGTTCTGCGAACATGCGTTGAATAGGGTCAGCAATCGATACCGCAGGCGAGTTCAATTGATCAAGTGGAATATTGATTGGAACGGAATCGTAAGGAGTTAGATTTGCAGTTTCCTGGAAGCAGTCAAACATCGGTGTAGCTCCAGCGTCGAACTGATTCATAGGCGGCAATCCAAGTATTTGCTCGATTGTTCGAAGAATGCTGGTTGTGTTGTAGCGGGTGCTTACGGTTTCGCCACGCTTTGTGTAGGGACTCACACAGTAAGACGTTGTTCGGTAACCACTCACGTGATCCCAACCTGCTTGGGGATCGTCCTCGATGGCAAAAATCGCCATTTTGGGCCAGAACTTGGAATGGCTTAATCCTTCGACAATTCTTGCGAAAGCGAGATCGTTATCAGCCATGCTTGAAGCCGGGGTTGGATATTTCGCCGACGTACCGCTCGTATGATCATTGGGTAAGCAAATGAGGGTAAGATTCGGGTAGGTCCCTTTTTGTTCGAACTCTGCAAGCTCTTTGAGGAAGAAGTCCGCTCGGAATTGATCAGGAACTTGCATCGCCCACCCAACGTAGTCACCAGGTGAATAGGCTCGGATACTTTCGATAGCCGGTTCGCTTGCGAATATTACTTCATCAGCTCCCTTCCATGTTCGATAACACGCCATGAAATTGGGGGTGCCTTTTTTGGCTGGATCGCGATAACGAATCTTCGGCATCATGAATTCGCCGTAGTTACGGATGGACTTTTTGTGGAGCACCGCGTTGTCCCAAATAAAACCTGCGGGCGAGTAGGCCAAGGCGTCCGATTCGTCTTCGCCCATTCCATCTGGGTAACTCCTTGGAAACCCAGCAAAGCTCTTTTCTAGATAAGCAGTTGATAAAGCGGATGTACTCCAGTTATGGCCATCAGCGCTCAAAATACCACAACAATAGGTGTTATCTAAGAGCACGAATTGTTCGGCAATACGATGTTGATTTGGAGTAATGTCACGACCGAAGATGCACAAGCCGTTATCACCATTTCCGCGTTCGATATCGCCCAAGACTTGATCGTAGGTACGATTTTCTTTGATGATATAGACCACGTGTTCGATAAGGCTGGGTTCGCCAATTCGCTCGGGAATCGGTCGAGCCGGTTGGTTCGCTCTGGGAGGCAACGCCGCGTCGCGAATAGCGTTTCGACGCATGTTTTTTGCTGCTTGTTCGGAAAGTGCCGCTAATTGTTCGTTGTTTGGAACGGGGACAATACTCACGGAGCCATTGTGTTGATGTGAGTTGAAGCCTTCGCTACGTTCCTTCTTTGCTGGTTTGCTTGGAAGTCCTTTTAGATTTGCAACGTCAATCTGTTTGCGTGCTTCGTCATAAACGATAGCTCCGGGGTACCATCCAACCGGGATGAGTCCTTTCAGTCGAGATTCGCCTTTGTCTTCAGGGTCGAACTCTATGACTGCAATTGCATTCTGAGACCCGTTTGCTACGAACAGCGTGTCACCAGTAGTGTTGAATGCGAGAGCATTCGGTGCCGCACCATAGAGATCGGACTGCTTGGCATTCACCCAGATTGTTTCGATCACCTTACCTGTCTCTGTCGACAAGATGGAGAGGTTGTCGCTATTGCTATTGGCACAGACGATGTACTTGCCGTTCGGAGACATAGCCAGATCGCTTGGGCTGAGACCAACCATACACGTCTCGGTTTCTCCGGTTGTCAAATCGACGATCGAGATAGAGCCTTCGTTCGCAATGTGCCGAACCGAATCAACACGTACGGTGGTTCCGCGGCCTGCCGGTCCCGTTAAAACTCCCTCATTTGGAACTCGGCCCCCCCAGTTACTCACATAAGCTTTGTTGTTATGAATAACTACGTCATAAGGTGCAACTCCAACCGGGAAAGTTCGTTCAACAAGTCCGCTTTCGACGTTTACTTGAAGAAGCGAATTGGAAAGGTTTCCACATACAAATAGCTTGGTTTCTGATTCGTCTAAGGCAAGTCCACTCGGGATCTCTTGGGGCCGTCGCGGCGCATTTGCGTTTGGAAGCGGAATAGAGTGTGACGGTTTGTACTTGCCTTCAGCATCCAATGAGAACACCTTGATAGAGCCACCGACGTTGCTCAAAAATACTTTCTTGCCATCACGACTACAAACAAGTCCTGTGTAGCTAACAAGCGCCGCGGTGTCCGGTTTTAGAATATTTGTCGAGGCGATCTCGGGCTCAGTCGTTTGGTCTTTTGACGGGAAATCAACAGTTTGCTCAACTTCATGGCTTTCAGGATTGATAACAACAAGCTTGTTCGTTTTTCCTGAGGTGAGAAGCGACTTTCCATCTGGCGAAAGCAGAAGAACTTGAGGTCGCATACCCTTTAATTCGATTTGAAATCCGGCTGGAGTGATCGACGTTACTGGCGTTTTAATCTCAGGACCAATCAAAGTCGATTCGATCGCCTCTTGAGCGACCACATTCCCCAAACCCAAAGATCCGATTGTTATTGCAAATAAGCTTATTCGACGAAGCTCATGAAGAAATTTGTTCTGCTGATGGTGCGTAGAACAACAAGAAGATCGAATCATGTAGATCATGAGTATTCCAAACAGGTTCGTGTCACGGGAAGGATAGAGGTTTTGTCGGATGGCTGGACGCTCATTCCAAATGAATGCAACCATAAGACTGCAAGCATCCAGAATTCATCATACCGATCGCGTGTTAAGTTTGTGTTAGTCAAAGCTATTAATGATTACACACTCTTCACACATGGCCAGACGCGTCATTCTGTGCCGTCGGAGGTGGGATTGCTGCTCCACCAGGCTGCGAGTAATGATCCGGAGACATTCATCACCGGAGCGAACAAGGCTGGTGCGATTGCGGCCGCGGGAAGCTTCAGCACTTTGGTTGCGAGCATAGCGGCCATGCCGCCGTTCTGCAGTCCAACCTCAATCGCGATGGTTCTTGAATCTGATTCATTGAGGCTTGACGCTTTGGCACCAAAATAACCAAGCAAGTAGCCGATCACATTGTGCAGCAGTACTGCAAGCAGCAACAACCAACCGACTTCCTGAATCGCTTGAGAAGAATTTGCTGCGATAATTCCGCAGATGATACAGATTGCGATCATCGACAGCGTAGCCAAGTACGACTCGAGGTTTGCACCTTTAAAACGAGAGCCCTGAAGCAAGGCGTTGCAAACAAGTCCCGCCACAACAGGAACGACTACCGTAAACAAAATGCTCAAAAACATGTCCATGTAATTTATTGGCACTGACTTTCCAGCGAGCAAGTACATCATCAAAGGCGTCATGATCGGCGAAGCCAGCGTTGAACAAGCAGTCATCGTCACTGACAATGCGACGTTTCCTTTGGCCAAATAGGTAATCACATTCGACGATACTCCACCGGGGCAAGCTCCGACAAGTATTAAGCCAGTTCCAATTTCTGGTGGAAAGGCAAAGAGCGTTGCCAGTGACCAACCTAAAAGAGGCATCACCGAAAATTGAAGCAGCATTCCGACCGCGACACCTTTCGGCATGCGAACAACTCGTGCAAAGTCGCTCGTCGTTAGCGTTGCTCCCATCCCAAACATGGCGATTTGAATCAAATAAGTGAGCGTGTTTACGCCTTCTATTGGTCCGATACGTAGGAAACGACTCGGATATAGAATTGCCACAAAGACAAAGCAAACTACCCACGATGCGAAGGCGTAGGTCCGCATTTTCGAGTGAGAAGCAATCGCGATTGATGCGAATAAAGTCGACGTTGCTAACAAAGGAGCCAACCACTCGCTATAAGTTTCAGCAATCCAAAAGTATCCCGCGATGAAAACCATAAACGCTGTGACACCTAACAGCATAAGGCTGATTCTATCTATTGCATTTCGGAGCAAGGTAGAGCTTTCAAGATTGAGAGGATTGCGATAAGTCTAATGCGATATCTTAAGCGAAACGACGAAAGCAATTACTGCTCGAAAACTAGAATCGTTAGAATTCTAAAGCTCATTCCGCTCAAGCCATTAAAAGTGCTTTGCCAGACGCTTCACTGATTATGCTAGTTGGACAACGCCAGGTTGAGCACGATGATCGATCGCAACGGTGTTGGAGTACAGCCTTTAGGCGCCGAGCACTTAGGATTTGCAAAAAGCGGCTAAAGCCTGGACTCCAGCGCAAAGCTGGCGATGTTCAACTAGACTGATGCACTGTTGAATTTAACTAGTCATAAAACCTGTTTGCGTATACTCCAGGAAATTACAATATGTCTGACATGCCTGAACCCAACTCTGAAAGCTTAAGTGACGCTGATGAAAGTCTTACTCAGTCCAGCGAAACACTCAATAGCGAAGCTGCAGCGGCTAAAAAAGAAGAGCTTCGCTTAGCCATGAAGGCCTTTCGAAAGAAACTGAAGCTCATGAAGCTTGACGACGAGTCCCGACTCGGACGCGGTCCTATGTCTGGCGGTGGTCGATCGGGGGTTGTTGCGATCACGCCGCCGAATCAATTCTCACGCGAGGTTTGGGAAGAATTGGTTGAGCAGGGAAAGCTGCGACGCGCTGGACGCGGAATCTATGAGTTGGTTGATCTCTAATCAACGGTCATAAATGTGTGTAAGGCGTGCGAGTTGGGCCGATAGTTCTGGCGTAAGTGCGTTTTCTTCCATTCGCCATCCCCAGTTTCCATAGGAGGTCGCAGGTGTGTTCATTCGGCATTCACTTGGAAGTCGCAACGCATCTTGCATCGGGATGATCGCCAGTTGGGCTGTCGAAGCAAATGCGACTCGAATAAAGTCCCATGCAACATCGGTTAGCTCATGACCGAAGTAATCTTGGATTCTCGCTTTCTCGAGATCGGATCGACCTTGGTACCAACCGAGGATCGTATCGTTGTCGTGGGTGCCGGTGTAGACAACTGAATTCTTAATGTGGTTATGAGGCAAGAATATACTGCTGCGGTCGTGTGCGTTCTCGAATGCGAATTGAAGAATTCGCATACCGGGAAAATGATTGTTGTCACGCAAGAACTCCACTTCCGGAGTGATCAACCCTAAGTCCTCGGCCAGTATTGGTAGCTCCCCGAGTTGCTTATGAACTTCCGCGAAGAGAGCCATGCCGGGTGCTTTAATCCACTCGCCATTGACTGCAGTTTTCTCTCCTGCGGGGATCGACCAACCAGCCTCAAAGCCCCGGAAATGATCGACTCGTAAAATGTCGACCAACTCTCGAGTCCCTTTAAATCGGCGGATCCACCACTGAAACGAATTTGCTTCCATCGCTTGCCAGTTGTAGACAGGATTACCCCAGAGTTGCCCGGTTTCACTAAAGTAATCCGGAGGCACACCCGCAACTAAAACGGGACAGCAATCTTCGTCCATGCGAAAGGATTCTGGTGAAGCCCACACGTCCGCGCTGTCTTCCGAAACATAGATAGGCAAGTCACCGATGATGGAAATTTGTTTTTCGTTTGCGTAGGACTTCAGGGTAAGCCACTGTTCGAAGAAGAAAAACTGAAGAACCTTCTGAATGTTTATCTCCGCAGCACACTCTGATTTCCATCGCACGATCGCTCCAGGGGTTCGTCTCGCAATGTCTTTGTCCCAATAGCGATTCCAAATCGATTCGGGGGCCTCTTCGCGAGCGGCCTTGGCATCAAAGTGCTCTTTGATCGCGGTGAACAGTGCGTAATCATCAAGCCACGAAGCATGCTTCTTGCAGAAATCACCGTAAGCATTGAACCGCGAATCGAAAACAGTCCGCTTAAGAAATGTCTTAGCCGCCTTGACCAACAGCGGGTACTTGAACGCGATTGCTCCACCAAAATCAACTTGGTCCGTAGGGAACTCGGGAGCGGCGTCGACGTCAGACTGCTCCAAGTCGCCGGTGGTAACCAGATGGTCTAAACTGATCAACATCGGGTTCCCTGCGAAACTGGATGACGAAGCATATGGCGAATCGCCATAGCCAGTAGGTCCAAGCGGAAGGATCTGCCAAAGCCGCAGCTTCGATTCCACTAAGAAATCGATCCATCGAAAAGCGGAAGGTCCTATGTCACCAATGCCATACGTGCCAGGTAGCGACGTTGGATGCAGTAAAATCCCTGCCGACCGCTCATAGTCCATGCGAAAACACTCTTTCGTTCAAAAAATCTTGTGCTAGTTTGGAAATGAACAGCAACCCCAAGCATCAAAAACCAACGATACAACCAAGGTCACAAGCTAAGCTCACGACCTCAGTTCATGCAGGTTGCGTTGTGTTGTCGACTTTACTTCGGTGCTTGCTTTTCAGCAAGTTCCGCTTCGATCTTTGACACAAAGGCCTGAATGTCCGGGCTAGCATCCGGAGCCGCTGCTGCAAGCTTTGCCGATTTCAGAGCCGAATCTAAATCACCCAAGAAATGCTGGATATGAGAGATGGTGTCATAAACGGTACCCACCTGATCGGCAGGAACTTTTTCAACAAGTTTCTGCGTGCTCGAAAGCAGCTTCTCAGCAAACTTTCGATTCTTAATATGTCCATTGCTGACCAACTCAAAAATCCCCCAGTTCAACCCATTGAGCTCAAGGGGACGGCTTTCAAAGAACTCCGCTACGGTCTCGTAAGACGCGAGAGTCAAATCGTCATTAGGCATGAATTGTATACGGAGCTCAAGCTGCATGAATTTTGCTTGCTTCAACACTCTCGGTGTCTTGGTTTCCTTGACAAACGAATCGACTGCTGAAAGGATCGACGATACGAGCTTCGGGGAGAGGTCCTTTCCATTGGCCGATTCGATTCGCATCGAAATTGCTTCTTGTAGGCTTTCGAATCGCTTTTCGTCTTCGTATTCAATTGCGAATGCTTTGCGGTCCCACGAGCCATCGACGACTTGCTGTAACGGTTCATCCATTTGACCGGGGTGGCCAATCCATTCGACGATCGAGTCTTTACCAACGATAAACGCGACTGGGATTCCATTCAGCTTCGCAGCCGCTGTGTAATCGTTGTGCGTTGAACCATCGGGGTCGGCTGTTAACGAATAAGCTTGTGTCAGTTCGTTGAAGGTTATTACGTTCCCGTCTTTGCCTTTGGCTTCACGAGCGAGGAATTCTTGAACGGTTGGAATGTCTTCGTCTGTAACACTGATGATCTGGACATCTTTGTCAGCGAACTTTTTCTGAAGCATTGCGAGGTGCGGCATCGACTGAATACAGGGTCCGCACCAAGTCGCCCAAAACTCCACCACGTAGACTTTGCCCTTCTCAAACTTCGTCACAGGAGCTTTCGCACCAGGGGCACTTTTGTGCAACCAATCAGATATGTCCAGAGCCGGTGCGTCGGAGCCAATTGACAACCGAGTTTCAGCAGAAGCAGGTTGCAATAGTAAAATGCATCCAGCCAGGAGTAGAACAAATACGGATAATCGTCTAAAGAGTGGCAACCAAATCATGCCTAGAGGCTCCTGAATTTTTGAACTGGGTACGTCTTATAAATCTGCTAAATCACCTCAAGCGATAGCATTGAAGCAATCACCGAGATGGACGATCATACACTCCGGCTTCATTCGTCACCACGTCGACCCTGAAATCCGGAGGCCGTAATCCCAATTCATTTCTGAACCACAGGAGTTTTGCTTGATCAGCCATCCTTACTACGAAACAGCCCTCGCGGCGGCTCAGCGTGCCGGGGAAATCCTCCGGAAATACTTTCGTAAAAAAGTCTCGATTCAAGCTAAATCTGCAGTGGATTTCGTGTCTCAGGCCGACCTGGAGTCCGAATCGTCCATCGTAGAAACGATCAAAACCAAGTGCCCCGATCACCAATTTTTGGCCGAGGAATCGCACCGAGACCGGTTTGATGCGGCTGATTTATGGGTCATCGATCCTTTGGATGGGACAAGTAATTTTTTACACGGAATCCCCCAATTTGCGGTTTCGATTGCTTACGTTCGTCGTGGAATCTGTGATTTAGGCGTTGTTTACAATCCTATTTCCGACGAATGGTTTATCGCGCAGCGTGACAACGGCACATGGTATAGCACCGGGTACCCAATTGGTAATTCGAATGTAAGTCGTCTTTCGGTTGCAGCCGATCCATCGCTGAGCGATACGATGGTTGCAGTCGGTTTCTATTACGACCGAGACAAAGTTATGGAGGCAACGCTGCGAGCGATAAGTGATTTCTTCCGTCAAAACATTCACGGCGTCAGACGTTTCGGTGCAGCCGCCTTAGATCTCGCTCAGTTAGCTCGAGGAGACTACGGCGTGTTTATGGAATACAAACTACATCCATGGGACCACGCAGCGGGTGGATTGATTGTCTCAGAGGCAGGAGGCAAGCTAACGAACTGCCTCGGCGAGCCACTGAACTTCAACGGCCCGACAAGCATCCTTGCCTCAAACGCAATCCTCCACGAAGCAGCACTCACGATTGCAAAACGAAATCTCGTAAGCGCAAATACCGAGAATGGGTCAATGTAGATCAGTTGTCCTCAACTGATCAGCGCACCCAACGAGACCTCTTCAAAGTTGACCTCATGGCCAAACCGAATCTCAATCATCCACATTCGAATCTGGCTTGGGGCGTTACGGGCTCGGCGTCAATGCCTCGGGCAAACAGCTGAGGACAGCGGTTCTACAATGTAGATCAGCTGTCCCCAGCTGATCAGCTCGCCACGATAGCAAACGCAATCTTTATGCCCGCGAATTACGCGAATGTACGCGGATGAGTACGGAGTGACAAACTTTTTCGACTACTTCTAAAGTCGTTGAATCATTCGCGAAAATCCGCGCAATTTGCCGGCAAAAACTTGTTCCTAAAGCTTTCGATCATAAACACGATAGGTTTTGATCAGCTCTGCTCCGGCCCTTTCGAGTGAACCTCGCGAAAGGTGGTTGCTTTCCAAGACCCACGAGAATTCACATTCATGGATGCCTCGCGCAACCACGTCAGGCATCATGTGATCGAGTGCGACAAGCCCCAGTCCCCAACGTTGGAACTCAGGAAGGATATTGTTGCTCATCAATCGAACGCGTTTGATACTCTTGCGACCAAAGAGAAGCTTCAAAAAGCCGAACGGAAAAAGCCTTCCATCGATTTGCTTGATCAAAGGATTAAAGTCCAGCAAGCCGAGTGCGATTCCAACCGGTTTGTTGTCGACTTCAATAATGGTGGTGCAATCAGGATCGATCAATAACTTCATCGAGCCTGCGATATGCTGAGCTTCAGCAGGTGACAAAGGCACGAATCCCCAAGTGGATACAAGCGCCTTGTTATAGATCTCAACAAATAGAGCAGCTTCTTTGCCAAGTTTGTTTTTGTCAGCTTTACGAAGGTTGAGATTAAAACGCCGTTTGACTTCTTCGATCACAAAATAGAACTTTGGGTTCAGGTCTTTGATGTTCGCCAATCTGCCTTCAAACGCATACAGATCTTGGGTTTTCTCGAATCCATATTCCTCGATCAGTTTCTCGTAATACGGCCAGTTGTAAGTCATCATGAACGATGGCGGCGTATCGAAGCCTTTGACTAAACAACCCAATTCGTAGTTCAAGGATGGATTGCACGGTCCACGTACGTCGGTCATCCCTTCACTGCGAAGATAGTCTGCCGCAGCGTCGAATAGCAATCGAGCCGCCTCGGAATCGTCCTCGCAGTCAAAGAAGCCAAAGAAGCCTCTTTTCTCTTCATAACGTTCGTTATGACCGTAGTTAACGATCGCAGCAATTCGCCCAACCGTAAGACCGTCACGAAGCACTATAAACGTTCGAACTTTATTACGTTCGTAGAACGGGTGCTTCTTGAAACCGACTAGTTCTTGTTGATTGCTTCGAAGCGGTGGAATCCAGTTGGGGTCGCCTTTGTAGAGCCGCCATATCAACTCCATGAACTCGCGTTTTTGACTTCGAGTTGTAACGACCTGGATTTCATATTTTGGCATGCAATATTACTTCTAGCTGAAAAACACTCTGCAAATAAACGACCGAGTCTCACTAACTACATTGCTCGAAGCTTCTCAAGAGCCGCTTCCGTCGAGACGCGTTGATTGATTAGTTCATCCAATGACTCTCGTTCTTTCTTGACAACTTCTGCTGGGGCACGTGCTACGAACGACTCGTTCGAAAGCTTACCTTCTTTGGCTTGGATTTGCTTGATAATGTTTTCCAAGAGCTTCGTATTGCGAGCGATCTCGGCACCGACATCGATAAACTTCCCGAGGTCTACATAGACATCCATGCCTTCCAGCGGCATATGTGCTTGGACATTCGGAATCGTCGGAGATTCGCTCCACTGGATGACGGTCGCACCTGCCATCGATTGCAAGAATGGCTGCATCGGTGCAAGCAGTTTTTCTGTCGCCGCATCGCAACGGACGTAGCACTCGAGCGACTCTTTGGGAGCAATATTTTGTCGCGATCGAATCTCACGAATCGCTCCGAGCAGAGCTGTGAATTGGGCGAACTGATTTTCGATTTGCGGTTGAACATGCGACTTGATAGCGGTCGGCCAATCGGACAGCATGATCCACTTCGAATCGCCGTTAACAGCATTCTTCGCAGTACGTTTCGGAAGTACTTCTGCCATATGTTGCCAGATGGCTTCTGTGACGAAAGGCACAATCGGATGCAGCAAACGCAACATCGAATCAAGAACAAAACGCAAAACACTTTGTGCAATCGCTCGCGTGTCCGCATTCTGCATTCGCGGCTTTGCAATCTCGACATAGAGACTGCAAAAATCGTCCCAAGCGAACTCGTAAGCAAAGCGCGCGGCTTCGGCGTATCGATAAGCTTTCAAGCTTTCCGTTACTTGGTCCGTAACCGTCGAAAGTCGTGACAAGATCCATTGATCTTCCAGCGGCAAAGATGCGAGCGGAGTCGTGACAACATCAATCTGGCCATCGGCCACCGATTCGAGATTGATCATCGCGAATCGGGATGCGTTCCAAAGCTTGTTGACAAAGTTTCGAGCGACTTCAAATCGCTCACTGACAACAGGTGCCTTTGGAAGTAGTTTATCAGCGTCGCTCTCGGCCCACTGCGTTGAAAACTCTTTGCCACATTTGTCGCATTTGATTCTGTGTTTTTGACGATTCTCTTTGGTTTGGTTGACTAAGGCTTCGCAGTGTGGGCACTCGTACTGGACGGGCATGCGAACGTCCTGTGTGTCTGTCGCGAGCCAGCACAAACCAAACCGCAGAGCGTCAGGACCAAACTTGTCGATCACATCGATTGGATCTACTCCGTTCCCTTTGCTCTTGGACATTGTCTCGCCGTAACCGTCCAGGATCTTCGGATGGATGAAGACTTCGGAGAATGGGATTTGATTTAAGTTGTTCAACCCCATCAAAACCATTCGTGCGACCCACAACGTGATGATGTCGCGCGAAGTGATCAGCGTATTGGTTGGATAAAAGTAAGCAAGTTCTTCCGTTTTGTCTGGCCAACCCAACGTTGAATGAGGCCAAAGAGCCGAGCTAAACCAGGTATCCAAAACATCTTGCTGCCGAACAAGTCCTAGGCTTTCGATCTTTGTTTCTAGTCCTGGATCTTCATCGCGAATACAAACGTGAATCACGAACGCTGTGGAGTTGCCTTCAGGAATTTCCAAGTGCGATTTGACCAGCCCCGACTTGGATTCCGATAGCGCAAGAAGTTTCGTTAGCAACCCTTCGGCAGCCGATTGAGTTTCAAAGGACTTGCTCCAAATTGGAATTTGATGGCCCCACCAAAGTTGCCTTCCAACGGGCCAATCACGCTTTTCGCCGAGCCAATCGAGGTAGCTTTTTGCATAGCGTTCAGGGAAGATTTTCACTTCACCGTTGGTGACTGCATCCATGGCGGATTGTGCAAGTTTGTCCATACGAACAAACCACTGGTCGGCCAAGTAGGGTTCGATAGGTGTCTTGCTACGATCTGAGTGAGCGAGGTCGATTTCGCGATCTTCTGTTTCCGCAAGAAGCCCGAGGGAGTC
>JAIYDQ010000110.1 GCA_027487375.1 Planctomycetaceae bacterium
CCCAGCCGAGCATCGTCGAGAAAACTTTCTCAGTACAGCTTGCAAAGGTCCCAACAAAGGGATGAACAGTGCGGCTTTTCGCTTCGATTTGATCTAAGGAAACTGCAACAGACATGGATTGAAACCTAACAAGATGTTCAACGAGGCAGGAAGCGAAACAAATTTATACCGCAACAAACTTGTCCAGCTTTGCTCGGAGGTCATCCGAATCGAAAGGCTTTGTCAAGTAATCACTAACGCCAGCTTGGATCGCAGCGATCACTTGGCTTTTTTGTGCTTCGGTAGTAACCATAATGATTGGAATCTCAGATCCGGTTGCTCGCACTTCAGTCACAACTTCTAGACCGCTTTTCTCTGGCATGTTCCAGTCAGTCAGAATCATGTCCACAGGATTTGCTTTGAACGCGTCTATTGCTTCTTGGCCGTTCGCTGCTTCAATGGTGTCAGTGACGCCAACCGAGTTCAATGCACGAATAATAATTTTTCGCATGACGCCGGAATCGTCGGCAACTAATACTTTCACTTGTAGATCTCCATGATTTAAGGACTGAGAGAAGTTAGCGACGCTACGCCGCGGGGACGAATAAGTGTTGGTTAATCCAATGAAGAGTCAAAAAAACTGATAGAAAAAACCACCGATTCGTTAAAGTTTCGCCCGCTCTGCTCAGTTTGCGCATCCATTGCGGTCTGAACCAAGCCGCATGATCGTTAAACTCGCTACATACACACTTTGGCCACCAAGCAACATTACGGCCACGTTCCAGCCAAGAGCAGCGATTGGACAACCGTTCAAGAGTGTCGCGTCAGATTTGTTGACATCAGAGATCAATTTTGATCTCTGCTAAGCAGACTTGTGTGATCGGTTCGTTGACGCAGGTTCCGATGGAATCAAGCAAATCTACATTTCGTCTTTGCCGCCAGATATTTGATCTTCGATTTGATCGGCCTGAAACGCGATTGCACTAATGCAACGCGAAAGCTCCTTAAGCTCAAGTGTTTCGCTGAGAAGATTCGCTTGAATAACCAGCAGATCGCTTCCATCAGAGCGTGTTTGAAGTGCAAACGCTCCATACAGAAGTGTCTTATTGCTTCGAAGTAACGCCATTGCGTTCGATGGACTAACGATCCCGCAACCTGACCAAATCTGGGTGATCGGATAACCAGAATCATCGCGTTCTGAAAAACTAATGTGTACTTGTTGCCGCCGAAGCGCGCCAACCGCGACTGTTAGAATAAATTCCTCCCCCAGTTCTTGCACTTCATATCCAGCGTTCACGGCCACTTGCTTTAGCAGGTCTGCGGGCGATATTTCTCCGACTGGGGTGGCGGCTAGCGGAGTGGCGGCAACTCCCTTGTTAGTCGCCAAATTTGACGAATTTATCGATTGATGTCTTGCTGTTTGATCCAGCGTGTATTCACGAAGATTGCCAATCGATGCCATTCCTGCTCGCGAATCAATAGCTCGTTGAACTTCCTCTGGCGGGCTGATGCTATTGATCAACAATTGTGTAAGTTCGAGTCCTAGTTGAGTAAACTGATCGCCGAGCTTTACGCGAGCAACGGCCGAGAGTTGACTCATTTTGGCCGGCATATCTAGCAATGGGATGTTCGACGTAGCGAGGACTTCACTGATACCGCTAACGATGTTATCACGAAGGAAATCGATGATTTCGGCGGTGGTTAATTTACCTTGGGTACCGACGAGCGTGTTAATCAGAAGGGAAGCGTCGACCACACGATACGAGAACTTTCCAAAACCGCGCAGCCGTACAACACCAAAATCGGGATCACGAACCATGATGGGCTGACGCGTTCCCCAACGCTGATCCATAAACGTCTGCATCCCAACAAAATAAACTTGAGCTTGAAATGGCGACCTTTCAAACGGAGCAGTCAGGATTCTCCCAATCAGTGGCAAGTTACCAGTCGTCAGAGTATGCCTTCCCGGACCAAACTGATCCATGGCACGACCGTCGCGATAAAAGACCGCAGCCTGATTTTGTTGAACAACTAGCTGTGCCCCATATTGAATCGCGGCAGATCCCGACTCAGGTACCCTTGCGACGACCGACTGATTTGAAGAATCAAAGAAATCGATAACTTCCATTCGAAACATAGAATTCTACCAACTGATTTATAAAAAAGTCCCAATCGAAAACGCCTGGAACGTTACGTCCTGACTGCAAGTTCTACCTAGCTTACAAAGCATGTAATGATTCGATATTACACACGTGAGCGAACACGCAAGTATAACTAATTGGACAGCGCTAGGTTTGCGCCGGAGTTCAGGCTTTAGCCGCTTTTGGCAAATTCAAGGCGATCGGCGTCTAAAGGCTGTACACCAATACGGCTGCAATCGATTATCGTGCTCAACCTGGCTCTGTCCAACTAGACTGCCTGCATTTCTGGTCCAGTATCATTCGGTCCCAGGCTGCACATTAAATCCTTTCGTGAATCTTAGCCCAACAAGCCCCATTGTGATGACAAGCGACCAAAACGAAGCCTTGCTTACGGCCGTTCTTAAAACGGCGATTGACGCAATCATTACTATCGATGACCGAGGAGTCATTCAGCAAGCCAATCATGCTGTCGAGAAACTGTTCGGGTACTCGGTAGAAGAAGTTATTGGAAAAAACATATCTATGTTGATGCCTGAGCCCGATCGGTCACGACATGACGATTACTTGAGAGGCTACAAAGAAACGCGTCAGGCTGCGATTATTGGCGTTGGCCGCGAAGTCACGGGACAGCGAAAGGACGGATCGCTAATCCCAGTCGATCTTGCAGTGAGCGAGATTAACATCGAGGGGCGTACTCTCTTCGCCGGAATCCTCCGCGATATGACTCAACGGAATCGCGTAGAAGCGGATTTGAAAGATGCGGAACAAAAGATTATCCAAAGCGAACGACTTGCAGCGATCGGTCAAATGATGACCGGCATCGCTCATGAAAGTCGGAACGCGTTGCAACGCTCACGTGCGTGTTTAGATATGTTGGAGTTGGATCTCGAGGCACACGATGAACAGAAAGACCTCGTTCAACGCACTCGCTTCGCATTGCTTGAACTCCAAACGCTATATGAAGAAGTCCGTAGCTATGCCGCTCCCATCGTTCTAGAAAAATCGATCGAGAACGTAGACGAACTCTGCTCAGAGGTTTGGGGAAAGATTTTGGAAGAACGTGGAGCAACACCGATATCATTGCGAGTTGAAGCGGAAGATCCTGTACCGTGCAAGTTAGATAAGTACAGAATTTGCCAAGTCATCCGCAATGTTTTTGAAAATGCGATCGCGGTCTCAAAACCTGGCAGCACGATTACCGTCGTCTGTGCAAAGCCAAAGCTTTCAGCGCGAGAGTGTGTTCAAATTCGAATCATGGATGAAGGGCCTGGACTCGATAAAGTCCAACGCGAACGCATCTTTGAACCTTTTTTCACAACCAAAACCAAGGGGACTGGTCTTGGAATGGCAATTTGCCAAAGAATTATCGACGCGCACGGCGGATCGATTTCGATCGGCACCCCAAAGGTTGGTGCCGAAATTGTTATCGAGATTCCCTGCGGTGCATAAGAGCAACGCGTCTGTACCTTTTCGCCTTTAAGCCGCATTCTGTCTTAACTGAATTCTTAAGGCTTCAGAAGTAGGGGCTCATGTGAGTGGCAACTAAACCGATGTTCGTTAGATGTCTCACGACATCTGCGACGTGGAAAGCGTGCGTCTTACTTCACTTCGAAGCGTTCTAAAAGGCGATAAAGACTTCGCCTAGCAATTCCTAACGCCCGCGCAGACTTGGCTTTATTGCCGTTATTTCGTTTTAACACTTCCATCACATGCATTTGCGACAACGAATCCAACTCAATCGATGATCCAATCAGGTCTCGAGAATCGGAGGAATACTGGACTTGCGATGAACCAGCGGCAGAACTCATCAACGTCGAACTACTTGGTTTTCTAGACAAATTTCGCAAGTCAGTAGGTAAGTTTTCGAGATGGATTGTTTGATCATCTGAGAGAATCTTGGCTCGTTCGAGTGCGTTGACAAGCTGGCGAACATTTCCTGGCCACGGTGAGCTCATGAAAAGCTCCATGACTCCAGGTGCCAGTTTCCAGGTGCCTTTCAAGAAGTGGTCAACCAACAATGGAATGTCCTCGGGACGCTCGCGAAGTGGTGGCATCTGAATCGATAGCACGTTGACTCGATAAAAGAGATCCTCGCGAAATCTACCCGCAGCAACTTCGGCCGATAGATCACGATTGGTCGCTGCGATCAATCGTACCTTCACCTTGCGTTCGCGGATTGAGCCGATTCTTCGCATCGAACCATCTTCTAAAACTCGCAACAGTTTGGCTTGTAGCCCACCAGCCAGTTCACCGAATTCATCGATGAATAAAGTTCCCCCATCGGCAATCTCAAATAAACCCGGCTTTGCATCGCTCGCACCAGTGAAGGCACCTTTTTCATATCCGAAAAGTTCGCTTTCCAGGAGGGATTCAGGTAAAGCTGCACAATTGATTACGACCAAGGGACGATCTGCGCGAGGGCTCTTCGCGTGAATCGCACGCGCGACAAGTTCTTTGCCGGTCCCACTCTCGCCTTGGATAAGAGCAGGCTTGTCACTGGCAGCAATCCGTTCGACAAGTCGTTTGACCTCGTGAATACTTGCGGACTGACCGATGAGATCGCTTTTCAGGGGTTGGTCTAGAGCCAATTGACGACGCAGGTGCTGATTCTCTTTCTCTAAGCGGGCGGATTGAGAAACTCTTCGGATGGTTGCATCAAGATCGGCAAGCCCGAAAGGCTTCGTCAGATAGTCGACAGCTCCAAACTTCATCGCCTCGACCGCCGATGAAATCGTCCCGTTTCCCGTAAGCATGACTATCTTGAGTTCCGGGTCGCTCGCAGCCAACCTCCTCCCCAAGTCCAAACCGTTCATTCCTGGCATGTTTTGATCAAGAACCGCGACCTGAAAATGCTGCTTTGCCTGAACGGCCAGAGCCTGCTCAGCTGAAGCTGCCGCAACGACTCGATAGCCCTGCCTAAGAAAAAAGCGACAGGCAGGTTCAAGAAAATCGGCTTCGTCATCAACGAGCAGGAGATCGATCGGTTCTACCAGCGGAGTTGCAACCATCAGTTTGTGTGTTTCAGGAAGTCCCATAAATACGATCGCATCACTTTGCTAACACCAAATGTATTGTCGTCAATTTCATGGCAAACGCGAGCAGCCACGCACACATTTTCACGAAGCCAATTCTCCCTACCAGCTCGCAAGAGATTGCAAAACCAGTGCCAGAGCACGAATTAGCTTGGATTACCCTGAAATCGATTGATCAAAGTTCGGTGCACCCGGTTCAAAAATCGTCGGCACCGAGGCACAGCGTGGGACGCGGCGTTGTAGAATCCTCGCCGGGGTAGCGAATACCCCAAGGAAACTCTCGGGTTTCTAGGTCGTCCACGAGTAAAATCAACAAGGCTTGCGATAGGACTGACACGTAAAAGCCAACTTTGAAAGCGTGCGAAACAGCACACCTCTGCACAGGCAAGGTTGTCACATTCTGTGTCTCACAAATTGCTCGGGAGCACATGCGACAAAATGTCGACTGTGTGCTCTTAGCATGTGCCCGGCTAAGAAAATCGATGGTGTTTAGCCACCGAAATCCACTAGGGAACGGCCTGCTTAGGAATTCAGCACTCCTGACAATTCGTACTCGTACTCACGCGTAAGCCGGGACTCGTGCTCGTACTCGATTCGATCTCCAACCCGATCGGGTACGAGTACCGTTTCATTGAGTACGAGTAAGATGTACTGAGAAGACTAAGCAGGACGCTCTCAAGACCTTGCGACCACCGGTTGCTATGGAATTTTGAGGTTTGGTATATCTATTGCTTTTAGTACGATACGACGAGATCGATCCTTTGTAGAACGTAACGCAAGTAGAAAGTTGAATGCGAATGGCGACGGCGACGGCAGATGTGTCATCTAACGAAACGATGGAAACTTTTCGTTACGACGATGCGATCGTACGGATGTTTGTAACGGCGACGGTGATTTGGGGGCTTATTGCAACGGTGGTTGGGCTGCTGGTTGCCGTCATACTCGTCCTCCCCTACCTGTTTACGGGGTTCGGATCGGAAGTCAACGCGATCTTGTCGTTCGCTCGTCTAAGACCCCTGCATACCAACGCGGCGATTTTTGCGTTCGCAGGCAACACCATTTTTGCGGCTGTTTATTACAGTACGCAGCGACTTTGCAAGTGCCGGATGTGGAGTGATCTACTTGGAAGAATGCATTTTTGGGGCTGGCAACTAATCATCCTTGCGGCGGCTCTTACACTTCCTTTTGGCATCACGCAAAGCAAAGAATACGCGGAGCTTGAGTGGCCGATAGATATCGCAATTGCCGTGGTCTGGCTTGGATTCTTTGGCGGTAACTTCTTGATGACACTTGTGAATCGACGTGAGCGACATCTCTACGTGGCTCTTTGGTTCTATATCGCAACGATTGTGACAGTTGCCTTGCTTCACGTTTTTAACAACTTGGTTGTTCCAGTTGGGCTTTTCAAAAGTTATTCAATTTATGCGGGCGTACAAGATGCCCTCATGCAGTGGTGGTACGGACACAACGCCGTTGCGTTTTTCTTGACAACTCCTTTCCTTGGATTGATGTATTACTTCCTCCCGAAAGCGGCGGAGCGACCAGTGTTTAGTTACAAGCTAAGCATCATTCACTTCTGGTCGTTGGTATTCATCTATATTTGGGCCGGGCCTCACCATTTGCATTACACGGCTCTTCCGGAATGGGCTAGTACCTTTGGGATGCTTTTCAGTGTGATGCTATGGATGCCATCTTGGGGTGGAATGATCAACGGGCTATTGACGCTACGAGGTGCATGGCATCGAGTCACCACGGATCCTGTTCTGAAGTTTTTCGTGGTGGGTCTCACCTTCTACGGAATGTCAACGTTCGAAGGACCTCTCCTGTCGGTGAAGAGCGTCAACGCGCTTTCGCACTATACGGACTGGACGATCGCTCACGTTCACTCGGGTGCACTGGGATGGAATGGATTCATGGCGTTCGGAATGATCTACTGGTTGTTGCCGAGGCTTTATCAGACCAAGCTTTGGAGTACCAAGATGGCCGAGTGGCACTTTTGGATCGGTACCATCGGTATCTTGCTTTACATCGTTCCAATTTATGCTGCAGGTATCACCCAAGGTTTGATGTGGCGAGCCCTGGATGACTACGGTCGGCTTCAATATCCAGACTTTATCGAAACCGTACAAACGATTGTTCCGTTTTGGTGGTTCCGTATCCTCGGTGGAAGTCTCTATGTCCTCGGTATGGTGATGCTGGCCATCAATACCTTGATGACTTGGACAACTCGGCCATCGGTCTACGCAGATCCAACCTACTCGGCACCTCGACTTCAATCAAACTACGTTGACGAAGCGCTGCCACCAAGCCGACTTGCAGGAACACCTGTTCTTGAGTTCGCAGTCAAGGCTGACAAGTTTGCAATGATGGACTGGCACCGAAGTTGGGAGCGATGGCCTGTCAAATTCACAGTGCTGACAACCCTTGCAGTAATCATCGCCAGTGCTTTCGAGTTAGTCCCCATGTTTTTAATTCGAAGCAACATCCCAACGATCTCGAGTGTAAAGCCATACACACCGCTGGAACTTGCCGGTCGAGACATCTACGTGAGCGAAGGCTGCTACAACTGCCACTCCCAAATGATTCGACCTATGATTGCCGAGACGCAGCGTTACGGTGAATTCAGCAAGGCTGGTGAATCCGTTTACGATCGTCCATTCCAATGGGGTTCACGGCGCATCGGGCCCGACTTGGCTCGAGAAGGCGGTAAGAACAGTAGCTTTTGGCATTGGACCCACTTCGAGAATCCTGCAAGAATTTCTCCAGGTACCGTGATGCCTTCTTATGAGCACCTTCTCAAGGAACGACTTCATTTCGGAGAGATTGGAAAGCGAGTTCAAGCGGCTCACTTCTTGGGAGCTCCGTATGACCGTGAACTCACAGAATCCGAAGCGATGGCAAGAACACAATCCGAAGCGATTGCCGCGGAGATTATCGCCCAGGGTGGACCTGTCACCTACAATGGTGAGTTGATCAAGGATTCAACAGCCATTGCATTGATCGCGTATCTACAACGCCTCGGACGCGACTTGTTCCGTGTCGACGAACCACCGAAACCTGCAACGGCTGGGTTGGATTCCAAAGACGCAACGGAACAAGCTGCAATGAGTGTCTCAACCTCGGTGAGTGATGCAGATATTGGCAATGCCAAGTAAGGTACAAAACGAACCATGTTAAAAGACGTAGTATCTAAACTCGATTATTCGACCTTCGATGAGATTGCGTTGGTAATCTTCGCACTCGCATTCGGAACAGTGATTTATGGTGCATTCCGATTACGATCGGAATCTACCGAGCGATTTAGCTCGATTCCCCTTAGCGATTTGGTTCAGGACCCGATTAAGCACGAGAAGACGACAGAGAAATCCAACTAGGCGTTGTTCTAAACACGTATTCTCGTCTCTCCGAGACGAGACGCGAATGCCTCTCAAAGAGACGCAACTACGTAACCGACGGATTCCAAACCCTCAGCAGGCTCTAGAATTCAATAAGCTCCAATAAATCCCTTCAACTCAATATAGAACACGAAGTATGAACGATAAAGAATCAATTCCAGACGAAACGATTGCTCACCTAGGCCATGGTTACGATGGGATTCAAGAATACGACAATCCACTACCCGGTTGGTGGAAGAACGTGTTCTTGTTATCGATCGCGTTCACTCCGATTTATCTCATGATTTTTCATGTCGGTGCACCTGGTCGATCGATTGAGGAGCAGTTCCAAGCTGGCTTGGCAGAAAACACACGCCGTCAGTATGCAGAGATCGGTGACTTGGATTCGAGCGAAGCCACACTCATCAAATACATGAACAAGCCGGAATGGGTCGGTGTTGGAGGCTCTATCTACAAAGCCAACTGCGTTTCATGCCATGGACCGGATGGAGGCGGAAATGTGGGGCCTAACCTTTGCGACGACAACTACAAGCACATCAAGCAAGTTACCGATATCGTAAAAGTCATCAACGAAGGAGTTGCTGGTGGAGCTATGCCAGCTTGGGCGACTCGACTCGGTCACAAGAACGATATCGTTCTTGTATCAGCATACGTTGCAAGCCTTCGAGGCAGCAAACCCGCAAAGCCTAAGGCACCCGATGGAAGCACAATTGCTCCCTGGCCTAAACCTGAATAGTACGAAATCATGAAAAGCAAATTACCCATCACGGTTGTCGGGAAATCGCAATGCAGTTTGGGTTGCGGAGGTTGCTCGGCAACATCCAATTCGGAATTCAAAAGCAATGTTCCCTCCATGTTGTCTCAGGACGGAACTTTACACAAAACCAAGAGTGCTTTGGGGGGTGATTCAGCATCGTACTCTTCAGCACCCACTCAGCAAACCTTTTCTTCGATTCTCAAAGCCGAAGAACAAGTACTGCCAACACTTATGGCGGACGGCAGCCGAAAGTGGCTATCGCCGAAGTTATCGGAAGGTAAATGGTGGACTCGTCGACGATGGGTCGCTTACGGGCTTATCGTATTCTTCGTGACACTGCCCCATTTCCGACTCAACGGTCGTCCTTTGGTGCTTCTGGATATCATCAAGCGACAATTCACCATTCTCGGCCATACGTTTTATCCAACGGATACTCCGCTTGTCGCGATACTGCTGCTGATGGCAATGTTCTCGATTATGTTCGTGACTGCTGTCGGTGGTCGAATATGGTGCGGTTGGGGATGCCCTCAAACCGTCTATTTGGAATTCCTTTTTCGTCCGATCGACCGATTCTTTGCGGGTGTTAGTAAACGACTACCTGGTCTTGGCGAGCCCCTTCGAATACTCGCTTATGTCGCCTGCAGTTTGTTTATCGCCCATACGGGGCTTAGTTACTTTGTTGGAACGGACAGGCTTGCTCAATGGGTTCGGCTCTCTCCGCTTGAGCATCCTACCGCGTTTCTTGTGATGGGCGTGGTAACGGGAGGATTGCTCTTCGACTTCCTGTTTTTTAGAGAGCAATTCTGCATGATCGCATGCCCCTATGGCCGCTTTCAATCAGTCATGCTGGATCGTCGCTCGCTGATCGTCGCTTATGACAAGGATCGCGGTGAGCCTCGTGGAAAAGGCAAACGGCATGAAGAGAGTAAGCTCGGGGATTGTTTAGACTGTGGGCGTTGTACGGCAGTCTGCCCAACGGGAATCGACATCCGCAATGGATTACAAATGGAGTGTATTCATTGCACTCAATGCATCGACGCTTGTGACGACGTCATGAAGCATGCCGGGTTCGCGCCCGGATTGGTACGCTATAGCAGCCAAGACGAACTTGCTGGTAAAAAATTCGGTTGGCTTCGTGCTCGGACCATCATCTATCCGACATTGATCGGTGTGCTTTCCTTGCTATTTGTCTACGTATTGTCAACTAAGTTCGCGATGGACGTTCGAGTGCTTCGTGCTCCTGGTGCACCCTATACGGCCATGAGTAACAGCGACATCCAAAACAACTTCCGCCTGCGAATCGTCAATCGCTCACAGATTCTGCAAGAATACACAATGGCGATTAAGACGCCTGAGAACGCAACAATCGAATGGAGTTCAGGAAAACCGCTCCAGCTTGAACCAGGTGAATCGATAATTGCCCCCGTTGCGATCCACTTTCACAATCGTCTTTCCGCAGGTACAGGCCATGCCGCGGCTGAAGTAAGAGTCGAGGACAACAGCGGGAATCATCGCGAAGTTTACGTTCAGCTCCTAGGACCAAGATGATTGCATCCAATATGACAACCTCAAGTAAAGACATCGATAAAATTTCTGAACGACGGTCACGACGCTTTTGGGTCTGCTTGGTCCTAGCGTTTTTCAGTATGGATATCGCCATTGCAACAATTGCGATTGCGATGGCCACCCGCGACCCATCGTTTCGCCCAATGCCAGATTATGGACAGAATAACGTTAGTTGGGAGCACCGCCATCAAGAACGACTTGCTTCCAATAAGCTAGGATGGGTCCTTGATCTATCACCTGTTGAGCCGCAGCGGAAAGCGATCCGAATTCATGCGGTCGATCGCTCAGGAAATCCCATCGTGGGTGGATTTGGTAAGCTCAGTGCATATCACTTTGCCCGCGTAACCGAAATGACTCGAGCAGATGTAGTCGAGGTCACACCCGGTGAGTACGAAGCGGCCGTGGATTGCTCTCGTGACGGACTGTGGAAGATCGAACTCAGGCTTCAGCGTGGAGACGAGCAATTCCTGCTTGAGCGCGATGTTGAGTTTTCTAAAGAAGTAGCGAAGCGGAGCATGAAAGTTTATATACACGAGTCGTATCAAGTAGGGAATCTCCTGCTTTGATCCTGTTCAGTCGGTAAGAGAAACGAATGAGAAGTTTGTCATGAATTGGTTTGAGCTATTTGTCGCCACTGTAAGTGCTTCGATCGTAGGGTCGATTCATTGTGTCGGCATGTGCGGACCTTTTACGATGATTGCAACTCATACTCCAGCGATTCCGCTTGGAGCGAAAGCTTCTATCGATTCAATCAACTCCACATCGCAGGGGTACATTACTCGGTACTTGGCAACTCTTCGATTAGTAGCCTATCACCTAGGCCGCCTCAGTACTTATCTGGTATTGGGGGTCATCGCAGGTTTGGCAGGGACGATTGTGAACCATGCGGGAGCCACAGTGGGTTGGAGCGGTATTGCCGCGATAATGGTCGGACTATCGATGATCGTTTTTGGATTTGCGCGTTTAGCTATGATGATGCAAGCGACGCAGTCTGTGCGGCACTCGGCGAGCATGGAAAAATGGACGAAAAGAATTCTAGCCGTCGGTAAGCGATTTCAGTCGACTTCACCGATACAAAAGGCTTACGTTCTAGGATTGATAACGACTTGGCTGCCTTGTGGTTGGCTTTATCTCTTCGCACTTGCAGCGAGTAGTACGGGCAGCGTAGGTCGCGCAACCTGGATGATGTTCGCATTTTGGATTGGCACACTTCCGCTGCTATCGCTACTAGCAATTGGAAGCGAATCATTACGCAATCGACATGTGTTTTCCAATTTGGCAAGGGTTCCGGTATTAGGAATGGTTTTCCGAGTTCCGCTTCAAGTAGTGGTCGCTTTTCTGATGATTGGTTTTGGGGGCTACACAATCGCTTTTCGATCGCAAATCTCGCTTGAAGGCATGATCTCTCCGATTCATGCGGGCGAATTAAATCAAGCAAGCATTGCAGCTCTGGGCGACGAGCCGCTTCCGTGCTGTAAGGAAAGAATAGAAAGAAAAACAAAGGATGCTCTGCCGGCGGGAGTGGCGATCGATTCCCATCCCGTATCCATCCAAACGGAAGCCCCCAAGTCGAGTCAAAGTCCCATTGAAAATTCAGCGCAAGAAAAATTCCGATCAAAGGAAGGACGCTGATGATCGCATTAGAGAGAAACTCGGAAGCCACACACTCACTCCAGAACGTTGTTGATAGACATGCTTCGCCAGCTGATGTCGCGCAGTCTGAAAATGAACCGCATGAAGCCACATGCGATCACTGTGGGCTCGTATCGTCATCGATGGTTGGATCGAATGGCCACTTATTCTGCTGCCACGGTTGCATGGGGGCATTCGCGTTAATTCATGAAATGGGGCTTGATGACTATTACTCGCTTCGCGAAGGAGCCGGTAATGTAGATGCGGCTGGTACCGATACCATTTTCAAACAGAAAGCTCCCACTCTTGCAGCCATTGAGATGCTCAAGGACTTAGAAGGGGCAGGTGTCGACGTTCACCAGACATCAGATGGACTTTGTGAAGTACGCTTAACCGTTGAAGGGCTCCACTGCGCGGCGTGTTCTTGGCTGATCGAGCGCATGCAACCATCCCTTCCAGGCGTTCATTCTGCTCAAGTTCGGATGAATGATCGTTCGATTCATCTGGTTTATGATCCCGAGAAAACGAACCCTTCGAAAGTTGCAAGTCGACTCGCTCCGTTAGGCTATTTGCTGCTGCCACAACATCGTGACGATACAGACCAAAGCACGAATCGACATCAACAGCGAGAACACCTAATTGCAATCGCCGTTGCCGCGTTCCTTGCTGCCAACGCCATGTGGATTGGAATAGCGTTGTACGCTGGTGAGGCAACCGGGATGCTTATCGAACACACCCACTTCTTCCGATGGATCGGAACCATTTTGGGTGTAATGGCTGCCATATTCCCCGGCCGCGTCTTTTTTCGCTCTGCGATTAATGCCCTTAGAACTCGCACAGCCCATGTGGATATTCCGATTGCGATTGCCCTCGCGATGGGAATCGCAGGTTCGGTGTTCGGCACAATTTACGGTAAAGGACATATCTATTTCGACTCGTTGGCATCCTTAGTTTTGCTATTGAGGATTGGTCGCTACATTCAGTTCCGTTCGCAATATGTGGCGGGGCTCTCGTTAGAAAAGTTGTTTCGGTGGACTAATGGAATTACAACGCGTGTTGCCGAAGACGGCTCATTTCAATCGGTCGCAGCCTCGCGACTGAAACCGCGCGACGTAGTGCTTGTGCAGCCAGGTGAAACGCTTCCCAGCGACGGCTTCGTGGTGCAAGGTCGCAGTCACTTGAATGTAAGCTGGCTGACTGGTGAAAGCGCACCGCAGTCTATCTCGATTGGTGATCGAGTCGTCGGTGGTACGATGAACATAGATTCGCCAATCCAAGTATGCATTACCGAATGTGGTAAGCAGAGTCGGCTTGGTCAATTGGAAGAAGTGATTCGAAACGCAGCGGGAGATCGAACGCCGCTTGTCCAAGCAGCAGATAAAATCGGTAAGTGGTTTGTGATAATGGTCCTTCTGCTGGCTGTCGGGTGCTGGATTGGGTGGTGTTTTTTAGCGGGCCCCGCTACCGCAACCATGCACACAGTCGCTTTGCTGACGATTGCGTGCCCCTGTGCAATTGCTCTCGCTGCTCCGCTAGTCATTACTATTGCAATAGGGCGAGCTGCTCGGCAACAAATCTGGATTCGTGACGGTCAATGCGTGGAGCGACTTGCAAAACCAGGTCTCATGTGGTTTGACAAAACAGGAACACTGACCGAAGGGAATATGCGAGTACAGCAATGGGAAGGCACGACCAAAAGTATGAAGTGTGCGATCGCAGTCGAATCGCAATTAAACCACCCGATTGCAAAAGCGATTTGCGAATACGTTCAGTTACAACGATCGAAAATTTCTCAATCAGAGTCTATGTCGACAACGACGGAAGAGATCCGATCGATTGAGGGGCTCGGCGTATCGGCGAAGGTTGACGGAGACTTCGTTTTGATCGGTTCGGAGCCCCTTCTTCGGCTTCACAAAATTGTGATACCTACAAATTGGAATTCAATACATGATCGCATTTTACGGGACGGCATGACGCCCATTTGGATTGCGATTGATGGAAAGATTGAAGCGATCCTGTCGCTTAGCGACTCGCTACGGCACGATACCATTGAATCGCTTAAGGCTCTCCAATTAAAAGGCTGGAGGCTTTGCATTTTGTCCGGCGACCGAAAGGAAGTTGTCGATTACTGGAGGAGACGCATCGAAGGAAGCGGAATCGTTTTTGAGCAAGCGATTGGCGAAGCCAGCCCCGAGCAGAAAGTCGATACTATTCGATTATCACGCGAGAATGAGAAGGCTGCCGTAGTGTTTGTTGGCGATGGGATCAACGATGCTGCCGCCTTAGCAGTCGGTGACGTAGGGATAGCGATTCGGGGAGGTAGTGAGATTAGCCTTCGAGCGGCACCGATTTATGTCGCAAGCAATCGTTTGCGTTCCATTGATCAATTAGTCGATGCTTCCTCGTCAACACTCAGAACGATCCAGAAGTGCTTTGGAATTTCACTGATCTACAATTCCATCACGATTTCTCTAGCTGTGATCGGCTTGATACACCCATTGATCGCGGCCATTTTTATGCCAATTAGCGGACTCACCGTATTAGGACTAGCGATTACAGGGCACTCCTTCGAGAAGACGGAGAAATCATGAGCGTCCTCTACATCACTCTTCCGATTGCATTGTTGATGGGCGCGATCGGACTGTATGCTTGCGTCCGCTGTATCGCTTCAGGACAGTACGACGATCTGGAGTCACCTGCATTGCGGATTCTACAAGATGATGTCGATATTCATTCCAACAAAAGCGACGAGTAGCTGACTATGCTTAGTCGCCAAAAATTATCTTGTAAACGCGAGGTCATCCATTCGCTATTTTGGGGAATTGCCTGTCTTCTGCTTTCAGGGCGAGTCGAAGCGCAAAAGGATTCTTTCGAAGGACCTCCTGTTAATTATCTTAGCCATGAAGTTCATGATCCAGTAGCGATCCTCGCAAAGGAGCTATCGTCAGGTGACGCGGCACTCGAGTACGATCAGAAGCACGGTTTCTTGAAGTCGGTATTAACAGCGTTGAGCATCCCGGAGAGTTCGCAGGTTCTCGTCTTTTCTAAGACAAGTCTCCAACTTCAGCGAATCTCTCCGAGACACCCAAGGGCAATTTACTTCAATGATGACGTGTATGTCGGGTGGTGTTTTCATGGCGACGTTATCGAACTAGCGTCGACAGATCCCGAGCAAGGCGCGATTTTCTATACTTTAAAACAGAGCGATTCTTCTGCACCCAATTTGTTGCGAGACCGAGGCCAGTGCTTAACCTGTCACGCCTCAAGTCGTACTCAGGATGTCCCCGGGTATCTCGTCCGCAGTGTTTCTCCAGATAAAGCAGGCCATCCCATTCTGGGAAGTGGTACTTTTACAACCGATCACACAAGCCCGTTCAAGAATCGTTGGGGAGGATGGTACGTGACAGGAAGTCACGGTCGGATGGAGCATATGGGGAACCAAATTTTTTCAGATGAAAAGGAATCCAATACTCAGTTGCTTGGACAAAATCGCAAGTCGCTCGAAGAATTCCTCGACACCTCCGCGTACTTGACACCGCACAGTGATCTCGTCGCATTGATGGTGTTGGAACATCAAACGCAAATGCACAACGCGATTACTGCAGCCAACTTTGAAACGCGGCAAGCTCTGGCTCAATCTTATGACATGAACAAATTACTGGAGCGTGAAGAAGGCTTTGTTAGCGAAAGTGCCCAGCGAAGAATGGAATCCGTAGCAGACCAGTTGCTCTATCATTTATTCATGTGTGATGAATTCCAGCTTCAAGACCCTGTGTCCGGAACTAGTGATTTTGCGAAGGACTTTTCTAAACGAGCCAAAGCCGATTCGAAGGGGAGGTCGCTGAGAGACTTCGATCTCCAGACGCGGCTTTTTAAATACCCTTGTAGTTACTTAATCTATTCGCCCTCGTTTGACCGATTGCCAAACAAGGTATTAGAAATAGTCGTAGCAAAAGCCCTTAGAATACTCAAAGGAGAGGACGCCTCTCCCAAGTATTCCCATTTGACGGAAGAATGTAGGACCGCAATTCTTGAAATTTTGATTGAAACAAAGCCGATGATTCGCGAAGCGGTTCAGCAATCGATCTCAGCAAGGTGAAATCGTTTATCATTTCTTCTTCGACGTAGGTTGCCTTCGATGATGCTATAATGGTTCGGATCTAAGCGTCATTTGATTAAGGAAACTTATGGGTTGCAAAGAACATCATCATCACTCTGGACCACCGATCTTTGAAGCGATTGAGACGGCCATTTGCTTAATCTTTGGGCTGATCGGGTTTGGGGTGTCGCGATACCTGGGTGCAACCGAAGGGGGAGGCCCAGCCACGCTTGCGATTGCCTTATGGGTAGTTGCGTACATCGCTGGAGGTTACCGGCCGTTTATTGAATCGATAATCGACCTTCGTCACGGGAAGTTGAGCATCCATACTTTGATGGTTGTTGCCGCTATCGGTGCCGCGATCTTAGGCGATTGGATGGAAGGTGCGATTTTGCTTTTCCTCTTCGCACTAGCTGAGACCCTCGAAACCTTTGCTACCTATAGAACGAATCAGTCTATTGAATCGTTAATCAAGCTTCGCCCTCGTCAAGCGACACGTTTAAATCTCGCGCATGATAATGACGAGATAATTGAAGTCGAACTTCTAAACGTAAAAGACCTCATCCGTGTAAAGCCTGGCGAAAGGTTTCCAATCGATGGAATCGTTCAAGAGGGCGAGACATGGGTAGACGAGTCGACGTTGACCGGTGAGAGCGAACCTATTCATAAGGTAATCGGAGCAGATGTCTTTTCGGGAACGATGAACGGGCAAGGAACCGTTATTGTTGAAATGACAAAAGTCATTGCAGATACAACACTCGAACGTATCGTTCACATGGTTCATGAGGCTCAAGCTCAGAAGACACCTACTCAACGGTTTGTCGAATCGTGGCAGCAACCTTATGTAATTGGCGTTTTTGCGGCCTCGCTCATGGTATTGATTGGAGCCAGGTTAGTACACTCAACAGATTGGTACGATGCGTTTTATCATTCCATGGTTCTGTTAGTCGCCGCTTCTCCCTGTGCGGTCGTAGTAAGTTCGCCTTCAGTGATGCTTTCCGCTATTGCACTTGCCGGGCGACGTGGTGTCTTGTTCAAAGGTGCAGTCCATTTGGAATCGCTTGGTAAAGTCGAGGTCCTTGCGATGGACAAGACCGGAACTGTTACGATGGGACGTCCAGGTGTCACGGAGGTTTGGGCGACTCGTGAGCAAGATATACCTCGGCTGCTCGCCCTTGCATCTGCGGTTGAAAAGCAGAGCGAACATCCTCTTGCAATTCCTGTCATGGAAGAACTGAAGCGGCGGAATATAACTTCGATACCTACCAACTTGCGGGGGTTCGCGAGTCACACTGGCTTAGGTGTGCACGCACAGGTCGAAGGTCTATGGGTTGGAATTGGACGCGAAGCTCTTTTCGAATCGCATGATGTGATCTTACCTGAAGCGTTGATTGAAAACGTTCAGCGAATTCGCGATCTCGGTCAAACAGCCTTGGTTGTAGCGGGTACGGATGAGAACAATCAAAACAATATCTATGGCGTTATAGGAGTCGCCGATCAGCTCCGTCCGGAAGCAGCACGTACAATCGCGATAATCAAGGAGCTTGGAATCGCAAAGGTGGTACTTCTTACCGGGGACCATGAGCGAGTAGCAGCACCGATTGCAAAGCAACTGGGAATTGACGAGTTTCGAGCAGGTCTTTTGCCAGATGACAAAGTGAATGAAATCGCGAGATTGTCGAAGAACTATCAATCGATTGCCATGATCGGAGACGGAATCAACGATGCACCGTCATTGGCGACTGCTGACGTCGGGATTGCGATGGGTGGTGCAGGAACAGATGTGGCGATCGAGGTGGCAGATGTCGTATTGATGCGAGACAACTTGCATGCACTGCCACTTGCGATTTGGGTAAGCCGATTGGCGAGAAAGCGAGTGCGTCAAAACATGATTTTTGCATTCGGTACCATCGCGGTACTTGTAATCGCAAGCTTCTTCGATCTTCCTCTTTGGCTCGGTGTACTAGCACATGAAGGAAGTACGGTCGTCGTCGTATTTAACGGACTAAGAATACTGTGGGAAAGAACTCCTTCATTTGAGTAGCCAAGGAAGACTAGGTCATTCATAGTCTGCTTTCGCGTCTCAAAATGAAGGGAATCAGCTTTTCTACTTGCCTGAGGGCCACTCCATGTGTTCGAACTTAAAGGGCTCGTTTTTTGGGTGGCTTGGGGCTATCGTTCGAGGGGGCTGGGGCCGGGGTTGGTTTTGGGGATGGCTGGATGGGGGACGCACTTGGTGCAGCGGTCGTGCTAGGAGAGTTGATTTCGATTTGCAGTTGTTTCGCAATTTTTGGATCGAACGGTTTTTTTTCTAGATAGAGTTTCAAGATCTCTTCAGCAAACTTCCTTTGTGTTGGAGGAGCTCGCTCCACAATCTTCTCTTGCAAGCCGACGGCTTTATCGAATTCGCCATTGACAGAATAGGCAGCAGCCAGTGCCGCCATGTCGCTCACATCTTGATAATCATTTAATTCGCAAGCTATCGTTGCGGATGCAATCGCAGCCTCTGCGTTGCGAATATTCTCGTTGTCGGTCGTCGCAAGAAGCCAAGCTCGATTCTGATGCGCGAGAGCGTATTTTGGCTCGAGCTCAATCGCCTTGTCGAAGTCAGCGAGCGCATCGACTGGTTTGCCAAGTTGTTGAAGATTGTAACCACGGTTATTGTACGCTACAGTCGCCTTAGGATTGAGCTCTATAACATGACCAAAGTCATCGATCGCTTGCTGATGGTTGGCTGTTTGAAAATAAAGAAATCCACGACTCATCCATGCGGGGATACTTTGCGGTTTATCGTGTCCATAGATTTCGATCGCTTGGCTGAAGTCACTGATCGCGTCGTCGATTTTCGCCATCGCTTTTCGAGTGACGGCTCGTTGTTGATAGAGCAGTGGGGACTTTGGTTGAAGCTTAATGGCTGCAGAATAGTCCTGCTCAGATTTCTCAAGTTGATTGCTGGCTAGATATGCTGCTGCACGATTGACGAGAGCCGCAACTTCGGATGGCTCTTTCTCAATTGCTTTCGTGTAATCCAAGATTGCTTTTTCATAGTCCCTGCTTGCAGCCCAAAAT
Organism: Planctomycetaceae bacterium; assembly: GCA_027487375.1. Classification (GTDB taxonomy): domain Bacteria; phylum Planctomycetota; class Planctomycetia; order Pirellulales; family Pirellulaceae; genus JAIYDQ01. The sequence goes on from JAIYDQ010000110.1 coordinate 19,671, forward strand.
AAACCGCGACTCATGTACGCATGGGCAGCAGTGTATCCAAGCTCAATCGCTCGATCAAAGTCCGCTTGAGCTTCGGAGGATTTCCCAGCCGCCCACCAAGCACCCGCGCGGAGTGTATAGAGCCTTCCTTCCTTCTCATTTTTGCTGATCAATTCGGTGTAGATGTCGGTGGATTCGGCTAATGACACCGCATTGACTTTTGCTACCAAACCTTTTGTTCCTGAGACCGTTTGGATCAAAAAACCATTTTCGCGTTCTTCGATGACGGTTAGCAAATCCCCTTTCTCGATTACATCGATCGCCTCATCGTTGAGGCTTAGCCGCATCTGAACGCGAGCAACTCGCGGATCTGCTCCCAGCTTGGTTTGCTGGGAAAACGCCGGATCGGTAAGGCTTAAGCACCAGAAGAGCGCCAAAAATGTCTTGATGGAAAGAAGCCATCTTTTGCTTGCCCTCCCCCCAACGGATGAACCTTTGGAGCGAGGCGCAACCGAACTGACGGAGAACATTTGATTGAGTCGCGAGACGAAGATCATTTTACGTAAGTTCTTGAATGAAATAAACTTAAGCAATTTCCACGAGGCTTTCATCACGAAATCGTTCGCAGTCGAACGTGCGCGAAAAGCATTGGTTTTAGTGTAATTGGTTCACGATGCCTTCCGTTCTTGGATTTTTCAATTTGCGAGGCACTTCAACTGGTGGGATAGGCAATGCCGGACGTTTGTGCCGATTAAAGAGAATATGCTGATTTTTGCGAATCGGTGATACAAAAACTGCATCGAAGCTAGTAGAGTGTGGTTTGTCGTAGTTTTTCTGGGCCAAGACGGAGCAGTAGACATCGCATCTACACCGGGCCGGGCAAATTGAGTGTTATTGGAGATTTCAAGTGAAGCATCGTGTGAAATTACTGGCTATTGTGCCCTTTCTGAGCGTCCTAGCGAGCATTGCTAACGCTGGACATTTTCGCTGTGGAGGTTGCTCGGACCCTTGTCGAATTGCAGCCCCTGTAAGTAACTGCAGC